>JADJXH010000004.1:1956653-2282762 GCA_016715895.1 Flavobacteriales bacterium | reverse complement strand
CCGCACTGGCTGGGCTACCTCGTGCAACGCCCCGAGAGCCACAGCCGCCACCATGAACGCGGGGTGCACAGTGGCAACTATACCGACCTGCCGCTGATGGACATGCTCTTCGGCACCTTCCACAATCCGAAGGACTTCGCCCGGGAGACCGGCTTCCGGCCCGGTGACAGCGGTCGCCTGAGGGAAATGCTCACCTTCAAGGACATCTCGATCGATGACAGGCCCGGCATCGGGCCATGGCTGGAGGACGGCATCACGGCGGACGAGCTGGTCCGGAAGCGCGCGTGAACATCAGGAAGATCCAGCGTGCAAGGGGCCTTCGCCCGTTCACATGCGCTGCCGTTCGGCCGGTTCCGCTCCGTTCCGTGCAGGCCGGGCCAGGTCCATAGGCGCAGGAACCGCTTCGGTCGGGGGGCATGCCGATGACCCGCTATCCACCGCGCATTATCTTTCGACGCCATGAGCGACCCGATCGTCTACTTCGGCCGCAACCCCAGCATCATGGCGCTGGTGCACCACCAGTTGCGCAGCGCCGGTCACGCGGCGGAGGGATTCTTGGAGGACGACCAATTGCGCGCGCGCTTGGACGGGGGACCCACCGCCCTGCTGATCGTCGGCGGCGGCGTGGAGGAGGGTCCTCGACAGGCCCTGCGCGACCTGTGCGCCGCCAAGGGCATCCGGCTCCTGGAGCACTACGGCGGCCCCGATCAGCTCCTCGAGAACGTGCGCGCCGCCCTGGCCACCGGATGAGCCCGCTCTCGACCCTCGCCGCCACCACCCTCCTGCTGTGCGGTCTCCCGTGCACCGCCCGGCCGCACGAGGTACCCGACACCACCGCGATGCCCGACGGACGCCCCGTGCTGCTCTACGTGATGGACCCCTTGTGCGGCTGGTGCTACGCCTTCGGCCACGAGCTGGACACGGTGCTGGCGCAGATGGCCGACAGCATCGACGTGCAGCTGGTGCTGGGTGGCATGGTCACCGGCGACCGCGAGGGCCCCATGGGCGACATGGCCGGCTACATCCTGGGCGCCATCCCCGTCTGGAGTCCTACACCGGTGTGCGCATCGGCGAGCCGTACAAGGAGCAGCTGCGCCTCGGCACACGGTGGAGCAGCAGCGTGCCGCCCAGCCTGGCCATCGCCGCCTTCCGCACCCTGGCCCCGGAGCGCACCGTCGCGTTCGCACACGAGGTGCAGCACGCCTGCTTCCGCGATGGCCTTGACCTCAACGACAAGGCCCTCTATCCCACCCTCGCCGCGCGCCACGGCGTGGAGGGCAGCGCGCTGGCCCGCGCCATGGCCGACCCCGCCGCCAAGCTCGCCTTCGAGGCCGACATGCGCCGCTCGGCCGACCTCGGTGTGCAGGGCTTTCCGGCCGTGTTCCTCGTGCACAAGGGCAGCACCCGGCCGGTGAGCAGCGGCTACCGCTCCGCAGCGGACCTGCGGGCCGCCGTGCGCGCCGCGCTCCAGGCCCGCTGACCCGCATACCAAGCTGGGACCGGCACCGTTACTTTGCCGCCCATGCTGCGCACCGGCCTGCTCGCGCTTTTCCTGCTTGCCCTGTTCCCCGCCCTCGCGCAGGAGGACGGCACCCTCTTCGGCACCGTGCGCACGCCGGACGGCCGCGTGGCCCCCTTCGTCAACGTGTTCGTGGAGGGCATGGCCCGCGGCACCACCACCACCGACGACGGCCGCTACGAGCTGAAGGTGCCCGCCGGGGTGGAGCTGCTGCTGCGCTTCAGCTTCGCGGGCAGCACCCAGGACCGCCGCATCACCGTGCGCGCCGGCGAGCGCCAGCGGCTGGACGTGGAACTGCCGGTGAACACCCTGGGCCAGGTGGACGTGCGCAGCGGCGACAGCGAGCGCGACGCCGGCATCACCGTGCTCGACGCGAAGCTCACCCGCTTCATGCCCAGCCCCATGGGTGGCGTGGAGGCCCTGCTGAGCGGTCAACTGGGCGTGGTGATGCGCAACGAGCTCAGCTCGGGCTACAGCGTGCGCGGCGGCAACTTCGACGAGAACCTCGTGTACGTGAACGGCATCGAGGTGTACCGCCCCTTCCTGGTGCGCGCGGGCCAGCAGGAGGGCCTGAGCTTCCCCAACCCCGACCTCATCGAGCGCATCCACTTCAGCGCCGGCGGCTTCGAGGCCCGCTACGGCGACAAGCTCAGCAGCGTGCTCGACATCACCTACAAGCGCCCCAAGGGCTTCGCCGGCTCGGCCATGGCCAGCCTGCAGGGCGGCGCCATCCACCTGGAGAGCGCCATGCTGAAGAAGCGCCTCCGCCAGATCACCGGCTTCCGCTATCGCACCAACGCCTACCTGCTGCGCAGCCTCGACACCCGCGGCGAGTACGACCCCCGCTACCTCGACCTGCAATCCTACTGGACCTACGACCTCAGCGACAAGGTGGAGCTCGGCTTCCTCGGCCTCTACTCCAGCAACCAGTACCGCCTCATCCCCCAGAGCCGGCAGACCGAGTTCGGCAACTTCAACCAGGCCCTGCGCTTCACCGTCTTCTTCGAGGGCCGCGAGCGCACCGAGTTCGACACCTGGTCCGGCGCCCTCAACCTCAACTGGAAGGCCGGCAAGGACGCCCTGCTGAAGTTCACCGTCAGCGCCTTCGACACCCGTGAGACCGAGACCTTCGACGTGCTGGGCCAGTACTTCCTGGATGAGCTGGACCGCGACCTCGGCAGCGACCAGTTCGGCGAGGTGGTGCGCAACCTGGGCGTGGGCGGCTACCTCGACCATGCCCGCAACGACCTCAGCACCCAGGTGATCACCGTGGCCCACCGCGGCTACAAGCAGCTGCGCAAGAGCTACCTGCAATGGGGCATCGACGGCCGCCGCGAGACCATCAGCGACCGCCTCAGCGAGTGGACCATGGTGGACTCGGCCGACTACAGCATCCCCCAGAGCAACGGCGAGGACCTGGAGCTGAGCTACGTGCTGAAGAGCCGCGCCGAGCTGGAGAGCTACCGCGCCAGCGCCTACGTGCAGAACGCGTGGACCTGGGAGACCCTCCCCGGTCGCAGCTGGGGCCTCAACGCCGGCCTGCGCGCCAACTGGTGGAGCTACAACCAGGAGACCGTCGTGAGCCCCCGCCTGCGCGCCACCTACGCCCCCGGATGGACGCGCGTGACCCACAAGGGCGACACCGTGGACCGCCGCCACCGCTTCTGGTTCGCCACCGGCCTCTACTACCAGCCCCCCTTCTACCGCGAGCTGCGAGGCTTCGACGGCCAGCTCAACCCCGACATCCGCGCCCAGCGCAGCATCCACTTCCTGCTGGGCTGGGAACGCGAGCTGCGCATCTTCCAGCGCCCCTTCAAGCTCACCACCGAGGCCTATTACAAGCTCATGGACAACGTGATCCCCTACGAGGTGGACAACGTGCGCATCCGCTACTACGGCCGCAACAACGCCAAGGCCTACGCCATGGGCCTGGACCTGAAGCTCAACGGCGAGCTCATCCCCGGCATCGAGTCGTGGGCCGGCGTGAGCGTGATGACCGTGCAGGAGGACCTGCTGGACGACTTCTACTACCTGCGCTTCAACGCCGCCGGCGACACCATCCGCCCGGGCTACACCTTCGACCAGGTGGCGGTGGACTCCACGCGCATCGAACCGGGCTACATCCCCAAGCCCACCGACCAGCGCGTCAACTTCGCCCTCTACTTCCAGGACGAGATGCCCCGCTGGCCCACCTTCAAGGTGCACCTCAACCTGGTCTTCGGCACCCGCCTGCCCTTCGGTCCGCCCAACGACGACCGCTACAGCGACACCCTGCGCACGGGCCTCTACCGCCGGGTGGACATCGGCTTCAGCAAGCAGCTGCTCGGCGCGCGCGGGCAGGAGAAGAAGGGCTTCCTGCGCCACATCAACGACATGTGGGTGAGCGTGGAGGTCTTCAACCTGCTCAACATCAACAACACCATCGACTACACCTGGGTGCAGGATGTGAGCGGCCGCTTCTACGCCATCCCGGACAACCTGACGCCGCGTCGCCTCAACGTCAAGCTCATCGCCTGGTTCTGACGGCCCACCGCCGGGTGGCCGCCGTGGCCTATTTTCGCCGGTGCATGAAGCGGGCACTCCTCCCCCTGGTCGCCTGTGCGGTGCTCTCCGCCTGCGGCACCCACAAGTTCGTGGCCTCCACCCACCCCAACGGCAAGCCCGAGGTGGTCATCTACATGAAAGGCAAGGGCGAGGAGGCCGAGAAGGTGATGGAGAAGGTGTACTACCCCAACGGCCAGCTGGAATACACCGGCCACTTCCTGAACGGCGTGGAGCACGGGCAGTGGACCTACTTCTATGAGAGCGGCACCAAGAAGTATCTGGAGAGCTGGGAGAACGGCCTGGAGCATGGCGTGCACTACGACTACAGCCCCGATGGCCAGATCTACCGCGAGCTGCACTACGAGCAGGGCAAGCTGGTGAAGGAGGTGGACCGCAGCAAGCGGTAGGGTTACGCCCCGGTTCAAGACCTATTCCATATTCAGCATCAGGCGCTGACGGTCTCTCCTTCGCCCGCGTTCGTAACGCGGGTGAACGCACACACGCGCGCGAGCGCGCACGCTCGTGCGTCGGCCCCTCGTCAGGCGTTCATGGCACGAGCGTGGACGCTCGCGCCAGAGGTGGGCCGGACGCTGTTATCTTGCCTTTCCGCCATGGACGAAAAGGCCATCGATCGTGCGGTCCGGCTGGAGCACCTGGTGCACCATGCCCAGCGGTGCATCGCCCTGCACTTCCCCTTTGATGCCGCGTTGATCGCGGCCGCCAAGCACGCCGGAGCCCGGTGGAGCAAGACCCATCGGTGCTGGTATACACCCAACGCCCCCGAGCACCTTCAGGAGATCTTCGCGGCGTTCAAAGGCAAGGCCTGGGTGGACATGAACGGCTTGCGGAAGAAGGCCGGGACGAGCGCACCCGCTCCGCCCATCCCCAAGCCACCACGCACTGCCGGAGCGGCCAGCGGGTCCAAGCGCCCAGCGACCTCAACGGCCACAGCACAACAAAAGCCCACCGCTTCCACCCTGTCCAAGGCGCAGGAGGAGGCCTTGGCCGCCATGCGCCGCAAGCTGGAGATCGGCCGCTACAGTCCGCGCAGCATCCCGGTGTACCTCGGTGCCACGAAGCAGCTCTTTCAGCACTTCCCGAACAAGCATCCGAACGACATCCGCACGGAGGACATCGAGGCCTTTCAACACCACCTCGCCTCGGTCCGCAAGGTGAGCAACAGCACCCTGAATCAGGCGGTGAACGCCATCCGCTACTACTACATGAACGTGCTGGGCGATGAGCGGCGCGTCACCTTCATCGAGCGGCCAAGGAAGGAGACCAAGCTTCCGCTGGTCCTGAGCAAGAGCGAAGTGGCCGCTGTATTGAAGGCACCGACCAACCTGAAGCATCGATCCATGCTCGCGCTCGCGTATTCAGGCGGGCTTCGCGTCAGCGAGTTAGTTGCCTTGAGGCCGGAGGACCTGCTCTTTGACCGGGGGCTGATCAGGATCCGTGGAGCCAAGGGCAACAAAGACCGAACGACCCTGCTCGGGCGCAGCACCGCCGAACTCCTGAAGCGCTATGTGGAACACACCCAGCCCCGGGAACTCCTCTTCGAAGGGCAGGGAGGCGGGTCCTACAGCGCCCGAAGCGCTCAGAAGGTCCTTCAGACCGCTATGGAGAAGGCCGGGATCCGAAAGCCAGCCACGATGCACACCTTGCGCCACAGCTTCGCCACCCACTTGTTGGAACAAGGCACTGACCTGCGCTATATTCAGGCCCTGTTGGGACACGCCAGCAGCAAGACCACGGAGATCTACACGCATGTGAGCACACGATACCTGCAGGGCATCGTGAACCCCATGGATAACTTGGATGCGCCTTGACAAGATCGCCGTCAAAACGTTCGCAAAACCACCCCCAATTGTCCATTAGCACGAAGATCTACCCAGCCGCTACTTCCGGCGATATGCGAAGATCTTCGTATACCCAACGTTGGGGCCATGGGCAAGTTGACAAAAACCAAAATCAATAGAAAATGAAAAATCAGATGAGAATTTTAGCAATATTATTTTTTCTGCTTCTATAGTCGGCTGCTCGAATGGAAATAAAAACTCCAATAGCGAAATAGAAAACAATGAATCAGATGTGATTGATGAGCAAGTAACAGAGCAGGAACTTCCTAAGGAGTCCAAGTTGTTTAATGACCTATTGAGCCTAACTCAAAATTTGAATCAATTCGAAGGAACTGCTTTTGTAGGTTCATTAGACGGACCTTGTTATATGGTCTTAACAAGCAATTCTCAAGGGGATAACATAGCCAAACTTCGATATCAAATAAACAATTATTATCAAGGTAAGGCCGATAAAGTTGATGAAACTTATACAATAACCGAATTCAAGCGAAAATCTGCTAAGAAAGATGGTTTCGGACTAAATAACACTCGAGATTTCGAAGACACATATCTTTATGGTAGCATAAAGGGCCTTAAAGTTTCGATGAATGATGGAGCAATTACTGATGGTTCAGGTTTAGGAAATATATGGTTTGTACTTGATAGTGTTGATTACGAGTTAACTTACATAATGGCGAGTAGTGCAAATTGGTCATTCCAAGGCAGTATAGGTCTTGAAATGGAACAATACATAAAACTTAAAGAACTTTTTACTAACAAAAAGTTTTCTGAAAATGAAGTAAAGTCGATTTCAAAATCTCAAGACCTCCTTGAGCTGAGCAGCAATGACACTAATTTTATTGCTCTTGGAAATAACAAATACAAGGTACTTATTTCAAAAGCTCAATTAATTAATAAATCCAATCTGACACCATTGTTCACACTGACAATTAAAAATGTCTCAAATAGAAATATTGATATAGTATCATTAAATAGGCTATATGAAACAACACCAGAATCAGCATATTCAAATGCATCAGGGTCAGACCAGGGATTAAACCCATTGGTTTATGAAGTATTTAAAAACTCTACTCTTGGCGATAACTATTGGGGAAACAACTTATATTCTGGAGAGCTATATTTTTTAGGGTCTAGAGTTGACAATTCCTCATACCTTTCTGAAGACGAAAGACTAAAGGTTATCAATTCTTTATTAAAGGAAGTTAAGTTTACTTTTGATTTAACATTTGAAAAACCCGGTTATTGGTTCAATTACAGAAAAGATGAACCCATTAATTTTAAAGAAATGAGTATTGCTCAAATCTTAACTAACAAAGAGTTTATCGATAAATGGGAAAATATAAATATGTATCCCGCTATTACTTTAAAAATTCACGATTTGGATAGAGATGAATGGCAAAATGTTCCAGTAGAAATTTATTTTGAGTTAGTCAACTAAATACCATAGAATATGAGAAGTAAAATATTTGAATGCATTCTAAGAAAAGTTTGTAATGGGTTAAAAGAACCTTTCACAGTTAACGATGTAATAGATTGTTTAAAAACCAGTAAGTCTTTCCTAGCAAAACATTCTATTGACCCGAAAAACAAACAAAAGAAAGTTTACGGAACTCCATATTTTATAAGACAAAGTAGGGGAAAATATATCATCAATCCCGAATACAAAACCTGCCCATAACATTGTATAAGCATAATGCGGGCTAAGTGCTATATTTAAACTAATTGAATATAAATAAACATATGGTTAAACCGAAAGCGAAGTGCTTTCAATCCCGCACTACGCTTATACTTGACCGTTAACATACAACCATGAAAGCCTTAAATCAACTTGCACTTCTGGCATTACTTCTATCCAACACATTCTGTCATGCACAAGACAGTCTGATAAGGCCAGAATTCATGGATATACCATTCGTTACAAACGGAGATCAGAAACCATTTGGTCTCGAACACCATTTGTTAAAAGTAAAGTATGGATCAAATTGGTCTACTAGATGGAAGACCCTCGCGCCAGATACAACTTTGTCCGTTATAGTTGACAGGAAGTCTGATTTTCGAATTGTCATGCAAGTCAACAACCAATGGATGATTCAAGGATTAGAGTTATATATCCTTGAACCAGTTAAAGATGGTTTAGGCGTCAAATACCAAGGTAGAAAGACTGAAGACCTACTTCAACGTAAGATTAAAATAAATTTTAGACGAATAGAAAATGACTTCTACGAAATAGTTCCATCGAAAGAATTGAGTGCTGGGAAATATGGGTTTCTGTTCGGTGGTGATTGTTACGTATTCCAAGTTATGTAGATGGCGCGTGAAGGAACCTATAAAGCGAGTCGTATGTTAACATGCACTTGCCGCAAGCCGCCCTCGTCCCGTTGCCAACCCCGTTGAAGGATTGAACACTTCGTCCAGGAACAAGATGAAAAGCGGCCTGCGGCAAGAGCAGGCCCGAAAGAAAAAAAAATCGTGTGAATTTCTTCCCCTTTTCTTTCCTCCCCTTGAACGCCATCGCGCCCAAGGCGGCGCGCCAGCGTCCAACTGCGAATGACCACCGCGGGTAGGCAGCACGCGCCGCTCACGAGCCGGCCGGAGGCTCATGGTCGATGCCGCCGGAGCACCTCTTCCGACGCACGCAGGTTCGCGGGATCCTTCGAGGCCTCGTGCGCCCGGAGAACGCGCTCCTGCTGCTCCACCGTCAAGGCGCTCCACACGCCGCTGTCACCGACCGCGCTGGCGAGCAGTTCGTGCACACGCGAGAGCAAGGCCTCGTTCCGGATCGAGTCCACCAAGGCATGAAGGCGGTCACGTAGGGCGGTCGTGTTCATGGCGTGTGATGTGACCATAAAGGTAGCGCCCACCCGCTCGCTTCGTCCACCTACGCGAACTGCCGCACGCTGGTGCGGATGATGTTCACGCACTCCATCAGCTGCTCGGCGGTGATCACCAGCGGCGGGGCGAAGCGGATGATGTCGCCGTGGGTGGGCTTGGCCAGCAGGCCGTTGTCGCGCAGCAGCAGGCAGAGCTCCCAGGCGGTCCTCGGGGAGCCATCCGGCGCCGTGCGGGCTTCGATCACGAGCGCATTCAGCAGCCCGCGGCCGCGCACCAGCTTCACGAAGGGGTATTCGTCCACCAGCTTCCGCATCTCGGCACGGAAGAGCTCACCGAGCCGGTCGGCGTTGCCGCAGAGGTCCTCGTCCTGCACGATGCCCAGCGCCTCGATGGCCAGGCGCGCGCCCATGGGGTTGCCGCCGTAGGTGCTGCCGTGGGTGCCGGGGGTGAAGACGTTCATCACCGCATCGCTGGACAGCACGGCGCTCACCGGGTACATGCCGCCGCTGAGGGCCTTGGCGAGGATCACCACATCGGGGCGCTGCACCCCTTCGCGTGCTTCGCAGAGGCCCTTGGTGCAGTGGCAGCCGCTGTGGTGGCAGGAGGCGAGCAGCCGGCCGGTGCGCGCAATGCCGGTCTGGATCTCGTCCGCGATGAAGAGCACGTTGCGGGCCTTGCAGGCGGCGATGGCGCGGGGGATGTAGTCGTCGGCCGGCACGTACACGCCCTTCTCGCCCTGGATGGGCTCCACGAGGAAGGCGCAGACGTGCGGGTCCTCCAGCGCCCGCTCCAGCGCGGGGATGTCGTCGTAGGGGATCACCTCGAAGCCGGGCGTGAACGGCCCGAAGCCGCCCTGGCTGTCGGGGTCTGTGCTCATGCTGACGATGGTGATGGTGCGGCCGTGGAAGTTGCCCTCGCACACGATGATCTTCGCCTGCCCCGCCGGGATGCCCTTCTTCTCGTAGCCCCACTTGCGCGCCATCTTGATGGCGGTCTCCACGGCCTCGGCGCCGGTGTTCATGGGCAGCATGCGGTCGTAGCCGAAGAGGGTGCACACGGTGCGGGCGTACTCGCCGAGCACGCTGTTGTAGAAGGCGCGGCTGGTGAGCGTCATGCGCGTGGCCTGCTCCTGCATCACCTTCACGAGGCGCGGGTGGCAGTGGCCCTGGTTCACGGCGCTGTAGGCGCTGAGGAAGTCGTAGTAGCGCTTGCCTTCCACGTCCCACACGAACACGCCCTTGCCGCTGTCGAGCACCACCGGAAGGGGTGGTAGTTGTGGGCCCCGTAGTGCTCCTCGAGCTCGATGGCCTGCTGCGTGCGGGTGCGGATGCTGGAGTGGATCGACATGGCTGGAAGGACGGGCGTTCTGCGCGGAAGCGGCAAAACTAGGGGTTCGGGGCCGTGCGTTCGGCGAACCTCCAAGTCATGCGACATTCCCTATTCCGGTATCCAGCTCAGCAATTGTTCCAACTCCTTGTCCGAAAGCGTATCGCGCTCCGCCTTGTCGTACAGCGCCAGCAGATGCACCGTGTCGCCCGCCACATGAACATGCGTGATCACCCTGCCTCCACCGCTCTTTCCGCGGCCTTTCGACGTGATCGAAAGTCGGACCTTGTAGCAGTCCTTCCCAAGGGACTTCCCGATGAAGGGGTCACGCTCCAGGATGGCACCCAAGGTTGCGACGTCCTTCTTCAAGGAGGGATACTTCTTCAAGAGCCGTTTCAGGTCGCGCTGGAAGGGCCGCAGCGCAATGACCTCAAAGCTCATCGAGGAACTGCTTCAACGGCTTGCCTTTGCGTGCACCGCGTTTGATCTCGCCGACCTCCGCCATCGCCTCGATCAGGTCCTCAACCCGACGGGACTTATCCTTGCTCAACGGAGCGACCTTGACGAAAGAGATGCTACTGAGCAGCTCGATCATCATTTTAGCCTTGCTCGTGGGTACTTCAAGGAGGATCTTCATGGCCTGTCAAAGATAAGCGGCTCAACCTTCCATCTTTGCCGCCCATGCCGCGCCGCGCGTCCCGTACCGCCGAAGAGGTGGCCGCCGTACCCATCACGGGCTGGGGCGCCAACGGCAAGGCCCTGGCTCGGTTGGATGGACTGGTGGTCTTCGTCACCGGCGCGGTGCCCGGCGACACGGCCGACCTGCGGATCCACACCCGCAAGAAGAGCTTCGCCGAGGCGTCGGCCACCCGCATCGTGGAGCCCAGCCCCGACCGGGTGCAACCCTTCTGCCGGCACTTCGGCAGCTGCGGCGGCTGCAAGTGGCAGGACCTGGACTATGCGAAGCAGCTCGAGTTCAAGCGCCAGCAGGCGATCGACAACCTGGAGCGCCTCGGCGGGCTGGAGCTGCCGGAGGTGCAGCCCACCCTGCCCTCGCCCGCCACGCGCGGCTACCGCAACAAGCTCGAGTTCACCGCCAGCGCGCACCGTTGGTTCACCCACGCCGAGCTGCGGACCATGGGCGACATCGCCGACCGCAACGCCCTGGGCTTCCACATCCCCCAGCGCTTCGACCGCGTGCTGCAGGTGGACGAGTGCCATCTGCAACCCGCCCCGAGCGACGCCGTGCGCAACTTCCTCCGCGCCAAGGCCGCCGAACTGGGCATGAGCTTCTACAACATCCGCGCGCACCAGGGCGGCCTGCGCACGGTGATGGTGCGGACCACCCTCACGGGCGAGTGCATGGTGCTTGTGGCCTTCGGCGAGGACCGGCCCGAACAGCGCACCGCCCTGCTCGATGCGCTGCTGGACGCCTTCCCGCAGCTCACCAGCGTGCTGTGGACGGTGAACACCAAGCGCAACGACACCCTCTGGGACCTCGACATCCAGGTGCACGCCGGGCGCGATCATCTGGTGGAGGTGTTCACCGATGCCGCCACGGGACGTGCGCTTCGCTACCGCATCGGGCCCAAGAGCTTCTTCCAGACCAACCCGGCCCAGGCGCAGGCCATGTACGCGCTCACCCGCGAGCTCGCGGGCCTCACGGGGACCGAGCGGGTCTACGACCTGTACAGCGGGGCGGGCACCA
The DNA here is from genome assembly GCA_016715895.1 of Flavobacteriales bacterium. Lineage (NCBI taxonomy): Bacteria > Pseudomonadati > Bacteroidota > Flavobacteriia > Flavobacteriales > Flavobacteriales bacterium. The sequence continues at coordinate 2,270,974 of JADJXH010000004.1, read as the reverse complement.
TCAGCCTGTACGTGGCCGGCCGGGCGGCGCAGGTGGTGGGCGCGGAGATCGTGCCCGAGGCGGTGGAGGACGCCTGGGCCAACGCCCGGCTGAACGGCATCACCAACGTGCACTTCGAGGCGGGCGACCTGAGGCACCTGCTGGACGCCACCTTCGTGCAGCGGAACGGCCGTCCGGACGTGGTGATCACCGACCCGCCGCGCGCGGGCATGCACGAGGACGTGGTGATGCGCCTGCGCGAGATGGCCCCGCCCCGCATCGTGTACGTGAGCTGCAACCCCGCCACCCAGGCCCGCGACCTGGCCCTGCTGAACGACCACTACCGCGTCACCTTCGTGCGACCGGTGGACATGTTCCCGCACACCTTCCACGTGGAGAACATCGTCCGCCTGGACCGCCGCTGAACCCCTTCATCATGCGCCTCCCTGCCCTGCTTCCGCTGTGCGCCCCGGCCCTCGCCCTGGGGCAGACCCTGACCGATCAGACCATCGAGCTCACCGTGCACGACACCGTGCCGCTCCGCTTCAGCGAGGTGGTGTACGAGATCCGCTGGAGCGATCCCGGCGACCAGCCCTACGAGGAGAACGCCGACTGGGAGAAGGTGCAGCGCGAGATGGCGGCGCGTGCGGACCGCGAGCTGGGGAAGCTGGAGAAGGAGCTGCGCGGCATGGGCCATGCCGTGGTGCGGACGACCGATGCCGGCGACGACCTCTCCCTCGCCCTGTACGCGCAGCCGCCACAACCGGTGCTGCGCGTGACCGCCAGGGACCGCGAGGCGTTGAAGCCGATGGTGGAGGCCCTGCGCGGTCGTCCGGGCCTGGAAGGCCACATCGCGCATTGGCGGTTCGACCAGCCGGAGGATGCGCAGACCGCCGTGCTGCAGGCCATGTACACCGCGGCGGAACAGCGTGCCCGCGCCATCGCGACGCTCGCGGGACGCAAGCTGGGCAAGCTGCTGGCCGCCTACGAGCCCCAGGCGAAGGAGACCGGTCTGCTGGAGCTGCTGGGGATGCTGGATGGCCGCGAGCGTGCCTACGACGACCCCGTTCAGGCCACCCTGGCCGCGCGGCAGCGCAGCATGGTGTTCCGGTTCGCGCTGATCGACTGAGGCGCGGCGCCGGCCGCCCATCACCCACCGCGGCGCGGTGGGGCTACTCCACCACCTTGTCGATGTAGCGGGAGTTCATCACGCCCAGCGCGCCCATGTACCGCAACCTGAAGCTCATCACCGCGCCCACCCGGTAGTCGTGCGGGCTGTCGCCCAGATCGACCACCAGCATGTCGCTGCTGGCCTCGATGATGTGCACATGCTCGTCCTCGGGGATGAGGAAGCCCGGTTGCACATCGAGCAGGCCGATGTCGAGGATGGCCCGGTACGACGTGCGTCCCCGGTCCGCCTCGTCGAATTCCGGCTTGTGACCCGACGGATTCTCCGCCTGCACCCCGATGGGCACCACCGGCTTCTCGTAGAGCTCGATCACCTCGGCGAAGAGCTTGAACACATCGGACTCCATGCCGGGCAGCAAGCCACCGGTGAAGAGATCGGCTCCGAAGAACAGGGCCTCACCGATGCGGAAGTGGTTCACTCCCTTGGGTAATTCCTTGTTCAGCAGCAGGGGCACGGTGACGGTGGTGCCGCCGCTCACCCAGGGGATCACCCGGTCGAAGCGGGCCTCGATGAGCTGCTTGTAGAGGCTGAGCTGGATGAGCTTGTCCGCGCTCGGCATGATGCCGTTGAGGCAGTTGAGGTTGGTGCCCAGCCCGATGATCTCGATCCCCGGAAGCTGGAACACCTGCGCGTAGAAGTCCGTGAGGTGCTCGCCCATGACGCCCTCGCGCAGGTCGCCCATCTCCACCATGATGATGATCTTGTGATGGCGGCCCTGCCTCACCGCCTCCTCGCTCAGCCCCTTGATGGTGAAGAGGTCCGTGTTGAAGCTCACGTCCGCATAGCGCACCACGCTGGACAGGCTGCGCTTGGCGGGCGGCTTGATGTAGACGGTCTGCACCTGGGGCGCGATGGCCTTGATCGCCTTCAGGTTGCTGATGCGCGTGTCGTGCATCTCGGTGATGCCCAGGTCCACCAGCTCCTGCAGGTAGGTGCGGTTGCCGCAGAGCAGCTTGGTGACCACACCCCACGCGATGCCGTTGCCGTCGAACCAGCGCTGCAGCACGGCGTGGTTCCTCCGCAGCTTGTCGCGATAGAGCTTCAGGTAGGCCATGGTTCAGGGGATGACCGTCCGGGGGATGTCGCGCGGCAGGCGCGTGAGCAGCTCGTAGTTGAGCTGTTCGCTCAGTTCGCTGAAGCTGGCCACCGTGATGCGATGGTCGCCCTGCTCACCGATGAGGACGACCTCGTCACCCTTCTCCACTCCCGGGATGTCGGTGATGTCCACGCTGATGGCGTTCATGTTGACGATGCCGGCGACCCGTGCCTGCTGCCCGTGCACCAGCACACGGCCCAGGTTGCTGAGCCCGCGGTCGAAGCCGTGCGCGTAGCCCACCGGCACCACGGCGATGCGCATGTCGTGCGCCGCTTCACTGCTCGTCCCATATCCGATGAAGCCGCCCGCCGCCACCCTGGTGATGGCCATGACGCGGCTCTTCCAGCCGATGAGGCGCTTGAGCGGATCGGTGGACACACCGCTCACCGCGCTGTAGCGGAACCACGTCTCCTGGTTGGGCCAGAAGCCGTACTGCATGATGCCGACGCGCGCCATCGGCCCCACCGTATGCGGATAGTTCATCACGGCCGCACTGCACGCCTGGTGGGCATAGGTCGGATGCAGGCCGGCCAGATGGGATCGGTCGAGCGCCTGTTGGAAGTGCGCCATCTGGGCGGTGACGCGCTGATCGTTGCTGCTGCTCTCCGCCCCGGCGAAATGGGTGAAGAGGCCCACCAGCTCGATGTGCTCGTCATGCGCGCGCATCAGGTCCAGCGCGGGTCCCAGCGCGGTGCGGTCGAAGCCGGTGCGGTGCATGCCGGTCTCCACCTCGATGTGGATGCGCGCCTTGCGCTTCTGCCTGCCCGCCTCGCCGATGGCCTGCTCCAGCCGGTGCCGGTCGTGCACACAGAACTCCACGCCATGCTCCACCGCCCAGGCCAGGCCATCGACCTCCACCATGCCCATGATGAAGAGGTCCGGGCACTTCCGCAGGTGCTCCACCACATGCCACGCTTCATCGGCGGAGTACACCCCGAAGTAGTCGACGCCCTCTTCCATGGCCAGCGGGATGAAGGCGTCCAGGCCATGCCCGTACGCATTGCCCTTCACCACGCTGCACAACCGCGCGCCGTTGAGCCGCTGACGCAGGAAGGCGAGGTTCCTTCGCAGCGCACTACGGCTGATGGTGATGGTGCTCGTTTCGAACATTCAGGTCAGTTGGCGGACGATCCGCTCGAACACGGCGATGCCCTGCGGGATGAGGTCCTCGGGGAAGTCGTAGTCGGGATTGTGCAGGGCGGGCGTTCCCTCCCCGCCCCCAGCCCGAACATGCAACCGGGGAAGCGCTGGGTGAAGAGCCCGAAATCCTCGCCGAACTTGAAGGGATGCTCCGGCTCCCGGTGAGCGAGCCCCTCCGCCTCCACGGCCTCGCGCACCAGGTCCACCGTGGCGGCATCGTTGCGGTTGGCGTGGAAGTGCTGGGTGTAGGTGATGTCGAGCTTCAGCCGGTGCCGGACGCTCACTTCGTTGGCGATGGCCTCCACCTCGCGCTGCAAGCGCTCGAGTTCGGCATCATGCCAGCAGCGCAGGGTGAGATGCACCTCGGCGGAGCCCGCGCTGATGCCGTAGTCCTTGCTGCCGAGGCGTGCATGCACGGGGGTGACCACCCGCATGTGCGCATCGGCCGGCACGTTGTGGTCCAGCGCCAGGCTGCGGGTGATGAGCTCGCTCATCGCGGCCGCCGGATTGATGCCGTGCTCGGGTTCGGCGGCATGCGAGGTCCTGCCCTTCAGCGTGATGATGATGCTGTTGACGGCTGCTGTGAAGCTCTCCGGACGCAGCATCACGGTTCCCCTGGGAACACCCGGCAGGTTGTGCAGCGCGAACACGCGATCGAACCGCATCCCCTTCACGCGCGGATCCGCCAGCACTGCCTCGGCACCCAGGCCGTTCTCCTCGGCCGGCTGGAACAGCAGCCAGACCCTGCCGCTCGCCGGTCGTTCGGCCGCGAGCCGCTCGGCCAGCCCGCACAGGATCGCCATGTGGCCATCGTGCCCGCACTTGTGCGACCGGCCCTCGATCGTGGAGCGGTGCGCGAAGTCGTTCTCCTCCTCGATGGGCAGCGCATCGAGCTCGCAGCGGAAGAGCAGCGCGGGACCGCTCGAGCCGCCGTCGAATCGCGCGAGCACACCCGTTCCGCCCACGTGCGTGAGCAGGGCATCGGGGGCCAGCACTTCGAGGTAGCGCTTGATGCGGTCCGCGGTCCGGTGCTCCTCCATGGCGGTCTCCGGATGGGCGTGCAGTTCTCGACGCAGGTAGACCAGCTTCCGAAGCAGGCCATCGTTCACTGGGGAAGGGATGCTCGTCCTCTTCATCGGTGCAGACGCATTTCGAGGTACTTGTTGGTGAAGCCGAGCGCCTCGTAGAGCTTGCGGGCCGGATTGTCCGGCTCCACATGCAGCGCGACGGCACCCTTCGCGCGCGTGAGCGCCTCCTGCATCAGCTTCCGGCCCAGGCCCTGCCCGCGCAAGGCACGGTCCACCGCGATGTACACCAGGATGTTCTCCGGGATGTAGCCGCCCATGCCGGTCTCGTTCACCACCACGGCGCCCTGGACCGCATCACCATCCACGGCCAGCACCACGAAGCCACCGCGCTGTGGATCGAAGACATAGGCAAGGCATTTCAGGATGTCCTCCCTGCGATCACCCGAACTGGTCCAGATGCACCTCCAGGAAGTGTGCGATGCGGTCGTTGGTGAACTGCGGATGCGGCCCGGTGGCGCTGTCCAGGTGGATGAATTCCATTCAAGGGGCGGGTATGCCGGCGGCGCGCCCCGGAACAAGGCGCACCACCGAGGTGAAACAAAGGGAGGAAGCCACGATCCCGAAGATGTTGGCGTCCAAGCCCAGCGGAAGCGGTACGGCGAGCGTGGTGAGCGCCAGGGTGGTGCCCCCGCCGACCACCATGGATGCAAGCGCGGCCGGTGCGTGCCGCTGCCCGAAGAAGACCGCGGCTACCAGCGGTACCAACAGACCGCTGACCATGAAGGCGTAGCTGTGCAACATCAGCGTGAGCACGTTCTCCATGGTGCCGGCCAGGACCAGGGCCACCAGCCCGAGCACCAATGTGAAGACCTGCGATAACCGGAGCTGCCGCTTCACCGGCATGTCCTGCCGCTTCCGCAGCACGATGTCCGTGAGCAGGTTGCCGCTGGCCGCCATCAGGCAGCTGTCGGCTGTGGACAGGATGGCGCTGAAGTAGGCGGCGAGCACCACGCCCATCAAGCCGACCGGCAGGATGGTGCGCAGCAGCAGCGGCAGACCGATCTCGGGGTCCATCTCGCCCGCACCGAGCGGGAAGAGCGCTGCGAACATCCCCTGTTCGGCCGCCACCCGCGCCAGCAGGCCGAGGACGACACCCAGGAAGGCCATCACCGGCCACTCGAACAGCCCGGCGATGAACCAGGCCTGCCGGGCCTCGCGTTCACTGCGGCTGGCGTAGATGCGCTGGTAGAGCGTCATGCCCACGAACCAGATGGGCACGATGGTGATGGCCCAGTTGAGCAGTTGTACCGGCCGAATGTGGTCCAAGGCCAGCAGCTCGGGTGCCAGCGTGGCGCTGATCACCTCCCAACCACCCACGGCCTGCCACGACAGCGGGAGCGCAACGAAGATCAAGCCGGCCAGCAGCACCACCCATTGCACGGTATCGGTGTGGATCACCGCGCTCATGCCACCCAGCGCCGTGTAGACGATGGCGATGGCGCCCATCACCACCAGTGCCGTATGCAGGTCGAGGCCCACCACGGCCGCGGAGGCGAGCTTGGCACCGGCCAGGATCTGCGAACTGGTGAAGCCCAGGTAACCGACCACCGAGATGAAGCCCGCGACAAGCGCGACACGGCCGTCGTAGTAATGGCCGAAGAGCTGGGGAAAGGTGAGCAGCCGCTGTGCACTACCCAGCGCGTACACCCGCGGGATCGGCAGCACGGCGGCGAGCCAGGCGCCGATCAATCCGGTGAAGAGCATCCAGGAGCCGCTGAGGCCCATCGCGAAGCCGAGCCCACCCAGACCGATGGAGAATCCACCGCCCACATCGGTGGCCACCACGGACAACCCGATGTGCCAGCGGCCCATGTTGCGTCCGCTGACGAAGTAGTCCTCGGCGCTGGAATTCCTCCGCATGTGGAACACACCCACGGCCACCAGGAGGACCATGTAAAGGAGGAAAATACCGGCGTCGATCCAGTGCAACTCGTTCGGTTCAGAAGGTGACGGCCCATGGCACCCGCAGGTGGAGGACCGGAAAGGGCACGCATCGCGCGCCAGGGAGCTGCGCAAAGATAGCCCGATCGACGGGACCCGGTCGCGGGTCCCGTGCACCGTGCCGCACAGCGAGGCACGCCGGATGTCCCGATCTTCGGGCCATGCAACTGGATCGGAACTTCTGGGAGGAGCGCTATCAGGCCGGCGACACCGGCTGGGACCTTGGTGCGCCTTCCACCCCGCTGAGGGCCTATCTCGATCAGCTGACGGACAAGGACCTGCGCCTGTTGTTCCCCGGCGCGGGCCGCGCCTACGAGGCGGAACACGCCCACCGCCTCGGCTTCCGGAACGTGTTCGTGATCGACCTCACCGACGCGCCCTTCAAGGACCTGCTCGCCCGCTGCCCCGACTTCCCGAAGGAACACCTCCTGGTGGGCGATCTCTTCCGGCACGAAGGCAGCTACGACCGCATCATCGAACAGACCTGCTTCTGCGCGCTCGACCCGGTGTTGCGACCGGACTATGTGCGCGCCATGCATCGCATGCTGCGGCCCGGCGGCAAGCTGGTCGGTGTGCTGTTCGACGATCCGCTGAACAGCGACAGGCCTCCCTTCGGAGGCTCGCAGGTGGAGTACGAGGCCTTGTTCAAGCCCGTGTTCCCACGGGTGCGTTTCACGGCCTGCCACAACTCCATCGCGCCGCGCAGTGGCCGTGAACTGTGGATCGAGGCGCCGCGCGACTGACCGTCGCGCACGGCCTCAGCGCGCCCCGTCGTAACCCGGCTACGCCCGCGCATCGGTCCAGCACCGATCTTCACGCCCCGCCATGCGCATCGACGCCTCCACCTGCGAAGCCTACTTCGACGCCCTGCCGGAGGATCGGCGTGCCGCGCTCACGCACGTGCGACGCCTGGTGCTTCGCGCGTTCCCGCGTGTCACCGAGGAACTGCGCAACGGCCTGCCCACCTATCTGCTGGACGGGACGGCCTTCTGCGCGGTGGGCAACCAGAAGAGCTTCATGGCGCTCTACATCATGCATCACGACCTGCTCGACGCCTTCAACAAGGACCTGAAGGCGTATGACCACGGGCGTTCGTGCATCCGCTTCCGCCGGCTGGAGCCGGAGACCGTCGAACTGTTCGACCGGATCATCAAGTACACCGGAAGCCGCTTTCCGGACAGCCGGCTGAACGGCGGCTCCAAGGCGGAGGTCCGCACGCGGTGACGGGCTTCAGATGGCGGCCAGCAGGAACGGCCATGCCTGACGGCCCAGGAGGTACAGGCCGATCAGCATCACCAACAGCAGCACCCAGGTCCTGAACCGGTCCTGCGGGATGCGGCGCAGCAGCGAACGGCCCGCCCACGAACCCACCACGCTCACCGCCGCCAGCACCGGGAGCCAGGTCCATACCCGTTCGTTCACGTAGCCCTGCTCGATGTAGACCACCGACCTGGTGAGGTCGACCCCGAGATCGATCCAGGCCGATGTGCAGACGAACGCCGATCGCTCCAGACCGAACGCGGCGAGGGTGACCCCGCGGATCGCACCACCCGTGCCCACCAGTCCGGCCACCAGCCCGGAGAGGCCACCGCCGAGCACGGCGTTGCGCATGGTGGGCTCCACCCGGGCGGTGGGGAAGAGCAGGAACACCCCGCTGAGCAGCACCAGCAGCACGCCCAGGAGCAGCGTGAGCATCGACCCATCGGCCACGCCGGTGAGCCGGGCTCCGATGTACACCCCGCCCACCGCGGGCAGCACCATCGGCAGGAACACCCGCCATGAGAAGCCCTGACGGAACAGGATCACTTTGGACACATTGCTGAACACGTGGAACACCGCGGTGAGCCCGAGGGCCTCGGTGAAGGGCAGGAACCATCCCGCGATGGGCATCACCAGCATGCTCGAGCCGAAGCCGCCCACCGTGCCCAGCACTTCGGCCAGCACCAACAGCAGTGCGAACCACAACAGCTCCATGCGGTCAAGGTACCGGACAACGCCGTTGCGACCGAACTTCGTCACCAACACATGCATCGTTCCCGCCTCCTCCCCCTGGCCGGCGCGCTCGCCGTGGCCTCCTTCACCCCCCCGGCCGAGGCGCAGACCACCCGCATCCTCTTCCTGGGCAACAGCTATACCGGGGTGAACACCCTGCCCACGCTGGTGGAACAGGTGGCCGAAAGCCTCGGCGACACGGTGGAGGTGGCCTCGAACATGCCCGGGGGCCACACCTTCGAGCAGCATTCCACGAACCCCACCAGCCTCGCCCTGATCGATGCGCAGCCCTGGGACTTCGTGGTGCTGCAGGAGCAGAGCCAGCGTCCGAGCTTCCCGCTGGCCCAGGTGGAGGTGGAGGTCTTTCCCTTCGCCACGCAACTGGTGAACGCCATCCGCGCGAACGACAGCTGCACCACGCCCGTGTTCTACATGACCTGGGGCCGGCAGGACGGCGACCAGCAGAACTGCGCCAACTGGCCTCCCGTGTGCACCTATGCCGGCATGCAGGCCCTGCTGCGTGAGCGCTACCTGCAGATGGCGACCGACAACGTGGCGGAATGCGCCGCGGCCGGCGCGGCGTGGTCGCACGTCCGCGACCAGCATCCCGGCATCAACCTCTACGCCGCCGATGGCAGCCACCCGTCCATGGCCGGCAGTTACCTGGTGGCCTGTACCATGTACGCCACCTTCTTCCGCCGCAGCCCTGTGGGGGCCTACCACCCTGCCGTTCTGCATCCCGACACCGCCGGACTGTTGCAACTGGCGGTCGAGGCCGTGGTGCTCGACAGCCTCGACACCTGGGACATCGGCGCGATGGACCCGGATGCGGGCTTCACGTACGTTGACCTCGGGGCCGGGTCGGTCCAGTTCGCCAGCACGGAGCCAGCGGCGCTCACCCACCTGTGGTCCTTCGGGGATGGCGGTACCAGTGTGGTGTCCGACCCGGACCATGTGTACGGAGCGTCGGGCACGTACACCGTGTGGCACGTGGTGACCGACGCCTGCGGCCGAACGGACTCCAGCAGCATGGAGCTCTTCGTGGGCGGTGTATCGGTACCGGAAGGAGGCACGTCCACGCCCCGCGCCTGGTGCGATGCGGAGGCCTTTCACCTGGACGCCACGGGTGCAGGGCTGCTACGCCTGATGCATGCCGATGGCCGCCTCGCCGCCGAACGGACGATCGCCGGACCGGGCCTGGTGCGCCTTTCCGTGACGGGGGCCGCTGGGCCGCTCCTGTGGACCTTTCAGGCTGTGGATGGCGGTGGATGGCGGGGCCTGGTGGTGCGCCCCTGACCGGCCGCACCGCTACCTTGCACCCCGCATGGCCGCCACCACCACGATCGTCCTCGATCAGACCAGGTCAGGCGCAAGCTTGAACGCATCGCGCATCAGTTGCACGAGGAACACCATCGCGAGCGCGATGTGGTGCTCGTGGGCATCAGCGGCCGCGGCATCAAGCTGGCCGCACGCCTCGCCCAGCTGCTGGCGGACATCGCACCGTTCACCGTCGACGTCCTCGAACTGACCCTTGACAAGGATGCTCCACACGCGCATCCCATCGGCCTCTCCGCTCCGCCGGAGCGCTTGAAGGGCCGGGCGGTGGTGCTGGTGGACGATGTGCTCATGAGCGGCCGCACCCTGATGCATGCGGCGGCGCACCTCGTGCAGGTGCCCGTGAAGCGCCTTACCACCGTGGTGCTGGTGGACCGGAGGCATCGCACCTTCCCGATCCGGGCGGACATCGTGGGGCTCACCCTCAGCACCACCCTGCAGGAGCACATCAGCGTGGAGCTGGGCCGCCGCGACAAGGTTCAGCTCTCCTGACCAAGGCCCAGGGCGACGACGATCCGGCGCGCGACCTCCTCCACGGCCGCCTCGGCGTCCACGGTGATCGTGGCGTGCGCATGATCGGCCCACGGGCCTCCAGCAGCTCCCGGGTGCGTTGCCGCACGCCGGCCTCGTCAAGGCCCAGGTACAGCGGACGATCGCGCCCCGCGCGCATCACCCGGCGGACCAGTTCATCCTCGCCCACCTGCAGGAGAACGACCGTGGCCGCGTTCAACGCAGCGGTCATGTTGACCGGATCCGCCAGCGTTCCCCCGCCGGCGGCCAGCACGCCGGGTGCGCCGTCCGCAAGCCATGCGTGGAGCAGCTCGCTTTCCAGCTCACGGAACGCCTGCTCCCCCTGGCGGGTGAAGAAGGGCACGATGGGCCCGCCGATGCGCTCCTCGGCCATGCGGTCCAGGTCGGCGAACGGAAGCCCGAGGCGGTCGGCCAGGGCGCGGCCCACCCGGGTCTTCCCCGCGCACATCGGTCCGGTGAGCACGATCCGCACACGGCAAAGGTGCCACCGCCCTCCTGTTCGCCGACGATCCGCACCTTCGCAGCCGATGAAGCTCGTGACCGCCGAAGACCAGCGCACCCTCCGCGACTGGATGCGCCTGCCCTGGCGCATTTACCGGGACGACCCGAACTGGATCCCCCACCTGCGACAGGACATCGAGAAGGTCTTCGACCCGAAGCGCAACAAGCTCTTCAAGGGCGGCGCAGCTGGCGCTGGGTGCTGTATGATGACGCCGGTGCGGCGATCGGCCGCGTGGCCGCCTTCGTGAACCCCAAGACGGCGCGCACCGAGGAGCAGCCCACCGGCGGCATGGGCTTCTTTGAGTGCATCAACGACCGCGCCGCGGCCACGCAGCTTCTGGACGCCGCACGCGACTGGCTGCGGGAGCAGGGCATGCAGGCGATGGACGGCCCCATCAACTTCGGGGAGAAGAACATGTACTGGGGCCTGCTGATCGAGAACTTCACCGACCCGCCCATCTACGGGGTGAACTACAACCCGCCCTACTACCGCGACCTGCTGGAGGGCTATGGCTTCAGGGAGTACTACAAGCAGCTCTTCTTCAAGCGCAGCATGGAGGTGAAGGCGCAGCCGATCTTCCACCGCAAGTACAACCAGCTGAAGAACGATCCGGACTTCACCATCCGGGATGCGCGGGGCCGCAGCGTGGACCAACTGGCCGAGGACTTCCGCACGGTGTACAACGCGGCCTGGGTGGACCATGCAGGCTTCAAGCCCATGGAGAAGGCCCAGGCGCTGAAGATCATCCGGGCGATGAAGCCGGTGATGGACCCGCGGATCCTGATCTGGGTGGACCACAAGAAGAAGCCCGTCGCCTTCTACATCAGCGTGCCCGAGCTCAACGAGATCTTCCGCCACGTGAACGGCGACCTCAACTGGCTCGGCAAGCTGAAGTTCCTGTGGCACAAATGGCGCGGCACGGTGAAGACCATGACCGGCATCGTGTTCGGCGTCGCCCGGGAGTTCCAGGGCAAGGGGGTTGGAGGGGGCCATGATCGTGTTCGCCGAGAAGATCGTGGAGCAGGGGCTGTACCGGGACACCGTGCTCACCTGGATCGGCGACTTCAATCCGCGCATGATCAAGGTGTGCGAGAACCTCGACGCGGTGAACTACCGCACGATGGCCACCTACCGCTACCTGTTCGACCGCAGCCGCCCGTTCGAACGCCACCCGCTCATCGAGAAGAAGGACGGTTGATTTGTCCGGACGCCCTCCCTGTTTACATTTGCACCCTCTTTACCGCCTCCCGGCGGTTGGAAGACTCTGTAGCTCAGTTGGTAGAGCACAACACTTTTAATGTTGGGGTCCTGGGTTCGAGCCCCAGCGGAGTCACTGGAAAGCCCCCTGCGAGGGGCTTTCGTCGTTGAACACCCTTGGTGAACAGGGGGCGGTGGAAGAGGTGGGGAGGCCGGCGGCCCGACATCCCCGTTCTGTCCTATATTCGCCCAGCGCTCTCTCCCTGTCGAACCCATCTCGCACTAACGACCTAAAAACCGACCTCATGCGTTCCACGATCCTCGTCGCCCTTCTGCTCTGTGCCGCTCCGTTCGCCACGCAGGCTCAGGTGTTGCCGATCGGCACCGTCGGCAATCAGAACAACAACAGCTACGTCTACCCCGAGCCGTTCGACAACTCGCTCAACGTCGCGCTGCCCACGCAGCAAACCCCGATGTGCAGGGTGGAGTTCCTGAACAGCATGGGTGACATCGTCATGTCGCAGGTCCTCCCCTGGACGCCGGTGGTGACGATCAACACCTCCACGCTCGCCCAAGGCAGCTACACGTTCCGGTTCTATTCGGAGGTGCAATCCCTGCTCATCAACAAGCAGGTGAAGAAGCGCAGGAACAGCGTCCGTCGATAAGCCGCATCCTGCTGTCAGGTGGTATTGCGGTGATGCACCGACCGATCTCACCAACCTGTTCCTGACCCGATTATCTTTGGCGCCGCTTGGCGGTCCTTGTGACCGTCAAGGCACCTGCCCAGGTGGTGAAATTGGTAGACACGCTACTTTGAGGGGGTAGTGGCCGAAAGGCTGTGCTGGTTCGAGTCCAGTCCTGGGCACTTGATGATGAAGCCCTGCCGCGGAGCGGCGGGGCTTTTTCGTTCGCGCCCGAGCCGAGCTTGCTCGAGCGAGGAAGCGAATGAAATAGCCCCATGGACGCGAAGCGGACACGGGCTTGATCCACTTCACGGCCAAACCTGGTCCGGCCGTCCCCGGCCAGCCCGGTCCTGGGCACTTGATGATAGCCCGGCCGCGGAGCGGCGGGCTTTTTCGTTCGCGCCCGAGCCGAACGCTGTTCACGCGCAGGCGGACCGGTCCGATCACGCATCCTTCCTACACTTGACCGATGAAACCGTTCGAGGACCTGCTGGTGGTGGAAACGGCCGGTGTGCTGGCCGGTCCAAGTGTCGGCCTGTTCTTCGCCGAGCTCGGTGCCCGGGTGGTGAAGGTGGAGAACCAGCGCGCGGGTGGCGATGTCACCCGCCGGTGGAAGCTGCCGATCGAAGACCCCACCGCACCGGTGAGCGCCTACTTCAGCAGCGTGAACTGGGGCAAGGAGCATCAGCTGCTCGACCTTCCAGTCCACCGAAGGGCGTGCCCGCCTGGATGCGTTGCTGCACCAAGCGGACGTGCTGGTGACCAACCACCTGTCCGGCGATGCGGAGAAGCTCGGCCTGTCGCGCGATCGGGTGCGGTCCCTGAACCCGCGGCTCGTGCACGGCCACATTGCCGGTTTCGCCGACCGCAGTGACCGGCCCGCCTTCGATGTGGTGCTGCAGGCCGAGACCGGCTACATCAGCATGACCGGCACGGACCGTGAACACCTGGCGAAGCTGCCCATCGCCTTGGTGGATGTGCTCGCCGCGCACCAGTTGAAGGAGGGCATCCTGCTGGCCCTGATCCAACGCGCCTCCACCGGCCGCGGGGCCTTCGTGGAGGTGTCCCTGGAGGAGGCCGCGCTCAGCGGGCTCATCAACCAGGCCAGCAATCAGCTGATGACGGGCCACGTGGCCGCTCCGATCGGGACGCTGCACCCCAACATCGCACCGTACGGGGAACTGTTCCCCTGCCTGGACGGTGGACGCATCATCCTCGCGGTGGGCAGCGATACCCAGTTCAGCAACCTCTGCGAGGTGCTGGATCGCGGCGCGCTCGCCACCGATCCCCGCTTCCGCACCAACCGCGACCGCGTGGTGCACCGCGCCGCCCTGGCCGAAGCACTGGCGCCCGCGATCGCGCTCCACCGGCGCGACACGCTGCTTGCCGCCCTGCAGGCCGCCCAGGTGCCGGCCGGTGCGGTGCGCGCCCTCGACGAGGTGATGGGCTCCCCCGCCGCGCGCGCCATGACGCTGTCCTCCACCATTGACGGGGTGATGACGCACCGCATCCGCGGCAACGCCTTCCGCATCAGCGAGCTTTAAGCAGAGCGTTCCCGGGTGCGGAACTGCAGCTGCGCGTGCTTCAGGATCGCGAGCAATCGCGCGGCCTCCGCATCGTTGAGGCCCTTGCCGAAGGCCACCTTGCGGCCCAGGGCGGTGAACTGCAGGCGCTCGCCCCCATCACCCAGAAGCTCTCGTTGAGATGCCACTTCCACGACCGTTGGTCGCGGTCCAGCGGCCCCAGGTCGCTGATGTTCTCCATCGCATGATCGGTGGCCTTGCCGTACCCGAGGACGCTGTCCTTGATCGTGAGGACACCATCCTTGATCCGCCAGAGCTCGAAGCCCTTCAGACGCCAGAGCGCCGCGCGGGCCACCCGCACCAGGAAATAGGTCCAGAACGCCAGGAACACGAAGAGGTACTGGCGCAGCTCGCCCTTCGGCTGCCGCAGCGCCTCCCACAGGATCAGCGCGCCGCACAGCAGCCACGCCAGGGTCCAGGCCACCAGAAGCGCCTCGCGGCCGCGGGCCAGGCGCGCGCTGATCCCCACCGTCGTGCGGCCCGGCTCCCGGTTCACGCTCACGCGATCGCTCACCCGCTCCATCACTCCAGCGGCGTTCCGATGACCTCGGTGTACAGCGCTTCGTAGCGCGGGAGGACGGTGCGGACATCGAACAGCCGGGCCTGCTCGAAGGCGCCCTGGCGGAACCGCTCCAGCGTGGCCTCGTCCTTCAGGATGGCGACCGCGTGTTCCGCCATGCGGTCCACATCGCCCACCGGGCTCAGCATGCCGCTGATGCCGTGCCGCACGACCTCGGGTGTGCCACCGGTGTCGGTGCTGACCACGGGTACACGGCACGCCATGGCCTCCAGGGCCGCCAGGCCGAAGCTCTCGCTCTCGCTGGTGAGCACGAAGAGGTCGCAGCTGGCGAGGATGTCCTCGGGGTCGGTCATCTTTCCCAGGAAGAAGGCATCGTGGCACAGGTCGCTGCCGCGGCAGAGCATCTCCACCCGTTGCCGGTCCGGGCCGTCGCCGATCATCAGCAGGCGGCTGGGGATGCGTTCGCGCACCTTGGCGAAGACGCGCATCACGTCCTCCACGCGCTTCACCGGCCTGAAGTTGGAGATGTGGACCAGAAGCTTCTCCCCGTTCGGTGCGTAGCGCGCCCGCAACTTGGATCCGGCGCCGCATATTGGTCGGTGCACACGAAGTTGGGGATCACCCGGATGTCGCGCCCGCCCTGCTCGGGGCCCTTCACCGGGAAGTGGGCGTAGGTGTCGCGCTTCAGGCTTTCGCTCACCGCGGTCACCGCATCGGACCGGTCGATGCTGAAGGTGATCACCCGGCTCGAAGCTCGGGTCGCGGCCCACCAGCGTGATGTCCGTGCCGTGCAGGGTGGTGATGAAGGGAAGCCGGATGCCCTGGGACGCGAGGATCTGCTGCGCCATCCACGCGGCGCTGGCATGTGGGATCGCATAGTGCACGTGCACCAGGTCAAGCCCCTCGTAGCGGGCCACGTCCACGATCTTGCTGGCGAGCACCAGCTCGTACGGCGGATAGTCGAACAGCGGGTAGTCGCTCACACGCACCTCGTGGTAGAACACCTGGCCCTGGTGGTCGCGTAGCCGCACCGGGCGGTCGTAGGTGATGAAGTGCACGATGTGGCCTTTCTGGGCCAGGGCGAGCCCGAGCTCCGTGGCCACCACGCCACTGCCGCCGAAGGTGGGGTAACAGACGATGCCGATGCGCATGCGATCACCGGTGGCGGTTGGACCCACCGGGGTGCAAAGGTGCGGCGAGGGGCGGCTGGTGCCGACGGCTCACTCCTCCGCCTGCGCCATGGCGAGCTTGAAACAGTCGCAGCCCAGCGCTCCATCCACGAAGTGCTTCAGCACGCGCATCTCGTCCGTGGCCTGCCCCCTGCCCGCCCGTGCGAGCAGGAACAGCACCACGGCCCCCACGGCGCACACGGGCAACGCCCAGAAGCCCCAGGCCAGGTGATCCAGCGAGAGCTGCGCGAACCCCAGCGTGGCACCCGTCATCGCCAGCAGGCTGAGCACGATGTGCCCGGCGCTGAACAGCATCCAGATGCCGGGGGACGGACCGATGAGGCAGCGGACCAGGGTGCCACCGGCCTGCACCTCCAGGTTGATGTCCATCTGGGGCGACCACGCGTGCGTCGCCTTGCTCGGGAAGCTCAGCACCAGATGGTCGTCCGCGTTCTTCAACCACAACTGGTGCGGGTTCTCCTCGCGCAGGCGCGCACCGATCCGCCGCACCACCTCCTCCTTGCCGAGCGGTGTGGTGAAGCGGAACCGGGGGCGGAACTCCAGGACGCTCATGTGGGTGAAGATGGACCTCCGCCCCTGGCCCGGGCCTGACCACCGTCAGTCTTCGGCGCGCGCCGCACTTGCCCTTTCTTTGCCGCGCATGGCCCGCCTCCTCATCACGAACGCCAAGGCCCTGGTGGGCGTCCATCCCGTGGGCACCGACCGGGTGGGCGGACAGGCCATGGCCGAACTGCCCGTCATCGAGGAGGGCTGGCTGCTGGCGGAGCATGGCCGCATCATCGCCGTGGGGCGCATGGCCGACCGGCCGGACCTCGCCGACACGGACGACCTGACGGTGATCGATGCCACGGGCCGGCTGGTGCTGCCCGGCTGGTGCGATCCGCACACGCACGTGGTCTTCGCCGCCCCGCGCGAGGAGGAGTTCGTGGACAAGATCCGCGGGCTCAGCTACCAGGACATCGCCGCCCGCGGCGGCGGCATCCTCAACAGCGCGCGCACGCTGCGGACGATGTCCGAGGAGGACCTGTTCGACCGTGCGCGGGCCCGGCTTGTGGACATGATGCGCCAGGGGACCGTGGCCGTGGAGATCAAGAGCGGCTACGGGCTGAGCGCCGAGAGCGAGCTGAAGATGCTTCGCGTGGTGAAGCGACTGAAGGAGCATCTTCCGTTGCGCATCAAGGCCACGCTGCTGGCGGCCCATGCCCTGCCGCCGGAGTTCGCCCACGACCGGAAGGGTTACGTGGACCTGATCACCAGGGAGCTCATCCCGCAGGTGGCGCAGGAAGGGCTGGCCGATTTCGTGGACGTGTTCTGCGAGACGAACTACTTCACCGTCGACGAGCTGGAGCGCATCCTGGAGGCCGGAGCGCGCCATGGGCTGCCGGGCAAGGTGCACGTGAACCAGTTCACCAGCCTGGGCGGCATCGCGGCCGCCGTGCGGCACGGCGCGCTCAGCGTGGACCATCTGGAGGTGATGGAGCCGGCGGACCTCGACGCCCTCGAGCAGGGGCGCACCATACCCACTCTGCTGCCGTCGTGCTCGTTCTTCCTGCGCATCCCTTACGCCCCGGCGCGGGCCCTGATCGACCGGGGTTGCGCGGTGGCGCTGGCCACCGACCACAACCCCGGCAGCACGCCCAGCGGCAACATGAACCTGGTGCTCTCGCTGGCCTGCATCCAGCTGCGCATGCTGCCCGAAGAGGCCGTGAACGCCGCCACCCTGAACGCCGCCGCCGCCATGGACCTTTCCGGCGAGCTCGGCAGCCTCACCCCGGGCAAGCGGGCCAGCCTGCTGATCGCGCGCCCGGTGCCCTCCCTGGCCTACCTGCCGTACGCCTTCGGCACCGACCACCTCGACACCGTCATCATCGATGGAACGATCATCCGGACCGGAGACGCCCCTGCCTGAGGACCGCCTCGACCCCGAGCTGTCGATGCCGCCGGGCCTGCGCTTCGCACGCGGCATGGGCATCTTCCTCATCGTGTTCACCACCTTCTTCCTGGTGCAGACGGGGGTGTTCATCGCCCATTGCCGCGCGGTGACCCCGGCGCTGCAGGACCTGGCCCTGTCCGACCTCCTGCAGGACCCGGTGCTGGTGGACGCCATGCAGCAGCAGAGCACCAACGGTTCGGCCATCGCCAAAGCCAGCCTGTGGAGCGGCCTCGTCGCCCTGTTGCTGCTGATGGTGCTGGTGCGCCAGTGGGTGGGCCCGCACCTGCGTCGGTTCCTGGGGCTGCGCATGCCCACCTGGCGCGCCGCGCTCACCTGGACCGGGGTCTTCATCCTCGTGGCGGCCGCCCAGGAGGTGCTGAGCCGGCTGTTCCCGGCGTTCACCACGGACTTCATGGCCCAGGTGGTGCGCACCGCGGACGATCCGCTGATGCTGGTGCTGGGCATCGGGGTGCTGCCTGCCCTCTTCGAGGAAGCCCTGGTGCGCGGGCTGCTCTACGGTTCGCTGCGGCAGATCAGCGACGAGCACGTGGCCGTGGCCTTGAGCGCGGGCACCTTCACCCTGATGCACATGCAGTACCCCGCGCCGATCCTGCTGCTCGTGCTGATGCTCGGCGTGGTGCTGGGCTACGCCCGATCGCGCACCGGTTCCATCTGGGTGCCCGTGGGCCTGCACATGCTGAACAACCTGGTGAGCCTGGCGATCGCCTGATCACCACCGCACGTGCACGAACAGGGCGGGGAACCCGACGCTGAAGCGCCACGGATCCGCCCACGGCTCCACCTCGGGAGCCGTGCCCGTGATGGAACTGGCGACGAGGAAGCGCCAGCGCAGGCCCAGGGGCACGCGGGCCTCCAGTTCGATGCGCCGGCCCACTTTGTAGCTCATGCCCAGCGCCGCCTCCAGGCCCAGGTTCCCCCAGGCATCGCGCCGCTCGCCGTCCAGTGCGCTCACATACCCCGGGATCTCCTCCAGAATGCAGTTCGTGCAGGGGATCGTGTCCGGTGTCAGCCCCGTCGCCGTCCGCACGGCCTCCTGCTGCTCCAGGCCGAGGACCAGCGAGATCCCGGCGGAAGGCGCGAAGACCCGGTCGCGGTGTTGGACCACGGCCCCCACGCACCGCGTGCGACCGCTCAAGGGCCACGATGCGCTCCTGCTCGAAGGTGAGGCTGTCCACCACCACCAGCACGTCCCGGTCCTCCTCCCAGCGATCGCTCACGAACCCGTAGCCCACGCGCCAGGCCACATCACCCCAGGTCCACCGCTGCAGGGCCAGGTCCACCTGCTGGAACGGCAGCGGATCGTTGGCGGCGAGCACGGAACGCACGGGGCCCACCAGGTCCACGGATGCCGACCACCGTGGCTCCGCAGGCAGCGTCGTCTCCTGGGCCCAGGCGGAGGAGGCCACCAGTACAGCGGCCCAGGAAGCGCGCTTCATGGCGGGCAAGGTAGCGGCCCGCTAGCTTTGCGGCCCCATCACCTACGCCATGCAGCGCCCCATCATCGAATGCGTTCCCAACATCAGTGAAGGCCGTGACCGCGCCAAGATCGACGCCATCGTGGCCGCGGCCGCCGGTGTGGAAGGTGTGCGCGTGCTAGACGTGGACCCCGGCAAGGCCACCAACCGCACGGTGATCACCTTCGTGGGCGAGCCGGAACCCGTGTGCGAGGCGGCCTTCCGGCTGGTGAAGAAGGCGCAGGAGCTGATCGACATGCGCACGCACACCGGCGAGCACCCCCGCTTCGGCGCCACGGACGTGTGCCCGCTGGTGCCCATCAGCGGCATCACGTTGGATGAGCTGGTGCCTTACGCGCAGAAGCTCGGCGAGCGCATCGGCCGGGAACTGGCGATCCCCGTGTACCTGTACGAGCGCGCGGCCAGCGAGGAGAAGCGCTGCAACCTGGCGAACAACCGCGCGGGCGAATACGAGGGGTTGAAGAAGAAGCTCGTGGACCCCGCCTGGAAACCCGACTTCGGTCCGGCGGCCTTCACCGAGAGCGTGGCCCGCAGCGGCGCCATCGCCGTGGGCGCCCGCAAGCTGCTGGTGGCCTACAACATCAACCTCAACACCACCAGCACCCGCCGCGCCAACGCCATCGCCTTCGACATCCGCGAAGCGGGAAGGGTGAAGCGCGAGGGCGACCCGCTCACCGGCAAGCCCGTGCTCGATGCCGATGGGAACCCGGTGACCATCCCCGGCAAGCTGAAATGCGTGAAGGGCATCGGCTGGTTCATCGAGGAGTACGGCATCGCCCAGCTCTCGCTCAACCTCACGGACATCGACGTGACGCCGATGCACATCGCCTTCGACGAGGCCTGCACGAGCGCACAGGAGCGCGGCATCCGCGTCACCGGCAGCGAGCTCGTGGGCCTGGTGCCCAAGCAGGCACTGCTGGATGCCGCCGACTTCTTCCTGAAGCGGCAGGAGCGCAGCCTCGGCATCAGCGAGCGCGAGAAGATCAAGCTGGCCGTGAAGAGCCTGGGGCTCGACGACCTCGCGCCCTTCGACCCGGAGAAGCGCGTGATCGAACACCTTCTGGCCGATGCCAAGGATGAGCGCCTGGCGCGCATGGACCTGAAGCGCTTCAGCGAGGAGACCGCGGCGGAGAGCCCTGCGCCCGGCGGCGGCAGCGTGGCCGCGTACTGTGGTGCGCTGGGCGCCGCGCTGGGCACCATGGTGGCCAACCTCAGCGCGCACAAGCGCGGCTGGGACGAGCGTTGGGAGGAGTTCAGCGCGTGGGCGGTGAAGGGCGAAGGGTACCGGCAGGAACTGATCCGCCTGGTGGACGACGACACCAAGGCGTACGACCGCATCCTGGCCGCCATGGGCCTGCCCAAGGACACGACGGAGCAGGCGGCCGCGCGCAAGGACGCCATCCGCGAGGCCACCAAGGGCGCGATCATGGTGCCGCTGCGCACCCTGGAGGTGTGCGTGGAGAGCATGGCCGTGATGAAGGCCATGGCGGAGATGGGGCTGAAGGCCAGCGTGAGCGATGCCGGCGTGGGCGCCATGTGCGCGCGCACCGGGGCGCTGGGCGGCTACCTCAACGTGCGCATCAACTGCGCCGGGCTGGACGACGAGGCGTGGAAGAAGGACGTGCTCGCCAAGGCGGACGCGCTGAAGGCGAAGGCCGAAGCCCTGGAGGCCGAGGTGATGGCCCTGGTCCTCGACAAGGTGTAGACCGCTGACAACACACTGGGCCTCATGGACGTATAATCCATGAGATGGTCCATCTTTACCGGGTGGCGCAACGGAACACGCGGCACTGGCTGCGCAGGGTGGTCTATTTCTTCCCCCTGCAGCTGCTGGTGCTCCATCTGAAGAAGAACCATCTGCTGCTCTTCTTCTGGCTGGTGCTGTGGGCATACATCACCGGCAACCTGGGCCAGAAGTACGGCATCCCCTACCTCTTCCTCTATCCGGAGTACATGGGGGCCGTGAACCCCTGGGGATTCCTGCTCAACGGCTTCGCCCTGGGCGGCTTCATCACCGCCTTCAACCTGTACAGCTACACGATGCACGCGTACCGGTTCCCGTTCATCGCCACGCTGAGCCGGCCCTTCCTGAAGTTCAACATCAACAACGCGGTGATCCCGGTGGCCTTCACCCTCACCTACCTGTGGTGCTCGGCCCGGCTTCAGCTCACCAAGGAACTGGTGCCTCCCGCGGATGTGGCCCTGCACCTGCTGGCCTTCCTCACCGGCCTCTTCCTCTTCCAGCTCATCTCCCTGGCCTACTTCACCCGCACCAATACGGACATCGTGAAGATGACCGGCCTGCGTCCCGAGGAATACCGCCCCGAAGAGCACCCCGCCGATCCCCCCGGGCCGATGCCGCCGATCCCCCCGATGCGCACCGAGCAACGCCGTGCCACGCGCTGGCTGCGTCGCGAGCAACGCACCCGCAAATGGCATGTGGAGACCTACCTCGTGCCCCCCTTGCGCATCGCCCTGGCGCGCAGCAGCCGGCACTACGACAAGGACCTGCTGCGCAGCGTGCTCTGGCAGAACCACATCAACGGGTCCATCTTCGAGGTCATCGTCATCATCAGCTTCGTGGCGCTGGGCGCGTTCGCCGGGGTGCGCTTCTTCGAGATCCCCACGGGGGCCAGCGCCTTCCTGCTCTTCACCATGCTGCTGATGGTGCTCAGCGCCCTGTACAGCTGGTTCAAGGGATGGACCCTCACGGTGGTGGCCGGCGCCGTGGTGGTGATCAACCTCATCAGCCTGCGGACCGAAGCCTTCCTGTATGACAGCCAGGCGCACGGACTGGACTACCTGGCCCCTCCGGCGCCCTACGGCCGTGACGAACTGGCGCGGCTGGCCTATGACACGGAGGCCGTGGAGCGCGACCGCGCCACCATGGAGGGCATCCTGGACCGCTGGCATGCGAAGAACCGCGCACTGACCGGGGACAGCCTGCCCCCCCTGGTGATCGTGAGCACCAGCGGGGGCGGATTGCGCAGCATGCTGTGGACCTACCTGTGCATGCGCGAGATCGACAGCCTGCTCGACGGCACCCTGATGATCCGCACGGCCCTGATCACGGGCTCATCCGGTGGCGCCATCGGAGCGGCGTACTACCGCCAGGTGGCGCGGAACGCCGAGGAGGGCGGGCCTTCGGTACGCGACCCGGGCCACGTGGACAACATGTCCACGGACATCCTGAACCCGGTGGCCTTCACCCTGGTGACGAACGACATGTTCATCCGGTACCAGCGGGTGAGCGATGGGACCCGGTTGTACACCCGCGACCGCGGATTCGTGTTCGAACAGCGCCTCAACGAGAACACCGGCGGGGTTCTGGACGTGCGGCTGGACCAGATGGCAGAGGACGAACGCGAGGCCCGCATGCCGCTCTTCATGGTGGCCCCCACCTGCATCAACGACGGCCGACGGCTGCTCATCAGCGCGCAACCCGCAGCGCACCTCACCTCCAACGCCCCCTCCCCCACGCTGCAGTACCGACCCGAGCCCGAGGCCGTGGAGTTCCGCCGCCTCTTCGCCGCACAGAGCGCCGGCGACCTGAAGCTCACCAGCGCGCTCCGCATGAGCGCCACCTTCCCGTACATCACCCCGGTGGTGACCCTGCCGAGCGATCCGCCGCTGCGGGTGATGGACGCGGGCATCCGCGACAACTACGGGTTCCGCACCTTGGGCAGCTTCCTGCGCGAACACCGATCCTGGATCGCCCGGCACACCCGTGGCGTGGTGATCGTGCAGATGCGCGACAAACAGAAGGAGCTCGAGGTGCGCGAGGTGAGCGCCTCCCTGCTCGGGCGCCTGCTCGACCCCGCGCGCAATGTGTACGGCAACTTCGTGCGTGTGCAGGACCAGGACTACGACCAGCTGATGCAGGAACTGAGCACCTGGTCAGCCGTTCCCGTGCGTGTGGTCGACCTTCAGCTGCGGCACGACGAGCGCGAGGAGATCAGCCTGAGCTGGCACCTGACGGCCGTGGAGAAGATGCAGGTGCAGCGCGCCTTGCAGAGCGGCGAGAACCAGGCGGGGTTCACCAGCATCCTGCAGGCCCTCCAGCTGCCCGCGAACGCGATGGAGCTCACCGAGGTCCCCCCGCCCGGACGTAGGTGATCAATCCGGGAAGTGGATCGGCCACGGCCCGCTCCAGGATCAGGCCGTGCGCCTGCAGCGCGGCCGCCAGCTCCCGCTGAAAACCCGCCGCCACCGAACCCACCGCATGTAGCTCCCCGGGGCCAAGCGCACGCGCGACCTCGGCCGCCAAGGCCCGGAAGCGATCGGACAACAGGTCCTGCACGTACGGTTCATCCCGCACGGCGGACAACCGCTTCACCTGTGCCGCGATGAAGGCCGCAGCGCCCGGGCGGAGGTACACCCGATCGATCACCTCCGCGAGCACCGGCCCGTCGCCGAACACGGCCGCCTGCACGACCGCGGGCATGCGGCCGCGCAAGGCATCGCGGAGCAGCGCCCTGCCGATGTCGGCACCGCTGCCCTCGTCCCCCAGGATGTAGCCGAGCGACGGGATGCCGGAGACGAGCCGTTCGCCATCGTATCGTGCGGCGTTCATGCCCGTGCCGACGATGAGCACCAAGCCCGGCGAGGAGCCCCAGACCGAGCGCGCCGCACCGAGCAGATCACCCTCCACCTTCACCACGGCCGCTGGGAGCGCGGTCCTCAGCCCGGTCGCGAACCGCTCCGCACGCTCCCGCGTGCCGCATCCGGCCGCGTGCACCAGCACCCGCTCCACAGGTCCCACCTCCGCCACGGCGGCGCGCAACCGCTGCACCAGCGCCGTGGGGTCGCCCGCGGCGGCATTGTACCCGGGCCATGGATCACCGGCATGCAGCATCACGGGATCGCCGTCGCCAAGCAACGCCCAGCGCGAGGACGTGCCGCCCACGTCGCCGATCAACAGAACGCCCATGGCGGCAAAGATCGCCGCTCAGCCCTGCCCGGCGTTGAAGAGGTATCGGTTGGGACTCGTGAGCCCCTGCTTCACCGCGTACATCACGAGCGCGGCCGTGCTGTTCACCCCGACCTTCTGCATGATGTTCCGCCGGTGGGTCGTCACCGTATGGGCCGAAACGCTCAACTGGTCCGCGATGCGGGTGTACGAAAGCCCGTCGGCGATCAGGCGCACGATCTCGCACTCCCGCGGGGTGAGGGTCACGGGGGCGCAGCTCATGTCCTGAGCCGCGAGCTGCTCCACGGTGAGCGACGATCGCTCCAGCACCGCCAGCACCTTGCCGCAGAAGAAGCGTGCACCGTCGGCCGTATCCAGCACCGCGTTCACGATCTCGTCCCGGTCGCAGTCCTTGCGGATGTAGCTGGACACCCCGCTGCGCAGGGCGTGGGCGAGCACCACCGGCGAGGGATCGTGCGTGATGGCGATGAACCGGGTGCGGCGTGAGGCCTTCAGCGCATCCCGGACGGCGTCCGCGCCCAACCCGGCGGCGGTATGGTCGATCAGCACCACATCGGGCTTCTCGCGACGCACCGCCTGCATCAGGCCCTCCGCGTCACGCACCTCCCCCAGCAGGTCCACCCGCGGCACATCGGCAAGGATGGCCCGCAGACCGGCCACGGCCAGGTCCGCCTCATCCGCGATCAGGGTCCTCACACGCATCGTTCAGCACTGTTTAGATTGGTTCTAAACACGGCCAAAGGTATCCGCGGCAGCGGTTCAGGGCGCCGTCGAGTTGTCCACGATCGATCGTCCGATCGGATAGCTGCGCCCCTCCTCGCTGAGCGCCACGTTGGGGAAGACCTCCAAGGCCTCCAGGAGCAGGGGCCCGGGATCCTTGTAGCGTGAGGAGAAATGGCCCAGCAGCAGCCCACCCACGCCCGCATCGCGTGCGATGGCCGCCGCCTCCGCCGCGGTGCTGTGCATGGTCTCACGCGCCCGGGCGGCCAGATGGCGGGTGAAGGTGGCCTCGTGGTAGAGCAGGTCCACGCCGCGGATCCACTCCACCAGCCCCGGATGATGGGCCGTATCGGAGCAATAGGCGTAGGCCCGCGGTGGGTGTGGATCGAACGTGAGCTCGGCGTTCGGCGTCACTCTTCCGTCCTCGTGCCGCAGGTCGTCGCCGTTCTTCACCGCGGTGCGCAGGTAGTGCGGAATGTCGGCGATGCGCTCAGGCCGCAGGCGCCGGGGTCCGGGCCGCTCGCGGAACAGGAAACCCGTCGTGGGCAGCCGATGACGCAGGGGCAGTGAGGTCACGGTCAGGTGGGTGTCCACGTGCAGTTCGCGGGGTGCGTCGTCGAGCACGGGATGAACGTGGAGCGGGTAGCGCAGCCAGGTGGCCGAGGCCTGAAGCTGCACGTCGATGATGGACTTGAGGGGGGGCGGTCCGTGCACATGCAGCTCGCGCGTGCGGCCCAGCAGGTGCATCGTGCTCAGCAGCCCCATCAAGCCGAAGTAATGATCGCCGTGGAGGTGGCTGATGAACACGTGGCCGATGCGCATGAAGCTCAACCCGGCCATCCGCAGCCGTTCCTGGGTCCCCTCGCCGCAGTCCACCAGATAGAGCGACTCCTCACGCCGCACCACCTGGGCGCTCGGCGACCGGCCCTGGGCCGGCAGGGCCGCGCCCGTTCCCAAAGGGATCACCTCAAAGCGCATGCATACCCGGGAATAGCGAAGCCCCGTCGATGAGGACGGGGCTCCGGCGTTCGGTATGCGGCACGGTCAGCGGCTGAGGACCATACGACCGGTGAAGCTCGTGCGGCCCGTCTCCAGCTTGTAGAGGTAGAGACCGTCCTCAAGACCCTGGGCATTGAGCACGTAGCGGTTGAGACCGGACCTGCCGGCCACACGCACGGACCGCACCTCGGCGCCCAGCAGGTCGAACAGCCGGATGGTGACATTGCCCGGCTGGGAGAGCTGGAACTCGATCGTGGTGCGTTCCGCGAAGGGGTTGGGCACGTTGCGCACGCCGCTCAAGGCCATCGTGTTCTCCACCACGCCTACGGTGTTCGGGCCGATCACGATGCTGTAGCCCGAGAAGGGATAGTCCACCGGGACCGGATTGCCCAGCAGGTTGGCGAAGGCCGTCACGTTGATGGTGAGCGGGTACACGCCTTCAGCCGTGGGTGTGCCCTCGATGGTGCCACACCCCAGGATGCCGGTGAGGTAGGTGCACTGTGCCCCGGTCTGCGACAGGCAGTACACGGCGAGGCCCGCAGGCAGGCCGTCGATGTTGTTCAGGCGCACGCTGTCCAGCGCCAGGCCGGCGAACTGGGGATCGATCTCGCCGGCATCCTGCGGGACGATCATGTTGAGGGTGTCCGAATAGAAGACGTTCACCATGCCCACGGCGAAATTCTCGGTGGTGTCCGGCCACACGCCGAAGGCACTGTCCGCGTACAGCGGGTTGGGGACGCACTGCGCCGAAGCGGCGGAGGCGGTGAGGATCAGCGAAAGGGAGAGTAGGGTGTGCTTCATGCGGTGTCGGTTCATTCGTCCTTCTTCACGTCCTTCTCGATCTCCTCCATGAAGAGCAGGTCGACGGCCTCGTTGAGGCTGGGGGTGATGGACAGGACGCTTTCGAGCTGTGAGATCTGTACCAGTTTCTGCACGGGTTCCTGCAGGCCGCAGACCATGAGCAGGCCGTTCACGCTGCGGCAGAGGCGGTTGGCCACGAGCAGTGCGCTCAATCCGCTGGAGTCGCAGTAACGCGTCGCCTTCAGGTCGATGATGATGTTGCGGACACCGGTCTTGTTCAGGTACACCAGTTCGCTCTTCAGCTCCGGCGCACAGGTGGTGTCCAGCTTGTCCACGTTGGAGGTCACCAACGTGTACTTGCCCTTGTCCTCGATGGTGAAGTTCATGGTCCTCGCCTGAAGGCGTTGGGCTCAAATATAATCAGCGCTTCAATTCTCCCTCGGGATCCGCCCGGCGAGCAGATAAAGCACCGCCATGCGGACGGCCACACCGTTCTGCACCTGATCGAGGATGATGCTGTTGGCGTGATCGGCCACCTCGCTGGAGACCTCCACCCCGCGGTTGATGGGCCCCGGGTGCATGATGACGATCTCCCTGCCGAGCCTGCGGTAGCGCGGCAGATCGAGTCCGTACAGCATGGCGTACTCGCGCAGCCCCGGGAAGTTGGCCATGCCGTCGCCACCCTGGCGCTCGAGCTGGATGCGCAGCATGTTGGCCACATCGCACCACGCCAGGGCCTTGTCCAGGTCGTGCTCCACGCGCACACCGAGGCTGGCGACGTGCCGCGGCATCAGGGTGGGCGGGCCGCACAGGGTGACCTCGGCACCCAGCTTGTGCAGGCAGTGGATGTTGCTGAGGGCCACACGGCTGTGAAGGATGTCGCCCACGATGGCCACCTTCACGCCGCGGACGCGACCCAGCTTCTCGCGGATGCTGTAGGCGTCCAGCAGCGCCTGTGTGGGGTGCTCGTGCGTGCCATCGCCGGCGTTCACGATGCGGGCGCGCACATGCCGGCTCAGGAACACGGCGGCACCGGGATCGGGATGGCGCATCACCACCATGTCCACCTTCATCGCCAGGATGTTGTTCACCGTGTCGATGAGGGTCTCGCCCTTCTTCACGCTGCTGGATGAGCTGGAGAAGTTGATGATGTCGGCACTGAGCCGCTTCTCGGCCAGCTCGAAGCTGATGCGGGTGCGGGTGCTGTTCTCGAAGAACAGGTTGGCCACGGTGATGTCCCGCAGGGAGGGCACCTTCTTGATCGGTCGCGAGAGCACCTCCTTGAAGCCGTCGGCCGTGCGGAAGATGAGGTCGATGTCATCCGCGGTAAGGTCCTGGATGCCCAGCAGGTGGTCGGTGCTCAGCTGATCGCTCACGGGGCGGAGGAGGCTTGGTGATGGATGCCGCGTGCCGTGCCGCCCTCCCCGCCATGCAGGAGGACGCGGTCCTGGCCCTCGGTCTCGGCCCATTCCACGGTGACGCGCTGCCCCTCGATGCTGTCCACCCAGCGCCCCACGTAGTCCGCCGCGATCGGCAGTTCGCGCGCGAAGCGCCGGTCGATGAGCACGAGCAGCTGCACGGAGGCGGGCCTCCCGAAACTCAGCAGGGCGTCGAGCCCGGCACGGATGCTGCGCCCCGTGTACAGCACATCATCGATGAGGACCACGTGGCGGCCCTCGATCGACAGGTCCATCTGCATGGCGCTCGGGGCGAGCGGCATGGGGCGCCGCCGGAAGTCGTCGCGGTGGAAGGTGATGTCGAGCTCGCCGGAGTCGATGTGCACACCGCCCAGGATGCGCCCCAGATCCCGCACCAGGCGCCGGCTGAGGAAGACGCCCCGGGGCTGCAGGCCCAGGAGCACCGAGCGGGACAGGTCACCATGGTCCTCCACCAGCTGGTAGCAGAGCCGCTGCACGGTGAGGCCGAAGGCGGTGCTGTCCAGAAGGGTGGCGGCGTGCATGCGGCCCCGAAGATAACGGGATGCAGCGCGCCGTCATGGAACGACGAAGCCCCGGCAGGGCCGGGGCTTCGCTGGTCGTGCGGTCGGAAGGGTCAGTTCTCCGAACCCTCCTCGTCCTCTTCGTTCCGGGCCTTCATGCTGGAGCGCTCCTTGTTCTCCATGGCGCTCTTGAGGTCGCTCAGGACGCTGAGATCGCCCAGGGTGCTCTTCTCCACCTTCTCGTTGACGCTCTTCACGCTGGCGCTCTGTCCTTCGCCGGCCGGTGCCTTGCGGGCGCGGCCACCGCGCGCGGTGCCCAGCTCCTCGCTGTCGTCACCCTCCTCGAAGGTGCGGGTGTGGCTCAGCACGATGCGGCGGGCCTCACCGTTGAACTCGAGCACCTTGAAGGGCAGCTTCTCCTCCAGTTCGGCTTTGCTGCCGTCGGCCTTCTTGAGGTGCTTGGTGCTCACCGTGCCTTCCACGCCGTAGGGCAGGGACACGATGAAGTTGTTGCCGTTGCGGCCCACCAGGGTGCCTTCGTGCACGCTGCCCTCGGTGAAGGTGCCAGCGAACACTTCCCAAGGGTTCTGCTCCACCTGCTTGTGACCGAGGCTGAGGCGGCGGTTGTCCTTGTCCACCTCCAGCACCTGCACCTCGATGTCGTCACCCACGTTGCAGAACTCGCTGGGGTGCTTGATGCGCTTGGTCCAGCTGAGGTCGCTGATGTGGATGAGGCCGTCCACGCCCTCCTCCAGCTCGGCGAAGATGCCGAAGTGGGTGAAGTTGCGCACCTTGGCCGTGTGGCGTGAGTTCACCGGATACTTGAACTCGATGTCCGCCCAGGGGTCCGCGGCGAGCTGCTTCATGCCCAGGCTCATCTTGCGCTCCTCGCGGTCGATGTTCAGGATCACGCAGTCGATCTCCTGGCCCTCCTTCAGGAAGTCCTTCGGGCTGCGCAGGTGCTGGCTCCAGCTCATCTCGCTCACGTGCAGGAGGCCCTCCACGCCGGGCGACACCTCCACGAAGGCGCCGTAGTCCGTGATCACCATCACCTTGCCCTTCACCTTGTCGCCGGCGTTCATGTCGGCGCTCAGCGCGTCCCAGGGGTGCGGGCTCAGCTGCTTCAGACCCAGGGCGATGCGCTTCTTCTCGTCGTCGAAGTCGAGGATCACCACGTTGATCTTGTCGTCCAGCTTCACCACCTCCTCGGGGTGGCTCACGCGGCCCCAGCTGAGGTCGG
Organism: Flavobacteriales bacterium; assembly: GCA_016715895.1. Lineage (NCBI taxonomy): Bacteria > Pseudomonadati > Bacteroidota > Flavobacteriia > Flavobacteriales > Flavobacteriales bacterium. The sequence continues at coordinate 2,240,950 of JADJXH010000004.1, read as the reverse complement.
TGATGTGGATGAGGCCGTCGACACCGCCCAGGTCCACGAACACCCCGTAGCTGGTGATGTTCTTCACGGTGCCTTCCAGCACCTGACCCTTCTCCAGGCCGCCGATGATCTGCTTCTTCTGCGCCTCGAGCTCGGCCTCGATCAGCGCCTTGTGGGAGACCACCACGTTCTTGAACTCCTGGTTGATCTTCACCACCTTGAACTCCATGTTCTTGCCCACGTACTGGTCGTAGTCGCGGATCGGCTTCACATCGATCTGCGAACCGGGCAGGAAGGCCTCGATGCCGAACACGTCCACGATGAGGCCGCCCTTGGTGCGGCACTTCACGTAGCCGGTGATCACCTCGTCGGTGGTCATGGCGTGGTTCACCTTGCCCCAGGCGTTGTGCACGCGGGCCGTCTTGTGGCTCACCACCATCTGGCCGCCCTTGTCCTCCTGCTTCTCGATGTACACCTCCACCTGGTCGCCCAACTTCAGGTCGGGCTTGTAGCGGAACTCGCTCAGGGGCACCACACCCTCGGACTTGTAGCCGATGTTGATGACCACCTCCTTCTTGTTCATGCCCACCACGGTGCCCATGAGGACCTCCTTCTCGGAGATGCTGCTGAGGGTGTCCTCGTAGGCCTTCTCCATGGCCTCCCGTTCCTTGGCCGGGATGCCTTTCTTGTCATCCTCCAATCCGGCCCAATCGAAATCCGCGGGTGGTTCGGCGAAGGTGACCTTGTTCTGTTCCGTCGACATGCTGTACTGACGTTTGTATCCCGACCCAAGGGGCCACCGACCGGGAGGGTTGTGTTGGCTCACGGTGTCCCTGCGTGAGCTTCCTGCTAAGGCCTGCCGGACCGCGGATGCGGAGGGCGGATCCGAAAAAGGACCGCAAAAGTACAAAAGGAACCTGATCCTCAATGCATTGAACCCGTGAATGGGATCGGGGCGGGTCGGCGCCCCCGGGGAATGCAGGCCAGCACAGCGGACCCTCCGGCTACCTTTGGCGGCAGCCCGCCCTGTGTGCCCTGACCCTCAGCCGTTCCCAGCCTCCTCCCACCCATCGCCCCGTCCCGTCGTGCGCAGCTTCACCATTCCCGTCCACTACCGCAGCGCGCTCATCGGCCGCATCAAGGCGTTCCGCAAGGCACAGGACCCGCGCAAGCAGGACCTGGCCCCCACCCTGCTGGACCTGGGACCGGTGCGGTTCGTGTTCGCCCGCCACTTCGGCTTCTGCTACGGGGTGGAGAACGCCATCGAGATCAGCTACAAGGCCCTGGAGGAGAACCCCGGCAGGCGGATCTTCCTCCTCAGCCAGATGATCCACAACCAGGCGGTGAACGACGACCTCACCGCGCGGGGCATGCACTTCATTCAGGATACGCACGGCCGGATGCTGATGGACTGGAGCGCGCTCACGGCCGAGGACATCGTGATCATCCCGGCCTTCGGCACCACGCTGGAGACCGAGGCCCGGCTGAAGGCCATCGGCATCGACCCCCTGCGGTACAACACCACCTGCCCCTTCGTGGAGAAGGTGTGGAAGCGCAGCGACCAGCTGGGTGATCAGCAGTACACGGTGGTGATCCACGGCAAGGCCACGCACGAGGAGACGCGGGCCACCTTCAGCCATACCGTGCGGAAGGCCCCCGCCGTGGTGCTGCGTGACATGGCCGAGGCCGAGCTCCTGGGTCGCATCATCCGCGGCGATGAACCGGCCGACACCTTCGAACGCGTGTTCCGGAGCCGTGCCAGCGACGGCTTCGACCCCGCGCGCGACCTGCAGCGCATCGGTGTGGTGAACCAGACCACCATGCTGGCCACCGAGACCCAGGCCATCGCCGACCACCTGAAGCAGGTGATGATCGGGAAGTACGGCGCTTCGGACATCAAGGCCCATTTCGCCGACACGCGCGACACGCTCTGCTACGCCACCAACGACAACCAGGACGCCACCCACGAACTGCTGAAGGCCGAGGCCGACCTGGCCCTGGTGGTGGGCGGCTACAACAGCAGCAACACCAGTCACCTGGTGGAATTGCTGGAGCGCAGGTTCCCCACCTACTTCATCAAGGACGAAGGCGAGATCCTGAGCGCGGACACCATCCAGCACTTCAACTATCCCGGGCACAAGCTCGAGACCACGGATGGCTGGCTACCTGCGAAGCGCCCGCTCACGATCATCCTCACCAGTGGCGCCAGCTGCCCGGACACCCTGCTGGACAAGGTGATGCTGAAGGTGCTGGGCTTTGTGGCGGGCGTGAAGGACCCGGTGGAAGTGGTGGAGGGGATGGTGTCCACGGGCTAGGCGGCCCTACTCCTGCCCCACCTGGGCCAGCACGTCGAGCACGTGGCCCAGGGCCAGTTCGAACTGCTCCTGCGCGGTGATGTCGCTGTTGTCGATCGCGATCGCATCCGGGGCCATGGTCAGCGGATCGGCCGCCCGGGTGGTATCGTCCAGGTCGCGCCGGCGGATGTTGGCCTCCACTTCGGCCAGGGTGACCTCCGCGCCCTTGGTCTTCAGCTCGTGGTAGCGGCGCAGGGCGCGCACCTCCGGGCGGGCCGTCATGTACAGCTTCACCTCCGCGTCGGGGAAGACCACCGTGCCGATGTCCCGGCCGTCCATCACCACCCCTTTCTCGCGCCCCATCCGCTGCTGGAGCCGCACCAGCTTGGCCCGCACCTCGGGCACCGGGCTCACGAGGGTGACGTGGTTGCTCACCTCCAGGGAGCGGATCCTGTGCTCCACGTTCCGCCCGTTGAGGGTGGTGGCGCTGCGGTCGGTCATGGGGTCGTGCTGGAACCGGATGTCGATGCCGTCGAGCAGCGCCAGCAGTCCCTCCTTGTTCAGCACCCCGTCGCGCACCAGGCCGTTCTCCATGGCGAAGAGGGCCACCGCCCGGTACATGGCGCCGCTGTCGATGTAGGTATAGCCCAGGTGCTGGGCCAGCTGCCGGGCCAGCGTGCTCTTGCCGCAGGACGAAAAGCCGTCGATGGCGATGGTGATGCGCCGCACGGCCGCAAGGTAGCGCGGTCCTGCTCAGCCTTCGGGCACGCTCACCGGCGCCGGGGCCTCCTCCTTGCGCTTCCGCCTGCGTTCGGGCTCCTGGCCGGGGGGGCGCTTCTTGAAGTCGCTGAACCGGGCCGCCAGGGTGATCGTGTTGGAGATGCCCGCCAGGTGGTACTGCGCAAAGCCGTAGCTCAGGTGCACCTTGCTCACGCGCAGGCCGAGGCCAAAGCTCAACCCGCTGATGCCCGGCTTGCCGTCCACCTTCAGCTCGCGCCGCCGCTGGAAGTCGTAGCCCACCCGCAGGTTGAAGTAGCGGCCCAACAACACCTCCACGTTGGGCACCAGGTGCAACACGGCGTTCTCGAAGAAGGAGACCTCCTCCACGATCGGCTCGCCCGTGGTGGGGTCGATCTGCTGCTGCTGCACCGGATCGTCATAGGTGAGGTCCCATTGCTGCAGGTTGACGAAGGTGAGGCCCAGGCGGAACGGCGCATGGCGGAACCGGTAGCTGACCCCCAGCTGCACATCGAACGGCAGCTTCTCCTTTTGGTCGGTGTAGCGCGAGCTCACGAAGCCGATGTTGCGCAGCAACGCCGACACGGTGAGCCCCATGCTCCGCTTGTGAAAGGTGGCCCCCAGGTCGGCCGCCCAGCCGGTGGCGGTGTAGGCCTCCAGCTGCGAGGTGATGAACTTCAGGTTGGCGCCCACGGTGAACAGGCTGTCCAAGGCACGCGAGGCCCCGAGCTGCACGACGTACTCGCCTCCGCGGAACGTGCCGGTCTCCGAACCATCGGCCTCGGTCCGCTGGAAGGTGCCGTAGTCCACGAACTGCACCGTGCCGCTGAAGGTGGTGCGCAGGCTGTCGAAGTGATGGGCGTAGGACCCGAACCCCATCTTGATGCCCTCGAAGTAGGGCAGATAGCTGAAGGCGACCTGCCGCCCCATGGTGGAGTTGAGCACCGAGGGATTGAAGATGCCCATGTTCAGGTCGTCGTCCATCACCGCGATGTGGGTGCCCCCCAAGGCACTGATGCGGGCCGAGGAGGGGATGTCGAGCACGCGGAACACGGCCTGACCACCGAGCTGGGCCCTGACCGGTGCCAACAGGAGCAGCAAGGCGACAGGGGCGGCGAGGGATCGCTTCATGCAGGTACGCGCCGGGCGGCGCGGTTAGGGAACGCAAGATAGAACGACCTATTATCCGCTCCCGAGAACTTGCCGGTGACCGCACGTAACAAAGCCTTAACGATCGGAACAGACCGACGTAACACCATGCCGGGACCTTTGCGGCGCGAACGAACAGGACCGTTCGCCTCCTTCGATGCACCGCACCCTCCTTCTCTCCCTGCTTCTGCTGGTGACGTGGACGGCCTTCGCCCAGAACGGCACCGTGGCCGGTGTGATCACCGCCAACGAGGGCGGCACCGTGCAGCCGATGCCCTTCGTGAACGTGATCATCAAGGGCACCACCTTCGGCGCCAGCACCGATCTGGACGGGAAGTACAGCTTTCCCTGCCCGGCGGGCGAACATACCCTGCTGGTGAGCTTCGTGGGCTTCGAGCCCGTGGAGCGCACCATCACCGTGGTGCCGGGTGCGGCCACGACCGCCGATGTCACCCTGGCGACCCCCTCCAACCAGCTCCAGCAGGTGGATGTGGTGCATACGGTGGACCGTGAGCGCGAGTCGGTGCTGATGATGGAGCGCAAGGAGACCGACAAGCTCGTGCAGACCATCGGCGCACAGGAGCTGCGGAAGAAAGGTGCGACGGACGTGGCCGAGGGCGTCACCAAGATGGTCGGCATGAGCGTCGTGGGCGGCCGCTACGTCTTCGTGCGCGGCCTGGGCGACCGCTACAATGCGGCCTACCTCAACGGCCTGCCCCTGCCCTCCCCCGACCCCGACATGAAGGTGGCTCCGCTGGACATCATCCCCACCGATGTGGTGGGCAGCATCTCCGTCACCAAGGCCTTCTCCCCCGAACTCTACGGCGACTTCAGTGGCGGTTCCGTGGACATCCGCACGCGCCGGGCCACGGCCGAGCCGACCCTGCGCATCCAGGTGGGCGGCGGGGTGAACACACGCACCACCTTTGGCACCTTCCGCTCCTCCAACGGCGGGGGCAGCGACTTCTGGGGGCGCGATGATGGCACGCGCGATCTGCCCGCCGGCGCCGCGCGACCCGGGACCAACATCGGCGGGGAGCAGCTCCTGGTCCCCACGAACCTCAACGGCACGCAGGGCACCGCCGCGCCCGACCTCAACTTCGGGCTGTCCGGCGGCACGCGCCTCCGGCTGGGCGAGCACATCGCGCTGGGCGTGATCGGAAGCGCCAGCTACCGCAACGAGCACCGCTACCGGGAAGGGGCCGTGCGCATCGTCAACGCCAGCAACGCCGCGCTGATCGACTACGAACTTCAAAGCTGGCAGTTCAACACCCAGAGCTCCGCGCTCGCCGGCCTGAACCTCGAACTGGGCAAGCGGCATCAGGTGTCCGTCACCAGCCTGTGGGTGAACCTCAGCAGCGACGAGCACCGTGTGAACGACGGCTTCCACTTCGACTACGCCGACCGTGTGCATGCGCGTCGCTACACCTTCCGCCGGAACAGCATGTGGGTGAACCAGCTCGCCGGCCACCATGCGTTCGGCCGGGCCGACCGCCTCACCCTGGACTGGAGCGGATCGATGGGCACCGCCGATGCGGCCGAACCCGACCGTCGGCAACTGGTCTACCTCTACAACACGGATGGCGGGACCACGAACTACCGCTTCAACGCGATCGACCGCCTCGAGAACCACCGTTGGTACAGCGACCTCCGCGAGGAGGAGCTGAGCGCCCAGGCCGGTGCCGCCTACCGCGTGATCCAGCGCGAGCGCGACATGGAGCTCCACAACGTGCTCACGCTCCGCACCGGCTACCAGGTGCGTCGCATGGAGCGCCGCTTCGGGTACGACATCCTCACCTACGACCTCACCGGCGTGAACGCCGCGAACCCTGGCGGGGTCGACGTGGACGCGCCGGACCAGTACCTGAACGCCACCACCTACGCCGCCGGGCAGTTCACCCTCAACAACAGCACCGGCCCCGAAGCGGACCATCGGATCGAGCGGAACATCAACGGGGCCCACCTTGCGGCCGAAGTGGACCTGGTCCCCGAAAAGCTGAAGCTGCTCACCGGCGCGCGCTTCGAGCAGGGCGACCAGCGCATCGTGTACCGCAAGCAGAGCGACAGCTTCTACCAGCCCCAGCGCGTGGCCCGCATCGAGAGCGACGACCTGCTGCCCTTCCTGAGCCTGCGCCTCGACCTGCGTGAGCGTCATGTGCTGCGCCTCAGCGGCAGCAAGACGATCAGCCGGCCCGGCTTCCGTGAAATGGCCCCCTTCGAGTACACCGAGTTCTTCGCGGGCACCAAGAACATCGGGAACCCCGACCTGCGCAACGGCACGAACTACAACGCCGACCTGCGCTATGAGCTCTACCCCGGGCATGGCGAACTGCTCGCCGTGGGCGCCTTCGGCAAGGTGCTGAACGACCCCATCGAGAAGGTGGCGCTGGCCACCGCGAGCGGCCAGCTGATGAGCTTCCGCAACACGGGCCAGGCCACCGTGGCGGGTGTGGAGGTGGAGCTGGTGCGCAACATCGGCCACCTGATGGGGCGTGACAGCAGCGTGTGGAACGCCTTCAGCATCGGATTGAACGCCACCTACCTCTGCAGCCGCCTCGAGGTCGGCGAACAGAACGCCGGATCGGAGAGCGGGACGGTGGTGCTGACGAACGCGGCCCGTCCGCTCCAGGGCGCCAGCCCCTACCTGCTGAACGCCGACCTGAGCTGGACCCGCGCGCTGGGCCGCACGCTGACGCTGACGGCCACCGCCGCGTACAACGTGTTCGGTGCGCGCGTCTTCGCTGCGGGCGCCAATGGCCTGGGCGACCAGTACGAGCTGCCGGTGCACACCCTGAACTTCATCCTGCGCGGCGACATCGGCCGCCGCTGGCAGGTGAACCTCAACCTGCGCAACCTGCTCGACGCCCCGGTGCGGGTGCAGCAGGAAACGCCCAACGGTACCTCGCTCGTGAGCGAGTACCGCACCGGCGTCGGTATCTCCGCCGGCATCGGCTTCCGCATCCTGTAAGGACGAAGATGAGCGGCGCGCCGGACCGGGTGGTCCGGCGCGCCGCTCATGTTAAGCGGATGTGCGGGCGATGCCGGCGATGATTAAGGAAAGGATAACGCTCGGCACACATCGGCCTCATGATGCGGCTGGAGCTTTGCGCCATCAACACAGACCATGAAGATCAACGCCTCCCTCACCAGCCGCCTCCTCACCACGCTCGCCGTGGTCGGCATCGCCGTGGCACCGCTCACCTCCTGCAAGAAGAAGGAAGGGTGCACAGACCCCAGCGCCGTGAACTACGATCCCGATGCGGACAACGATGATGGCACCTGCGTCTATACCACCACGGACCCCACCACGGTGATCAACGGACAGACCTACCACATCCTCAGCGGCACCGTAAGCAGCAGCCGCACGCTGGGCTCGGACAAGCGCTGGCTGCTGAGCGGAGGCGTCTTCGTCAACACCGGCGCGGTGCTCACGATCGATGCCGGCACGATGATCTACGCGGCCGACGACGGCACCACACCCTTCCTGAGCGTGCAACGCGGCGGGCGCATCAACGCGGTGGGCAGCCCCTCGGCCCCCATCGTGTTCACCACGATCAAGACCATCACCGGCGGCGCGGCCCCGGGCGCATGGGGCGGCATCATCCTCAATGGCTACGCGCAGATCAACATCTGCGGCGGCGGCGGCTGCACCGCCGAGGGCGAGGGTGGCTCGGGCACCTATGGCGGCAGCGACGACAGCGACAACAGCGGCGTGATGAAGTACGTGCGCGTGGAGTACGCCGGCAAGATCCTCGGCACGGACAATGAACTGAACGGCTTCTCCTTCAACGGTGTGGGCAGTGGCACGGTGCTGGAGCACCTGCAGGCCTACAAGGGCAGCGATGACGGCTTCGAGTTCTTCGGCGGCACCGCCACCCTGAAGTGGGCGCTGAGCACAGGCAACAGCGACGACAGCTTCGACTGGAGCCATGGCTGGCGCGGCAAGGGCCAGTTCTGGGCCGTGCACCAGGACGCCGCCAGCTGCGATCGCGGTTTCGAGTGCGACAACTGGGAGACCGACTTCATGGTGCAGCCCTTCTCGAACCCCATCGTGAGCAACTTCACCATCGTGGCCGCCGATGACGGCACCGCCAGCGAGGCCGTCCGCCTGCGCCACGGCACCCGCGGCAGCCTGTACAACGGCCTGGTGGCCGGCGCCGGTGCCGGCAGCGGCATCCGCGTCAGCGACAGCTCCAGCACCTGGATGGACCAGGGCCTGCTGATCTGCCGCAACAGCACCGCCTACGGCTTCGCCACCAACTGGAACGGCTGCGATCCCTTCGCCAACGACGCCACCAACTCCGCCACCGACCCGGGCGTGCTCACCGGCTACGTGGGCACCGAGAACGCCAATGCCGTGGACCCCACCACGCTCGACAGCTGGTTCTCCCCGGCCACGTTCAAGGGCGCGGTCCCGGCGGGCGACGATTGGACGGCCGGCTGGACGCTTCCCCTCTAAGCCTGAAGCATCGCACCGGGGCTATGACCCCGGTAGGAAGGCCCCGCCATCACGGCGGGGCTTTCCCGTTCACGGTCGCCGCACCCACAGCAGCGAGGCGTCCCCGTAGCTCAGGAAGCGGTAGCCCCCGGCCAGCGCATGATCGTAGATCCGGCGCCAGTCCTCCCCCACGCAGGCCGCGACCAGCAGCAGCAGGGTGCTGCCGGGCTGGTGGAAGTTCGTGATCAGCGCATCGGCCAGCCGCACGCGGTAGCCGGGCGCGATGAGCAAGGCCGTGCTACCGTTGACCTGATCCAGCTCACGGCCGTCCATCCAGCGCAGCACGGCGCCCAAGGCCTCGCGTACGCCCGGATGATCCGCCAGCGGGAACTCATACGGCTCCCACTGGTGAACCTGCATCTCCTCCGGATCGGAGCCGCGTAGGATCCGGGCGCCGTGCCAGTACAGGCTCTCCAGCGTCCGCATGGTGGTGGTGCCGGTGACCACGATGGGCCGCACCCCCACGCTGTCGTGCAACTGCTGCACCACCTCCCGCGACACCAGGATGCGTTCCCGGTGCATGGCATGGCCGGCCATGGTCCCGGCGTGAACCGGCTGGAAGGTGCCCGCGCCCACATGCAGGGTGACGTGGGCGCGCTGTACGCCATTCGCGACGAGGGCCTCCAGCAGCGCCGGCGTGAAGTGCAGGCCGGCCGTGGGTGCCGCCACCGATCCCTCGGCACGGGCGAAGACCGTCTGGTACCGTTCCTGGTCCTCGTCCTCGGCCTCCCGGTGCATGTACGGCGGCAGAGGGACCTTGCCGGCGCGCGCGAGCACGTCGGCGAAGCACAGTCCGTCGGGCAGCCAGTTGAACCGTACGCGCGGCCCACTGCCATCGTCGGGCAGCCGTTCGGCGAAGAGCTGCACGTCACCCTGCGCCGAGCGGAACACCTGACCCAAGGGGCCCTGCTTCCATCGCTTCGCGTTGCCCAAGGCACAGCGCCACTCCACCTCGCCGGTGCGCTGAAAGGCCTGCTCCGCGGGACCGCCGTCGGCGGGCTCCAGACAGAACACCTCGATGCGGGCGCCGGTATCCTTGTGGAAGTGCAGCCGCGCGTTCACCACGCGGGTATCGTTCATCACCAGAAGTGCGCCCGACGGCAGCAGATCGGGCAGCTCGGCGAACCGCCGGTCCTCGATCGCACCCTCGCGGTACACCAGCAGCCGTGAGCTTCCCCGATCGGCCGGCGGATGCTGGGCGATCCGATCCGGAGGAAGGTCGTACTGAACGGCGGAGACGGACAGATCACGGGGATGCGGCATGACCGCGAAGATCGGTACGGGCGATGATCAGATGCCCAGCTCCATCTGCAACCAAAGGCCCCAGCGCGCCCCGGGTGCATCGAAGGCGGCCCGGCCGCCGGCCCATGCATAACTGACCGCGCTCTGCAGCTTCACCCGGTGGTGGTTGATGTAGCGTGTATAGCCCAGCCAGCCCTCCTCGCTCCGGGTCGTGAAGCCTTGCAGGGCGTCGGACGGCACCACCATCGCATAGCGCCCGACCACCTCGTTCCGGGCGCCAAGCAGCTTGCTCACCTGGGTGTTCCAACCCCAGCCCTCCAAGGCGATGACGGACCCACCATCGGCTGCCATCACCACGGGTGCGCCCGCCACGTCCCGGTGGCAGAACTCGGTGCTCACCGCAAGTCCGCGGTACTTCAACAGGGCGTCGGCGATGAAGGTGTTCAAGGTGCGCTCTTGATCGTCCGGAAGGAACGTACCGAGCTGTCCACCGCTTCGGCGCGCGTTGATGTTCGCGGAATAGCCCGCCGCCACAGAGACCTTTACCCTGGACTCCCGCGCCAGGTCCCCCTCGAAGAAATCACCTTCATCGGTGAACGCCCCGAACGGAAGCCATTCCATGCGTCCCGTGTAGCAAAGGCCTTCGTCCCCGGGTGAGGCATTGCGCCCTTCTCCGCTGGTGAGCGCCACCTTCACAGCGAGCTCATGCGCCTTGATAGGGGCCTGCCAGGTGGCGAAGACCCCGAAATCGCGGTCCAAGGTGAATGCGGCGTTCACGATGGAGCGGTCCGGAAGCTGCAGCGCCCCGGAGGACACCACGCGCTGGCGGTTGCCGGGCAGCTTGGTCTGACCGATCGTGAAGCTCCAATGTCCGTCCGGCGCATAGGTGGCGACCGCATCGCGGATGGGCTGCGCCACCGTGCCATCCACCAGGTCCAGGTCCGCTTTGCTGAAGCCCAACTGCACTTTGTACTGGATCTTGGAGCTGAGCACGGAACCATCGAAGCGCAGCCGCATGCGGCGGATCCGGATGTCACTGCTTCCGATGGACAGGTCATCACCGCTCTCGCTCAACATGGCGAACCGGTTCTGCATTCGAAAGCGGACCGTCATCCTGAACAGACTATCCCGCTGGATGACCACACCTCTGCCCTTGTCGAACCGAGCCGATAGACCTTCGCCCGGACGCTGGGCCCACGTGCTGACGACCAGGACCAGAAGGCCAATGAGGAGCAGTGATGCGCGCATGGGCGGGTTATCGCAAAGCTGCGAAAGAATTAAGCCTATGTTAACTCCATGTTACCGGAGTTAACATAGGCTTTACATCCGCAGGCCGTCCGCACAGCGCCATTCCACCTCGCCGGTGCGCTGAAAGGCCTGCTGCAAGGGACCGCCGTCGGCGGGCTCCAGACAGAACACCTCGATGCGAGCGCCGGTGTCCTTCTGGAAATGCAGCCGCGCGTTCAGCACGCGGGTATCGTTCATCACCAGAAGTACGCGCGATGGCAGCAGATCGTGCAGCTCGGCGAACCGCCGGTCCTCGATCGCACCCTCGCGGTACACCAGCAGCCGTGAGCTTCCCCGATCGGCCGGCGGATGCTGGGCGATCCGATCCGGAGGAAGGTCGTACTGAACGGTGGAAATGGAAAGCAGGCGCGGATGATCCATGTGGGAGGCGAAGTTCGAATAGTGTGGCTCGCGCCAAGGCTCGGTACAAGTAGATTCGCCTATGCGCAAGGCGATCATTGTGCTGGGCATCGCTCTGGTCTCAAGCCTGATCTTCGGTTACGCTCAATACCGGAAGAACACCAGGTGGACTGGCAGTAAAGTTCTGTGGGAACATGACCTACCCCGAGATATCACCATTCGTCGTCTCAAAGCTGACCGCAGGCTCTTGGATGTTGGATATGACAGGAACCGTGACCTTGAGGACGATTCAGTGATCACCTACGCGACAAATGACAAAGCCGCTTACGTGCAGGTAGATGAGGACTTCAATGGCATCTTCGAAGTCCAGTATGCTTTCGACCCAAGCGATCGATTGGTGGCCCGGTTTGAGGATTTTGGACAAAACGGGTATTTCGACGAGTGGGTGAGATACACTGCGGACAGTGTATTCGTCTATCTAGACGCCAACGCGGACGGATGGTGCGATGATCTTGAGCTGAAGCAACGACAGGCTAGGTAGTCCCTCGCGAGTGGCTACCATTCGCTCATTCCGGCGTGCCCCTACGCCACCTTCAGCGCGTTCTCCACCTTCTCCTTGAGAAGGGCGTGCTTCACCACCTCGATCATCTCGGTCACGTAAGTGAAGCGCATGCCCTTGGTGTAGCGCACGTCGATGTCCTCGATGTCCTTGCGGTTGTCCGCGCTGAGGATGATCTCCTTGATGCCCGCGCGTTTGGCGGCGAGGATCTTCTCCTTGATGCCGCCGACGGGCAGCACCCGGCCGCGCAGGGTGATCTCGCCGGTCATGGCGGTGAACTTGCGCACCTTCTGCTGGGTGAAGGCGCTGGCGATGCTGGTGAGCATGGCGATGCCGGCACTGGGACCGTCCTTGGGCGTGGCCCCTTCGGGCACGTGCACGTGCACGTTCCAGCGCTTGAACACATCGGGGTCCAGCCCGATGATCCCGCTGTGGGCCTTGAGGTATTCCAGGGCGATGATGGCGCTCTCCTTCATCACGTCGCCCAGGTTGCCGGTGAGCGTGAGCTTGCCCTCGCCCTTGGTGATGCTGGTCTCGATGAAGAGGATGTCGCCGCCCGTGGGCGTCCAGGCCAGCCCGGTGACCACACCGGCCACATCGTTGCCCTGGTATTTGTCGCGCGCGTGGCTGGGGCCGTAGATCTTCACCAGGTCGTCCACCGTGATGGTGATGCTGTGCTTCTGCTTGAGGGCGATCTGCTTGGCGCGGTGGCGCACCAGCTTGGCGATGCGCTTCTCCAGGGTGCGCACGCCGCTCTCGTCGGTGTACTGCTCGATGATGGCCTCGATGAGGCCCGGGGCCAGCTTGAGCTGCTTGGGCTTGATGCCGTTCTCGGCGAACTGCTTGGGCAGCAGGTGGCGCTGGGCGATCTCCACCTTCTCCTCCTCGGTGTACCCGTTCACCTCGATGATCTCCATGCGGTCGCGCAAGGCGGGATGGATCGTGCCGAGGCTGTTGGCCGTGGCGATGAACATCACGCGGCTGAGGTCGTACTCGATCTCCACGTAGTTGTCGTGGAAGGCGTTGTTCTGCTCGGGATCGAGCACTTCGAGCAGGGCGCTGGCGGGGTCGCCGTGGAAGTCCTTGCCCACCTTGTCGATCTCGTCGAGCACGAAGAGCGGGTTGCTGGTGCCGGCCTTCTTGAGGCTCTGGATGAGGCGGCCCGGCATGGCGCCGATGTAGGTCTTGCGGTGTCCGCGGATCTCGGCCTCATCGTGCAGCCCCCCCAGGCTCATGCGCACGTACTTGCGGCCCAGCGCCTCGGCCATGCTCTTGCCCAGGCTCGTCTTGCCCACGCCCGGAGGTCCGTAGAGCAGGATGATCGGCGCCTTCATGTCGCCCTTGAGCTTCAGCACGGCGAGGTGCTCGATGATGCGCTCCTTCACCTTCTCGAGGCCGAAGTGGTCGCGGTCCAGGATCTTCTGCGCGTTCCGCAGGTCGAACTTGTCCGTGCTGTACTCGCCCCAGGGCAGTTCGAGCAGCAGCTGCACGTAGTTGTGCTGCACGCTGAACTCGGCGCCGGCGGGGTTCATGCGCTGGAGCTTGGTGAGCTCCTTCTCGAAGGTCTCGGCCACCTTCGCGCTCCACTTCTTCCTGGCCGCCTTGGCGCGCATCTCCTCCAGTTCCTGCTCGATCGGGTTGCCACCGAGCTCGTCCTGGATGGTCTTCATCTGCTGGTGCAGGAAGTACTCGCGTTGCTGGCGGTCCACCTCGGTGCGCACCTTGCTCTGGATCTCGTTCTTCATCTGCAGCATCTGCAGCTCCCTGGTGAGGTGCGCCAGCAGCAGCTTGGCCCGCTCGCGCAGGTCGGCCACCTCCAGCATGCGCTGCTTCTCGGCCACCTCGGCGTTCATGTTGCTGCTGATGAAGTTCACCAGGAAGGAGGGCGAGTCGATGTTGCGCAGGGCGAACTGGGCCTCGGTGGGGATGTGCGGGCTCTGCTTGATGATCTCCAGCGCCAGGTCCTTCAGGCTGCTCACCAGCGCGTGGAACTCCTTGTCGTCCTTCTCCGGCCGCACCTCGGCGAACTCCTTGATGCGCGCGGTGAAGTAGGGGTCCATGCGCACCATCTCCAGCACTTCGAAGCGCTTCTTGCCCTGGATGATGGCCGTGGTGCTGCCGTCGGGCATCCGCAGCATGCGGATGATCTGCGCCAGCGTGCCCACCCGGTTCAGGTCGTCGGCGTTGGGCTCCTCGATCTGGCTGTCCTTCTGGCTCACCACCCCCAGCGTGCGGTTGCCGCGGTACACGTCCTGGATGAGGCGGATGCTGCGGTCGCGCCCCACCGTGATGGGGATCACCACCCCGGGGAAGAGCACCGTGTTGCGCAACGGCAGGATGGGCAGCTCGGGCGGGGTGGTCTCCGCGTTCATCTGCTCCTCGTCCTCGGCCGTGATCAAGGGGATGAGCTCGGTCTCGTTCTCGAGGGCCTCGGAACTGAAGAGGGCGGGGTCGCTGTGCAGGAGGTCGTTCATCAACGTGGGTGCCAGGATGACAGGTTCAAAGGTATCCCCCTCGCGGATCCGCACCGGATGCAGGTTTTCCACAGAAGGCGCTCCGCTCACTCCAAGGGCCGTGCCCGGATCGACCGCCTGCCCTTCCGTCAGGTCACGACCGGTCGATGGCCGTGGCCGCATGCACATGGGCGAGCAGCGCACGGTCCAAGGGGTCCAGGGTCATCGATCGCCGCTCCATCACCCGCTGGGCGGTGTGCAGCGCCTTGTCCAACGCGTGTTCGGCGAGCCCCTCGGCACCGCCCCAGGTGAAGCTGGGGATGTGCTTCGGCGGAAAGCCTCCGCCGAACACGTTCGCGGCCACGCCCACCACGGTGCCCGTGTTGAACATGGTGTTGATGCCGCTCTTGCCGTGGTCGCCCATGATGAGCCCGCAGAACTGGAGGCCCGTATCGGCCATGGCGCGCTCGGCGTAGCTCCACACCTTCACCGGGCCGTACGTGTTCTTGAGGTTGCTGGTGTTGGTGTCGGCGCCCAGGTTGCACCATTCGCCCAGCACGCTGTTGCCCAGGAATCCGTCGTGGCCCTTGTTGCTGTGGCCGAGGATGACGCTGTTGTTGACCTCGCCACCCACGCGGCATTCGGGGCCGAAGCTGCAGGGCCCGTAGATCTTGGCGCCCATCTTCAGCTGGGCGTGCGCCCCCAGGGCGAAGGGACCGCGGATCAGCGAGCCCTCCATCACCTCGGCGCCCTTGCCGATGTGGATGGGCCCGCTCCGGGTGTTCAGGACGGCGGCCTCCACCACGGCCCCCTCCTCCAGGAACACCAGGGAGGGGTCGCCCACCACGGTGTTGAGCCCGCTGAGGGGTTGCGAACGCCGGCCCTCGGTGAGCAGGGCGAAGTCGTTGATGATCGCGCGTCCGCAATGCTGGAAGAGGTGCCAGGGACGGGTGATCTCCACCACCTCGCCGGCGAAGGCCACGGGGATGAGGTAGGTGGGCGGCGCGTTCCAATCGGCTTCCGCCGGTGGCTGTGCGCCCGTTCGGCAGATGGCCAGCACGCGGCCCTCCTTCACCAGCATGCGGCCGGGCTCCAGGTCCAGCACGGCGCTCACCAGTTCGGGCAGGGGCAGCAGTCCGGCGCGGACATCCCGCACCACCTCACCGCCCACCTCGGGCCACCGATCGCGCAGATAGGCCTCGGTGCGGTGGCCCACGGGCAGCTCGGTCATGCGCCACCAGGCGTCGGCGATGGTGAGGATGCCGGGTCGCAGCGCGCCCACGGGGCGTGTGAAGGTGAGCGGGAGCAGATGGGGATGAGCGCCGGCGTCGTGCAGCAGGATGGCCATGCGCCGAAGGTAGCCCGGTGTGGCCGAACCGCCCGACCGTGGTGGCTTACAGGCCGAAGAGCGTGCAGACCCAGTAGGCGAGGCCCGCCAGCAAGGCGCTCACCGGGATGGTGAGGATCCACGCCCACAGCAGCTGGATGGTGACGCCCCAGCGCACCGCGCTCAGTCGCTTGGTGGCCCCCACCCCGATGATGGAACCCGTGATGGTGTGCGTGGTGCTCACCGGGATGCCCATCTGTTCGGTGAGGTACAGGGTCATGGCCCCGGAGGTCTCGGCGCATACGCCTTCCAATGGGGTCACCTTGGTGATCCGGGTGCCCATCGTCTTCACGATCTTCCATCCGCCGCTCAAGGTGCCCAGGCCGATCGCCGTGTAACAGGCCAGCGGCACCCATGCGGGCATCTCCTTGATGTCGGTGATGGTCCCGTGCGCGATGAGCGCCGCAGTGATGATGCCCATCACCTTCTGGGCGTCGTTGCCGCCGTGACCGATGCTGAAGGCCGCCGAGCTGAAGAGCTGCAGCCTCTTGAACATGTTGGCCACGGACTGCGCCGTCGGGGTGCGCACCTTCTCGGTGTAGATGTACACGCCGATGAACAGCAGCACGGTGAACATCAGCCCCACACGGATGATGGAATTGTCCGATCTGTCCAGCCCCTTGGCCAGCTTGGCCACATCCACCTCCGGATCCACCTTGGTGCGGATCTCCTGGGCGATGCCCTCCCCACCGCGCGAGCCGAAGCCCGTGAGGTGCGGTAGCGCGGCCTCGTAGCGGGCCCGTGCGGCCTCCAGGTCCACCGACCTGGCCGGATCCTCGGCCGCGGCCTTCTTGAGCACGTCCACCTTGTAATACTTCGCCAGGTTCTCCTCCAGCTTGCCCTGCTGCAGGTGCAGGAACAGGAACCAGGTGACCACGGCGGCCACGAGGATGAACGCGATGCGGGTCCACAGGTTGCGCACGATGGTCACCAGGGTGATGAACATGGAGATGACCATGCCCACGAGCGGGGCCAGGAAGATGAACAGCACGGTCTTGGTCACCTTGTCGCTCTCGATCACCTCGGTCAGGGTGAAGCCGTTGGCGGTGGCCAGCGCATGGGCGAGCGCCGCGCCGGCGAACCCACCGATGAGGGTGTGCGAGCTGCTGGAGGGGATGCCGTACCACCAGGTGAGGAGGTTCCAGATGATGGCGGCGATGAGGCCGGCCAGGATCACCGGCAGCGTGATGAACTCCTGGTGGACCGTCTTGCTGATGGTGTTGGCCACCGCATGGTCCTGGAAGATCCAGAAGGCGGCGAAATTGAAGAAGGCCGCCCACACCACCGCCTGCAGCGGGGTCAGCACCTTGGTGCTCACCACGGTGGCGATGGAGTTCGCCGCGTCGTGGAAGCCGTTGATGTAGTCGAACACCAGGGCGAGGACGATGATGACGACCAGGAGCGTCATGTCCTCAGGCGTACTTCAACATGATGGATTCCAGCACGTTGGCCACGTCCTCGCACTTGTCGGTGGCCAGTTCGAGCGTGCCGTACAGGTCGCGCTGCTTGATGAGGGTGATCGGGTCCTTCTCCTGTGCGAAGAGGCGCTGCAGTCCGCGGTCGTGCACCTCGTCGGCCTCGTTCTCCACGGCATTGATGCGCACCACCAGTTCGGCGTGCTGGTTGTCCTTGTGCATCAGCCGCAGCCCCTGCACGGCCAGCTGGATGATCTTGCAGCCCTCGTTCACCAGCCGGGCCAGCTCGTTGGCCGTGTCGTCCGGCTTGCCGATGCCGAAGAGCTCCAGGTTCTTGGCCGCCGCCAGGATGAAGTCCGCCACATCGTCCAGGCTGCTCGCCAGGTAGTGGATGTCCTCCCGGTCCAGCGGCGTGATGAAGTTCCGCGCCAGTTCCGTGAAGATGGTGTGCGTGAGGTCATCGTTCGCCCGCTCGGTGATCTCCAGCCGCTCGAGGATCGCGGTGCGCTGGGCGCCCGGCTCGGTGGCCATGATCGCCAGCAGGTCCTCGCTCATGCGCAGCACGTTCGCCGCAGAGGCCTCGAAGTGGAAGAAGAAGATCCGGTCCTTCGGACGGAAGATCTGGAACAGCGAGCCGAGGGCCATGGGGTTCGGATTGGGCGCGGCAAAAGTAACCGGGCCTTCCGGCCGGGCGGGCCACCCCCCAATGCTTAACACTGGCTTAACACGCGCGGATGCGCCGACCTGACCTAAGTTGCACCCCCCGCGGCCCATCGAACGGTCGCCGCGGCGAACCCATGCTCTACGAGTTCAACGGGTATCGTCCCGTGGTGCATCCCTCCGCCTTTGTGCATCCCCAGGCGGCCGTCACCGGCAACGTGGTCATCGGGGCCGACGTGTACATCGGTCCGGGTGCGGCCCTCCGCGGCGACTGGGGCGAGATCGTGGTGAAGGACGGCTGCAACGTGCAGGAGAACTGCACCATCCACATGTTCCCCGGGGTGAAGGTGGTGCTCCATCCCGGCGCGCACATCGGCCATGGGGCCATCATCCATGGGGCCACCATCGGCGCCAACTGCCTGGTGGGCATGAACGCCGTGCTGATGGACAACGTGGTGCTCGGGGAGGGCTGCATCGTGGGGGCGCTCAGCTTCCTTCCTGCGGACAGCGTGTGGGAGGCGCGGAAGGTGATCGTGGGCAATCCGGCGCGCGTGGTGAAGGATGTGAGCGATGCGATGCTCGCCTGGAAGACCGAGGGCACCCACCTGTACCAGCAGCTGCCCGCCCAGCTGCACGCCACGCTCAGGCCGTGCGAACCGCTGCGCGAAGTGGACCGGAGCAGGCCGCCCATCACCGCTCAGTACAGCACCTGGAGCGCCACCCGGCGCCCGGAGTGATCACTCCCGGTCCTCGTCACCGAGATGCAGTGCGTGCAGCATGCGGTGCACCACCGGTGCGAGGAGCACCGCCACGGTGGTGAGGAGGGCCACACCGCTGTACACCGCATAGACCGCAGCGAAGAGCTTGGCGGCATTGGTGCGCATGGGGTCCACCGGTCCCATGCCGGAAAGGATCATGGCCGCGTTCAACAGGGCATCCACCGGACCAAGGCCGCCCAGGCCGGCATAGCCCCAGGTGCCCACCGCCAGGCTGAGGCCCACGAAGACCGCGGCCCAGGCCACGTACCGGAGCTGGCGCCGCAGGAACCGGCCACGGCTGGCCAGCGGCTCGGAACGATGCTCGAACATCAGCGCCAAGGTACGGCCCATCAACAACCGACCTTGGGCAACTGGACCGGCCCGCATGCGCCGGTGGCGGGTGACGGCGCCACCTTCGCGACCGAACAACGCGACATGCGCGGCCTGTGGACCATCCTGCTGCTGATCGCCAGCAACACCTTCATGACCCTGGCGTGGTACGGGCACCTGAAGTTCCAGGAGTGGCACTGGGCCAAGCGGCTGGGGCTCTTCAGCATCATCCTCATCAGCTGGGGCATCGCCTTCTTCGAGTATGTGCTGCAGGTGCCGGCGAACCGCCTCGGCCATGCCGGGCATGGCGGCCCGTTCACCCTGGTGCAGCTGAAGGTGGTTCAGGAGGTGATCACCCTGGCGGTCTTCGCCGTCTTCACCCTCATCGCCTTCCGGCAGGAGGCGCTCCGCTGGAACCACGCGGTGGCCGCGCTGCTGTTGGTGGCGGCCGTATGGCTCGTCTTCAAGGACCGCTGAGCGATGCAGATCCCCCTGCTCCAGGAGATCGTCATCATCCTCGGCCTGTCCGTGGGGATGGTGCTGCTCTTCAAGCGCTTCAAGCTGCCGGTGCTGCTGGGCTTCCTGGCCACGGGCGCGTTGTGCGGGCCCCATGGTTTCGGGCTGGTGGGCGCCACGCATGAGGTGGAACTGCTGGCCGAGGTCGGGGTCATCTTCCTGCTGTTCGTCATCGGCATCGAGTTCAGCCTGTCGAGCCTGGCCTCGGTGGCGCGCACCGTGCTGGTGGGCGGCACCCTGCAGGTGGTGGGCACCGTGGCCCTGACGGCCCTCGTGGCCCACGCGCTCGGGCTCGCCTGGCCGCCGAGCATCTTCCTGGGTTTCCTGTTCGCCCTCAGCAGCACGGCCATCGTGCTGAAGCTCCTGCAGGAGCAGGGGGCGGTGGGCGCTCCGCACGGTCGCGTGGCCTCCGCGATGCTCATCTACCAGGACATCATCGTGGTGCCCATGATCCTGCTGACGCCGATGCTCGCCGGGCGCAGCGCCGATCCCCTGGGCGACCTCTTCGGCATGCTGGGCAAGATGCTCGTGCTGCTCGTGCTGATCATCGTACTGGCGCGCTATGCCGTGCCCCGGCTGCTGGACGCCGTGGTGCGCACCCACAGCCGCGAGCTCTTCATCACCACCATCGTGGTGCTCTGCTTCGCCACGGCCTGGCTCACCAGCGCCATCGGGTTGAGCCTCGCGCTGGGCGCCTTCTTCGCCGGCCTGGTGATCAGCGAGAGCGAGCACCGCTTCCAGGCCACCGGCAACAT
The DNA here is from genome assembly GCA_016715895.1 of Flavobacteriales bacterium. Classification (NCBI taxonomy): domain Bacteria; kingdom Pseudomonadati; phylum Bacteroidota; class Flavobacteriia; order Flavobacteriales; species Flavobacteriales bacterium. Next base: position 2,220,570 of record JADJXH010000004.1, on the reverse strand, counting down.
CCTGCCCTTCCACGAGGTCTTCATCAGCTTCTTCTTCGTCAGCATCGGCATGCTGCTCGATGTCGGCCACCTTGTCAAGCATCTCGGCCTGGTGCTCCTCTTCACCCTGCTCACGCTCGTGGGCAAGACGCTCATCGCGACGGTGGCCGCCATGGTGCTGCGCTACCCGCTGCGGACGGCCCTGCTCACCGGCCTGGCCCTGTGCCAGGTGGGCGAGTTCGCCTTCATCCTCAGCGCCACCGGGCTCGAGCAGAACCTGCTGTCGCGCGACCACTACCAGCTCTTCCTGTCGGTCTCCATCGCCACCATGGGCCTCGCCCCGCTGATCATCGGCGGGTCGGGCCGATGGACCGCGGTGCTGCTGCGGCTGCTGGTGCCCGCACGCCTGCGCCAGCGGCTCGACGCCCTCATCCAGGCCCGCACCGAGGCACGAAGCGCGCACCGGCTCAGCGACCACCTGGTGATCGTGGGCTACGGCCTCAACGGTCGCAACGTGGCCCAGACCGCACGCGCGGCCGGCATCACGCATGTCGTCGTGGAGATGGACCCGGACCTGGCCGAACAGGCACGCAGCCTCGGCGCGGATGTGATCATCGGCGACGCCAGCAACGAGCACGTGCTCGAGGAGGTGCATGTGGCTCGGGCCCGGGTGGTGGTGGTGGCCATCAGCGACCCGGCCGCCACCCGGCGCGTGGTGAGCCGCGTGCGGCGCCTGAGCGATGCCCCCCACCTCATCGTGCGCACCCGCTACCTCAACGAGATCGAGGACCTGCGCAAGCTCGGCGCCAATGAGGTGGTGCCCGAGGAGTTCGAGACCTCGATCGAGATCTTCGCACGCACCCTGCGCCGCTATCTGGTACCCGAGAACGAGGTGGAGGAACTGGTGATGCGCGTGCGCGGATCGCATTACCGGGCCCTGCGTTCCATGGACCGCGGCGGCCCGCCCGAATCGCTCACCGTGCACCCGTCGGAACAGGAGCTCGCCGCCCTGCCCGTGCGCTTCGGCAAGGGCCGTGTGGTGGGCCAGCGGCTGATGGACGTGGACGTCAAGGGACGGTTCGGTGTGAGCGTGCTCGCCATCAAGCGCGGCGGCCGCGTGCTCACCGGCGTGGACGGCACCAGTCGTGTGCAACCGGACGACGTGCTCTACGTGCTGGGCCCGCCCGACGGCGTGGCCATGCTGGACCGCCTGCTGCGCGACTGAGGCGGAACCCTGGCCCCTCCGATCGCGTAGCAAGGGCCCATGCCCGCCGCGCACCCGATCGCGCACATCCTCCTCATCGACGACGAGGAGGACTGCAACTTCGTCACCCGAATGGTGCTGAAGCGGAGCGGCTTCACCGGGCGCATCACCTGCTTCACCAACGCCAACGCGGCCCTGGAGCATCTCCGCGCCGACGGCGACCGGCCTGACCTGATGCTCGTGGACATCAACATGCCCGGCATGACCGGCTTCGACCTGGTCGGCGTGTGCGAGGCCGACGGCATCCTGCCCAACGACCATACCTCGGTGGTGATGTTCAGTTCAAGCAACCGCCCCTGCGACATGGACCAGGCCCGGCGCTTCCGGTCCGTCGTAGGCTACGTGGAAAAGGCCCTGACCGCCGAATCGTTCGAGCGCGTCGTGGCCGTTCATCAGGCCCGAAAGGCCTCCGCCAACCCCCCCATCCCATGAAAAAGGTCCTGATCATCGAGGACGAGGCCATCATCTCCTTCGGCTACCGCCTGCAGATCGAACGCATGGGCTTCGAGGTGATCGGCGTGGCCCGCAGCAGCGAGGAGGCCGAGGACCTCCTGGACCAGGAGCGCCCGGATGTGATCATCATGGACGTCTACCTGAAAGGCCCGCGCACCGGATTGGAGCTCGCCCAGCAGATCCATGCCACCGACCCCATCCCCATCCTGTTCCTGACGGCCAGCACGAAGCCCGAGGTGGTGGACGCCATCCGGGCCCTGAAAGGTGCGCGTTACCTGGCCAAGCCCATCAGCTCCGACGGCCTCATGGACATGCTGGAGCAATTGCTCCGCGCCGATGTCGCCCACTGAAGCCTCCGGCGGTCGCGACCGCACCGCCCTCGATGAGCGGCTGCACAAGCTCTCGCACGACCTGAAGAACCGCATCGGTGCCGCGCTGGAGGCGCTGCGCGGATTGCGGGAGCCGGGGTCGGGCCTGAGCGCGGAAGAGCTGCACCGGTTCGCCGAACGCAACCTCTTCCAGGCGATGCACACCCTGGAGCGCGCGCTGGATGACCTGGGTGTGGAGCGCGGGCCCGGCACCCTCGACCTTCGGCCGACCGACCTGGCCTCCATCGCCCGGCTGGCGGCTGAGCGCAGCTCGGCCCGTTTCGCACGGAAGCGGCAGACCCTCGACCTCGACCTCGCCGAGCCACTGCCCATCCTCGGCGAACAGGACCTGCTCATCGATCTGGTGCATGCCCTGCTCACCAACGCATCGAAGTTCGCCCCCGAAGGGTCCACCGTAAAGCTCCAGGCCGTGCGGTTCGACCGGGATGCGGTGGTGCGTGTGATCGACCGGGGCGTGGGCCTCGGCGCGGAGGACCTGGCCCAGGTGTTCGACCGGTATGCATGGCTCGGCTCGCAGCCCACCGCGGGCGAAGGCCAGTCCAGAGGCACCCTGGCGCGGGCCCACCAGTGGGCACAGGCGCACGGCGGCCGCCTCGTGGCCCACAGCGATGGACCGGGCAACGGATGCACGTTCACGCTCGCCGTACCCCTCAGGCCGGGCGGGTGATGCGCTTGGCCACGCGCTGGCCTTTGGCGTTCATCGCCACGTTGAACTCCAGCTCGTCACCCACCGCCAGCTCGGCGAAGGGCACGTCGATCAGGTCGTCGCGCAGGAAGAACAGGTTGTTGTCCGGGTAGCGGATGAAGCCGTATCCGCTGTGCAGGCTCATCACCGTGCTGCGGTGCCGCTCATCGTCCACCGGCAGCGCAGCGGCCCCCGGCGCCCCCTCCTCGCCTTCACGCACCGTGGTGTCCCGCAGCACGAACAGCTCGCGCACCACCGCATCGTTGTCGCGAAGACCCTCGTCGATCAGGTCGTGCATCGGCATCGGGTAGCTCACCTCGTTCCACAGGTCGGTGCTCGTCTTGGTCACCTGCACCTCGCCGCTCTCCTGATCGGTGAACTCGAAGTCCCAGCCCAGCAGCATGGTCTTGCAGCCGAGCGCGTGCAGCTTGCGCACCAGGGGCACGTGGTCGCCGTCGCTGGCGATCAGCACCACGATGTCGTAGCGCTTCAGCATGCACAGTTCGTAGGTCTCCAACGCCATCAGCACGTCGATGCCCTTCTCCCGCTTGCGGCCCATCAGGTCCTTCACCGGCAGGTAGTGGGTCTGCACCGCGTTGTACATGAGCACATCATCGAACACGCGGTCGTAGTAGAGCTGGTTCGGCTTCTCGTTGGCCTCGCGCGCGGTGAAGCGCCCGCGGAAGAAGTGGGCATCGATGATGTGGCAGAGGTTGGGGTGGGTGCCCTCCCGCTCGCCCACCATGTGACGGATGTAGTCGTGCAACCCGCCGATGTGGATGCGCCTGCGGTGCGGATGCACGTAGTTGTAATAGTTGCTGACGTGGGTGAAATAGCTGCCGTCGTAGAAGACGCCCACCTTGAGGGCCGTTGCACCTGCCATGGATGTGAAGTTGATGGTTGAAGAAGGGGCCAAAAGTAGTCGCCTCCACCGCCCCCCGTACCTTCGCCGGACCATGCGCGGCCTGATCTTGCTATGCTCCCTCGCAGGGACGTTCGGGCTGCGGGCGCAGGCGGACAGCACGCAGGCCCTGATGATCACCACCGCCTACAGCCTGCCCCTGAGCCGGACGCAGGTGATCGAACGGGCGCAGCAGGCCTGGGCGCAGACCTTCGGTCGGGAACCCGGGGCCTCGCTGGGCCCTGCCGATGAGCGGCCCGACCATCTGGAAGGCAGCGCTCATTTCAACTTCCGGTCCAAGGACATCACCGGACGGGAGGAGACCATGGGCCGGGTGAGCTACCGGGTGCGGATCATCGCCACCAACGGCGGTTGTGAGGTGAGCATCGGTCCCTTCCGTCACACCGGCAACCGCAGCGCCATGCGCGGCGGCACGGACCTCGGCGTGATCACCGCCGGCGGCCCCGCGGCCAGGCGCCCCCCGGGCCTGTCCGCCCGTACGGCCTCCGGGCTCCTCGCCGAGATCCGCGCGCTGGCCCGGCAGAAGGGCGAGGGGCTCCTCAGGAACTTCGGCGCCCTGCTCCGCACCGCGCCCTGATCCGGGGCAACCTCCGGGCCGTGGCCTCCGTTGAACCGGACGCCAACGCTCCCCCTTGGACCACCGCTCCCATCGTTTCTGGCCGATCGTCGCCACCGTGCTGGCGGTCCTCTTCATCTCCTTCGACCTTCACCTGGTCTCCCGTGCGCGTGACGTGCAACAGCGCATGGGCGCCGAAGTGGAACTGCTCGACGCCCTGGCCCGGATGAGCCGCGCGGTGAGCGAACTCGCCACCATGCACCGGGTGGACCTCCACACCGGCCGCGGCCACTGGGAGGAACGGATGACCGGTCTGCGCGCCGACCTCGACCGCACCGCGGCCCGGTTCAGCCAGGAGCCCGGCATGACCGAACTGCGCCCCAGGCTGCTGCTCGCCTTCGACCAGGCCGATTCACTGCACCATCTCGCCGAGGTGCAGGCGGTCGACCTTCGCGAGGAACGTACGGTGCAGGCCATCCTCCAGCTGGTGGCCCAACGCGCCTCCAAGACCATCGACCGCACTGCCCGCGCCGTCCATGAGCAGGGGCTCAGCGTCCATTCCGCCCAGCTCAGCCGTCGCTGGGACGAGGCCCAGGTGCTCATGTTCCTGTCGTGCCTGATGGCCGTCGTGTTCGCCCTGCTCGTGGGCATGAACCGCAGGCTTCTCGTGGACAGCCGCCAGCGCGGCGATCAGCTCGCTGAGGCGAAACAACGGCTCGAACAGACCAACCGGGAGCTCCGTGAAACGATGCTCAGCAAGGAGGAGAAGGAGGTGATGCTGAAGGAGATCCATCACCGCGTGAAGAACAACCTGCAGATCGTCAAGAGCCTCATCCGCTTCCAGACCGACCAGGTGGACGACCCCCGCGTGAAGGAGCTGTTCAACGAGTGCATCACCCGCGTGAGCGCCATGGCCCTCGTGCATGAGCAGACCTACCTCAGCAAGGACCTGGCGAACATCGACGTACGGTCCTACCTGGAAAGCCTCGTGCGCGACCTGATCCATGCCTATGCCGTGGGCGTCCGCCTCCGGCAGGACATCGACATCCAGGTGCGCACGCTGGGGGTGGACACGCTGGTTCCGCTCGGCCTGCTCATCAACGAGATCATCAGCAACAGCTTCAAGTACGCCTTCAAAGGGCGGATGGAGGGCACGCTCACCGTGCACCTCAGCGGCAGTGAGGAGGACGGCCTGCTGTTGCGCATCGGCGACGACGGACCCGGCATCCCCGGTCGCGACAAATGGGAACGGCCCAACAGCCTGGGCATGGAGCTGATCCACACCCTGGCCGGCCAGCTGGATGCCGACATCGATCTGCTGCCCGTGGCCGGCACGCACTACGAGCTGCGCGGCCACAAGGTCGGCCGCCGCAAGGTGGCCTGAACCAACCGTCCGTCCCTGCTTGTCCCGGCCCCGGCGGCCCGGTGGCGGCTATTTTCGCCGTCCCAAACCCGGTCATGAAACAGCCCATCCTGCCCGCAGTGCTCCTGCTGGCCGCCTGCGGGTCGCCGCAGCAACCCGAGAAGACGACCACCGTGGAGAAGATCGCCTACCCCGAGACCCGCAAGGACAGCACCGCCGGCGACAGCCTGCACGGCACCTGGATCGCCGACCCGTACCGCTGGCTGGAGAACGACACCAGCGCCGAGACCGCCGCATGGGTGAAGGCGCAGAACGCCGTCACCAACGGCTTCCTGGCCAAGATCCCCTTCCGCGACAGCCTCGCCAAGCGCTATGAGGAGCTGTACAACTTCCCCAAGGTGGGCGGCCCCATGCGTGTGGGCGAGCTCTACTTCGTGTGGAAGAACAGCGGCCTGCAGAACCAGAGCGTGATCTACGTGCGCAAGGGCCTCGATGGCGAGGACAAGGTCTTCATCGACCCCAACGCGCTCGACCCCGCCGGCACCACCACCTACAGCCCCATCGGCACCAGCCACGACGACCGCTACATGGCGGTGAGCGTGCAGAAGGCCGGCAGCGACTGGCAGGAGATCATGGTGTACGACCTCAGCACCCTGCAGCCCACCACCGACCTGCTCAAGTGGAGCAAGTTCAGCGGGGCCTCGTGGTACAAGGACGGTTTCTTCTACAGCCGCTACCCCACCCCCGCCAAGGGCACCGAACTGAGCGCCGCCAGCAAGTTCCAAAAGGTGTACTACCACAAGCTAGGCGATCCGCAGGAGAAGGATGTGCTCGTGTGGGAGAACAAACAGAACGGCGATCTCTATGTGGGCGCCGGCGTCACCGAGGCTGAGGAGTTCGCCACGCTGTACGTGAGCACCGGCACCGACGGCTTCGAGATGTACTTCCACGACCTGCGCACGGGTGGCATCCCCACCCCGGCCACGAAGTGGGTGCCCCTGCAGACCGGCTTCGACCACAAGACGAGCATCATCGACTTCGTGCCCGCCACCGGCAAGTTCCTGGTGATGACCGAGGTGGACGCGCCCAACTACCGCCTGGTGGAGGTGGACCCGAAGAACCCCGCCAAAGAGAACTGGAAGGACATCATCCCCCAGGCCCCGGAACTGCTGCAGAGCGTGAGCACTGGCGGCGGACTGCTCTTCGCGGAATACCTGAAGGACGCCACCAGCCGTTTCCACCGCATGAAGCTCGATGGCACGGACAAGCAGGAGATCGCACTGCCCGACATCGGCAGCGCGGGCGGCTTCGGCGGCAAGCGTGGCGACACCTTCAGCTTCTACAGCTTCACCAGCTTCACCGACCCCGGCAGCATCTACAAGTACGACTACGCCACCGGCAAGAGCGAGGTGTGGTTCCGTCCCGAGCTGAAGTTCGACCCGAGCGACTTCGTCACCGAACAGGTGTTCTACACCAGCAAGGACGGCACGAAGGTGCCCATGTTCATCGTGCACAAGAAGGGCGTGGAGAAGAACGGCAAGAACCCCACGCTGCTTTATGCCTATGGTGGCTTCAACGTCAGCCTCACCCCCAGCTTCAGCACCAGCCGCATGCTGCTGCTGGAGCAAGGTGGTGTGTTCGCACTGGCCAACCTGCGCGGCGGTGGTGAGTACGGCGAGGACTGGCACAAGGCCGGCATGAAGGAGAAGAAGCAGAACGTGTTCGATGACTTCATCGCCGCGGCGGAATACCTGATCGCCGGGAAGTGGACCGACACGCCGCACCTGGGCATCAATGGTGGCAGCAACGGCGGCCTGCTCGTTGGCGCGGTGATGACGCAGCGTCCCGACCTCTTCGGCGTGTGCTTCCCCGAGGTGGGCGTGCTGGACATGCTGCGCTTCCAGAAATTCACCGCCGGCTTCGGCTGGACGCCCGAGTATGGCAACGCGGAGACCAGCCCCGAGGAGTTCGCCTACCTGAAGGCCTACAGCCCGCTGCACAGCGTGAAGCCCGCGAACTATCCGGCCACGATGGTGATGACCGCCGACCACGACGACCGCGTGGTGCCCGCGCACAGCTTCAAGTTCATCAGTGCGCTGCAACCCGCCCAGCAGGGTGATGCCCCCGTGCTGATCCGTGTGGAGACCCAGGCCGGCCACGGCGCGGGCAAACCCACCAGCAAGATCATCGCCGAGCAGGCCGACAAGTGGGCGTTCTTCTTCCACAATATGGGTGTGACGCCGAAATTCTGAGGGTTGAAAGGCATCAGAGTGGCGAGTGGCGAGTTCGGCCTACGGCCGTTGAGCGGCGAGTGAAATGCCCCGACGACAAGCGTTCCTTTGGGGGCATTTCACTCGCCACTCACTACTCGACGCTCACCACTTCATAGCCTCATGAACTTCACCCTCCGCCCCTTCCGCCCCGATGACCTGGCCGCGCTGGTGAAGCATGCCAACGACCCCACGGTCGCCGCCAACCTCACCGACGCCTTCCCGCATCCCTATACCGAGCAGCATGGCCGTGGCTTCCTGGAGGAAGCGATGAAGCCTGTTCCGCTGCGCCGTTGCATCGACATCGATGGCACGTGCGTGGGCGCCATCGGGCTGCATCCCAAGGCCGACCTCTGGCGCCGCAACCTGGAGCTGGGCTACTGGCTAGCGGCGGCACATCGCGGCCAGGGTATCATGACCGAGGCGATCCGGCAGATGGTGCCGCTGGGCTTCGCGGCCTTCCCCGAGGTGACGCGCATCTACGCCACGCCCTTTGGCAGGAACATCGCCTCGCAGAAGGCCCTGGAGAAGGCCGGCTTCACCTTGGAGGCGAAGCTCATGGGCACGCTGGTGAAGAACGGCCAGATGGAGGACGAGTGGATCTATGCGGTGCGACGCTGATTCCATTACACCACGAGACCGGGATCACCGATGTGTGTCTGCACTGCTTTTCGTGCCCTGTGCAGATAGACCTTCACCCTGGCCATGTCCATACCTGTCCGGGCCGCAAGTTCCTTATAGCTGTGTCCCTCAATGGCCCGCAATTGCAACAGCCGACGTTGATGGGGAGGCAGCCTGTCCATGGCCCTGTCCAGCACTTCCTTCACACCGGCAGCTGGCTGCAGGCAGGCGTGGTGATCGTGGTGCCAACTCTCAAAGTGCACAAGGAACTTGCGCCGGCGTTTCCGATCGATGACGAGATTCCTGGCCGTGGTGAAAAGGTAACTGCGCCCTTTTGACGCATCCACACCGTCCACGTTCATCCAGAGGCGCAGGAACGCCTCCTGCACCAGGTCCTTCGCTTCATCCCGATCGCGAACAAGGCGCAGGGTGAAGCGGAGGAGGGCATTGGAATGCATTCTCACGAGCCGGTTGTAGTCGTTGATGTCCATGGTGATCCGTTTCACTCGGTGATCATGCGGGTGTAGCCGTCCTTCTCGGGCACCGGGTCGAATTGAACATCGGCCAAGTGTCGCATCGAAGCCTCATTGATCGATGCCGGCAGCATGCGGAACAGCCCGTTGCGAAGCCGGATGGCCAAGGGATCCTCCCATTGTGCGATGCGCCCCAACCTCCAAGAGGAATCCGTGACCCATTTCGTGCGCGGCCACCGAACCTCCTGGAAGCGCTCGAAGGCGCTCACCACGTCGGATCCACCGCGCAGTATGCCTGCCAGCACAGCGGCATCCTCGATCGCCTGACAGGCTCCCTGCCCCATATTGGGCGTAGTGGCGTGTGCCGCATCACCGATCAGCAGGATGCGATCGAACGCGAAGCGGGCCAAGGGCGCCAGGTCATGGATATCGTCCCACAACAATTCCTCGTCCGTGGTCCGTGCAAGGATGTCCGTAATGGGTGCATGGTAGTCCGCGAAGTGCAGCACCAGGTCGTGGATGCGGAAATCCCGGTGGCGCTCATTCTGCCCGCTGCTGTTCACGGTGGCGAACCAGTAGATGCGGTCTCCGGAAAGCGGAACGATGCCAAAGCGGCCCTTCCGCCCCCAGGTCTCCGTAGCCTGCTCCACGCGCAGGTCAGGGGCATGGACCACCCCCCGCCAGCACGTGTATCCCGCATACCGGGGCTTCACGTGCGGAAGCAGGAAAGCGCGTGAGGCGGATCGGACCCCATCGGCGATGATGAGGTGCTCCGCGCGGTGTACCGATCCATCGGCAAAGTGAACGGTGACCCCGGATCCGTCCTGGGATACCGATACCGCGCGTTTTCCGAGCTGGATCGGCGTGCTCCGCAGCTCAGCGAGCAGGATGGACTGCAGGTCGGCACGATGGATGGAATACTGTTCCGACCCGGTCCCTGCCGGTCGTTCCATTCTGGTTATCGTACGACCGCGCTCATCCAGGATGGCAAGGCCATGCAGCTCGCGGGCCACCGCACATGTGCGCTCCTTCAGGCCCAGTGCATCGAGCGCACTGATCGCGTTCGCGGCCAGACCAAGGCCCGCGCCGATGGGTCGCATCTCCGGTGCGGCCTCGAACACGGAGACGGACATGCCGGACCTCTCCAGGGCGATCGCTGTGGTGAGGCCGGCGATGCCCCCTCCGAGAATGGTGAAGTGCCGTTGTTCCATGACGGGGACAAATGTTCCCCGGCCCTGACACGGTCCACTTTACCTATGTAAATAAGTGCGATCCAGCGCCTGAACCTACTGAACCCCGGCGCGGATGCGACTGATGCTGACCGGTGTGGTGTTCAGATAGGAGGCGATGTAGTGCAACGGACAGCGATTGGTGATCCCGGGGTACGTGCGCTCCAACAAGGCATAGCGCTCCGCTGCCGAATGGAAACGCAGGCTCTCGATCCGTTCCTGCCCTTGGAGCATGCCGAACAGCGCCATGCGCCGGGAGGCACGCTCGAGATCATGATGCCTTGCGCAAAGCTCGTCCAGCGCCTTGACCGGGAACATCAGCACATCCGAATCCTCGACCAGGTGGATCGCTTTGTGCGAAGGCTGCTGGGTGATCAGGCTGGGCACCGCACCGATGAACTGACCGTCGATCGCGAAATAGTCGGTCACCTCCTTGTCCTGACGGTGGTAGTATACCCGTGCCAGTCCGTTGCGGATGAAGAACATGTTGCGCGCGACCTGGCCGATGCGCAGGAGCTCCGTGCCCTTTCGCAGATGCTCCTCTGAAATGATCTTCTCCAGGTCCGCGATCGCCTCATCAGGCAGCGGCTGCACACGCTGGAAGGCAGCTATGACCGGATCGGGATGCATGTACGCCGGGTCGTTGTCCGGGCCAATTTACCATCCAGGGAAGCACACCCTTGCACGGGTTCGTCCTCGCGCATCCGCTGTCATTCCAAGCCATCATCAACGATCGAGCAGCATCAAGCCACGGTAGCGATGTAAGCGTGGCGGACGCGTGGATCCACGCGGTGCGGAGCGGATGAGCAGAAGCGCCACTGACCTGCGCTTCCGGAGGTCCTGAGGCGCATCCTTGGCCGGAACGGCCGGAGTTCCGACCTTTCTACCTGTCACCATGGACCCCTTTCTTGAACCCGGCACCGGTCCGCACGCCCTGCTGGTGCGTCTGCTGATCACCCTCGGCATCGGGCTGCTCATCGGGCTTGAGCGCGAATACTCCAAGCGCGTGGTGGACAAGGAGGAGCAGTTCGCCGGGGTGCGCACCTACCCGCTGATCGCCCTGCTGGGCTTCCTCAGCGCGCTGCTCGCTGAACACTACGGCCAGGCCGTCATCGTGACCGGGTTCGCAGGCCTCTTCGCCATGGTGGTGGCCTCGTACGTGATGATGGCACGGTCGGCGAGCTTCGGCATCACCACCGAGCTGGCCGGCATCATCGCGTTCCTGCTGGGCGCGCTGGTGTTCGAGGACCACATCCTCCTGGCCACCACCATCACCGTCCTGGTCGTGAGCCTGCTCACGCTGAAGATGCGGCTCCACACCTTCATCGCCACCCTCTCCCCCGCCGACATCCGCGCGTTCATCCAGTTCACCATCATCTCGGCCCTGGTGCTGCCCTTCCTTCCCCGTGGCGGGTATGGCCCGAACGGCGTATGGGACCTGCGCGAGATCTGGACGATGGTGATCCTGGTGACCGGGATCAGCCTCGCAGGCTACCTGCTCGTGAAGATCTTCGGCGGACGAAAGGGCACGCTGTTCGAAGGCCTGGTGGGCGGTCTGGTGAGCAGCACGGCGGTGACCCTCAGCCTCTCCCGCCGTTCACGCGCCGGCACCGTGTCGGGCAGGCGGCTGGCCGCCGTGGGCATCGTGGCCTCCACCGCCGTGCTGTATCCGCGCATCCTGCTGGAGATCGGTGTGGTGGACCGGAACCTCGCCCTGCACGCGCTCCCCTCCATCCTCGCCATCACCGCCACCGCCGTCCTGGCCGCCGTCCTGCTCTGGCGCCGTGCCGACCATCGCACCGATGAGCCGGCGGCGTTGCAGGTGACCAACCCGCTGAACTTCGCCGTGGCCCTGCAGTTCGGTGCGGTGTACATGCTGGTGCAATGGCTGATGATGCTGGCCACCGCGCACTATCCCGAGCAGGGCCTGTACGCGGGGGCATTGCTTTTCGGCGCCACGGACATGGATGCCATCACCCTGTCCATCGCCCACAAAGGCGAACTGCCCGAGGCCCAGCGCGCGGCAGCGATCCTGCTCGCCACCGTGTCGAACACCGTGATGAAGTTCGGGTTGGTGCTCATCTTCGGCGAGCGCAGTCTCCGACGGGACGTCGGCATCGGCTTCAGCGCCATCCTGCTCACCACCGTGATCGCCCTCCTGCTGGCGTAACGGTCCGCCACGACCCGTTCACATCCCACGCCTGGATTACCTTCGGAAGCATGCGCTCCCATTCATTCCTCGCGTTGCTCCTGCTTCCGGGACCCGCCCCGTGCACCATCTGGCTGGTCGGCCCCGGCCAGGCCCACACCCTGCCCAGCCAGGTCTCCACGCTGGTCAACGACGGCGACACGGTGAACATCGAAGCCGGCGTGTACGCGGGCGATGTCGCGCGCTGGCAGGCCCATGACCTGCTGCTGCGCGGTGTGGGCGGCTTCGCCCAGTTGGAGAGCAACGGCCTCAGCTGGGGCGACAAGGCCATCTGGGTGCTGCAGGGGGACCGAACGACCATCGAATGGATCGAGTTCTCCGAGTGCACCTCCACGTCGAACAACGGCGCCGGCATCCGGCAGGAAGGGCATGACCTCATCGTGCGCCACTGCCGGTTCCACCACAATGAGAACGGCATCCTGGCCGGCACGGTGAACCCGAGCACCATCACCATTGAATACAGCGAGTTCGGGTACAACGGTTTCGGCGACGGCTTCTCGCACAACCTGTACATCAACCATGTGGACACGCTCCACTTCCGCTTCAACTACAGCCACCATGCGCATGTGGGGCAGGAGCTGAAAAGCAGGGCGCACGTCAACATCATCGCGTATAACCGCTTCAGCAACGAGGCCGATGGCACCGCGAGCCGCGAGATCGACCTGCCCGACGGCGGTCAGGCCTTTGTGATCGGGAACGTGGTGCAGCAGGGGCCGCAGGGGCAGAACGGCAACCTGCTGGGTTACGGTGTGGAGAGCCTTTCCAATCCTGGCCCGCAGCGGCTGTACGTCATCAGCAACACCTTCGTGAACGAGCGGGCCACGGGCAACTACCTGGCCATGCCCAACAGCGTGCTGCTGAAGGCCTGGAACAACATCTGCGCCGGGCCAGGGGACTTCATGGCCGGCGGGGTGCTGCCCTTCGGCGCGGACACCATGGCCAACCTGATCACAACCGACATCGCCAGCCTGCAGTTCGCCGACCCGCTCGCGTACGACCACCACATCCCCTTGGGCTCCCCGGCGCAAAGCGGTGGCGTTCCGGCGGGCATCGCACACAACGGGTACCCGCTGGTGGCGTGGTACGAATACGTGCATCCCGCTGACGGCATCCTGCGCTGCCAGCAGGCCACGCTCGATATCGGTGCCTTTGAGCATTGCACCGGTACGGGCTTCGATGAACCGGTGGAGGGGCCGGCGATCAGCGTCTGGCCGAACCCGTCGGTGGACGAGTTCCTTGTGGCCCCTGTGGATGCCACGATCGCAGCAAGGCTCTTCGATGTGCAGGGACGGCCGATCAATGCGGGGCAGCAGTTCCGCGATGGTCTGCTTTCCATCCGGGCCGGTCACCTCCCTGCGGGCATGTACCTCTTGCAGGTCGGCGAGGCACGGTTCCACCTGTCGCTGGTGCATTGAAGGATCGCAGGTGCGCACGGCAACCAAACCAGGCCGGAAGCGTCTTCTGACCATGACCCCAAGCCCCGGACACGCCCCCCTCCTGCTATTCGCCATGGTACCGGGGTTGGTGGCCGGTCAATTCATTGACCCCGGATTCGAGCTGAACGGAACCTGGTTCACCACGTGCCCTTCCGCGGGCTTCGTGGAGACCACCACGGATGTACCTCCCCTGGGTGGTGACCAGGTCCTGAGCATGTCCGCCGATGCCGTGGACATGCAGGCGTGTTTCGACTACGCCTTTGCGACCCCGCTCTTCTACGAGGAGCTGTTCGGCTATCCGAACGGCACCGTCGTCACCGTGTCCTTCTGGGCCAAACGCCCCCCGGGATACGGGACCGCGACCGCGTACTACCGGTCGATCTTCGGAAAAATGACGTCGGCGAGCTCCTACACCTACGACCAGAACATGCCCTGTGCGAACGTGGTGGCCCCGGTCACCACGGACTGGACCTACTATGAGCACACGTGTACCGTGTCGGGCCTGGCGCCCGGTGAGGGCCTGGCCATTCTGCTCGGGTCCATGGCGGACGATCAGACCGGACCGGTCTGGTTCGACAACCTGATGATCCGTGCGGACGGCTCAGGTGCCGTCCTCAACGCGGCCGCTTTTCTGGACGGAGCCTATGACACCAACACGCTGATGATGCGTGCGGACCTGAACGCCGCAGGACTGGTCCCCGCCACGGAACCCTATTCAGCCGTGTATGGAGGTGTGGGCGGCGAGCAGGTCGCTCCGTCCGTGCTCGCTGTCACCGGCCCGGATGCCATCGTGGACTGGGTGCGGCTCGAACTGCGGTCCGATGTCACTTCTTCCACCCCTGTGGCCCATCGGCATGCATTGATCCAACGGGATGGCGATATCGTGGATACCGATGGCGTGTCCCCGGTCGCATTCCCCACCGGCCCCGGGAACTATCATGTCACCCTCCGGCACCGCAATCACTTGGCCGTGATGAGCGCAGCTCCCTTGAACTTCTCTGGCGCTCCGGTGAACTGGGATACGCGCCTGCCCCAGACCGCATGTGCCATCCTGCCCGCTCCGTTCACGGACGACCCGCGCCGGACCGTGGGTGCCGTGCGCACCTTGTGGGCCGGCAATGCCGTGCTCGATGACCGGGTGAAGTACAGCGGCAGCAGCAACGACCGGGATGCCGTGCTCACCGCCATCGGAGGTTCCGTTCCCACGAACACGGTCAACGGACAATACCTCCCGGAGGACCTGAACCTGGACGGGGTGGTGAAATACGCTGGCAGCGATAACGATCGCGACGTCATCCTGCAGGCCATCGGCGGGGCGGTTCCTACGGCGACACGCACACAGCAATTGCCATGAAGCTGATGACCGTTCGGCTCCCATTGCTCGGAGCATGCTCGGCCCTGTTGGTGAGCACGGTCATGTCGCAGCCCGCGCTCGAGTGGTTCCACAAGGCGCCCAGCGTGAGCGGAACACCCTATACGTATGGTGGTGTCGCCTTTTCATTGGGCGACCAGCTGTACTTCGGTACGGGGGAAACGAACAACTCACCTAGCGATCTGCTGTACTGCTTCGATCCGGTGACGAACGCGGTGAACATCTGCCAGGCTGTGCCAGGTGGTGCACGCCGGAACGCCATTGCGGTCACCATCGGCCAGCATGCCTATGTCGGACTCGGTGATCAAGGTGCCGGGTGGCCCGCATTGTCCGACATCCATCGCTTGAACGGGAGCAGCGGATATTTTGACCAGAGCTATGCCTTTCCGGGCGGTCCGCGCTCCAACGCGATCGCCTTCACGATCAATGGCAAGGTCTACATCGGTGGTGGAAATGACGGCCTCCTGAACAAGAACGATCTGTGGGAATGGGAACCCGCGGCCAACACGTGGACACCCAGGGCGAACATGCCTTCCTCCATCAGCGGCGGTGTGGCTTTCGCGCTGGCCGGCAAGGGCTACGTCGTGCGCAACGGCTCCGCACAGTTGTGGGCGTATGATCCGGTATCGAACACCTGGACGACGAAGGCCTCCTTTCCCGGAACACCGCGCACGGATGCATCGGCTTTCGTCTTGAACGGCCGAGGATTCGTCGGTCTTGGTGATACCGGCGGAAGCCAGGTGAAGGACTTTTTCGCATACGAACCCGTGGCGGACAGTTGGAGCACGGCGCCGTACCTCTGGTCCAGCTACGGTCGCATGCGGGCCATGGCCACCACCCATCAAGGCAAGGCCTATGTGACCGGCGGGTTCAGTTATTCTCCGATGGACTTCGATCTGTGGGAGCTGGGTCCGTCAGCGCCTGTCGCCACCGGTGTATGGGTGCAGCGACCTTTCCTGCCTGCACCGCCGCGAAAGGATCCGATCGTGTTCGTCATCGGGAACACGGCCTATCTGGGTGGAGGTGATGGCGGGATCCCCACCTATACCGATCTCTGGGCTTACGACGCGGAACTGCGTGCATGGACCGCCAAGGCGGCATTGCCCGGCACCATGGTGGTGGCCGCTGCGGTCGACGGCAAAGGATACGGCCTCAGGAACACAGCGACAGGCAACTTCTGGGCCTACGACCCACTTGCCGACGCGTGGTCCCCCCTGGCCGATCTGCCGGTCCCGCGAGCTTCCACTGTCGCCTTCGGGCTGGAAGGAAAGATCTACGTGACCACCGGTTTCGCGAACAATACCCGCTTGAACGATCTCTGGGAGTACGATCCGCAGACCAATGCCTGGACACAAAAGACGAGCAAGTCCGGACAGGCCGTGCATGCCGCAGCGGGCTTCGCATTGGGGAACAAGGGATATGTCACCGGTGGCAATACGGGCGGCACCACCACGGCGACCAGTCTGGTGTATCGCTACGATCCCGCGAGCGATTCATGGGCTGGCGTCCAGTCCATGCCGCACGTGGGCAATTTGCAGGCCCACATGGCATTCGCGATCGGGAACAAGGGCTACTGCGGAGGCGGAGTTCAGGGCGGTAGTCTCTACCACCAGAACACGTTCAGGAGCTATGATCCCATGGCGAACACCTGGAGTTCGCTACCCACCTTGGGCGGTGGTTGGCGCCGGGAAGCGGCGGCCTTCAGCATCGGCGGCAGTGGGTTCATCGCTTGTGGTGCGCTCAATACGACCAGCGGCACGTCCACCTCGGCCACACCGGTGAACGATATGTGGGAGTACATGCCTGCGTCGATCGCCGTTGCGCCCAGCGTGTTCCTGGGAGGGCCATACGATCAGGTGAGCGGACTGATGACGGATGACCTCATCGTCGCTGGTCTGGTACCCTCCACCGACCCGTACTCATCCTTGCTTTATCCACGACCGGGTGGCGACTACAGCGACCGGTCCGGTGGACAACAGGCCATGACCGGGAACGATGCCATCGTGGACCGTGTGGTGGTGGAGCTGCGGGACGCGCTCGACCCCTCCATCATCCATGCCGCTCGCCACGTGTTGCTGCAGCGCGACGGCGATGTGGTGGACATGGACGGTTTCTCACCTGTTCGTTTCACGTTGGAGCCCGGCGACTACCACGTGGCCATCCGCCACCGCAACCACCTGGGGTGCATGAGCGCGTCACCCATGGCCCTCTCAAGTACACCGGCCACCATCGACCTCACCATGCCTTCCACGCCCACCTGGGGCACTGACGCCCGCCAGCTCGTGAACGGCACCATGGTGCTCTGGCCCGGCGATGCCACCTTCGATGGCGCGGTGAAGTACGCCGGTGCGGCCAACGACCGGGATGCCATCCTGCAGACCATCGGAGGCAGCGTGCCCACGGCGACGCTGAGCGGTCAATACCGCATGGAGGACCTGAACCTGGATGGCGTGGTGAAATACGCCGGTGCCGCCAACGACCGCGATGTGGTCCTGCAGACCATCGGGGGGACGGTTCCGACCGCAACGCGGACCACCCAACTGCCATGACGTCCATGCGTCCAATGGCCGATCTGCCGATCCTCGCCACACCCTGCCTGTTCATGCGAACCCTTTCCGTCGTCGGCATGGTGCTTTGTTGTTCCGGCGGGGCGCTCGCCCAGGGGACCCTGCTGTCCGAGGACTTCGAGGGCACCGGTGGAATGGCGCCACCGGTCGGCTGGTCCTGGACCGGAAGTGCACCGGTCTTTGTCCTGGGGACCAACGGCGGCTACGGCATCGCGAAGGAGTCCTACGACCTGAGCGTGCCGCCACCACCGACCAACTACTCCAGCCCCCTCTTTCACCCGCTGCCCTACGACCCGACCTGGATGTACCGCATCACGGGCCACATGTACGTCTATGGGCCGGGGGCCGCCACGGCCGCTGCAGGGGTCATTCTCTGCTGGATGGACCTGACCACGGGTATGTATGTGACCGCGAACAACATCACCTCATTCTCCCAGTTCCCGAATTGGGAGTTCAAGGTCAGTCCGTATCAAGCGGTCCCACCGAACTGGTTGGGGCCCAATGCACAGTT
Organism: Flavobacteriales bacterium; assembly: GCA_016715895.1. Lineage (NCBI taxonomy): Bacteria > Pseudomonadati > Bacteroidota > Flavobacteriia > Flavobacteriales > Flavobacteriales bacterium. The sequence continues at coordinate 2,202,271 of JADJXH010000004.1, read as the reverse complement.
CGGCATCATGCTCGTGTGCGGAGTGGGCACTGGGAACTCCTATGCTGCGTTCGACGACATCACGGTGAGCTATGATCTGCCCTGGGTGGCGGTGCAACCCCGGATATGGCTGGATGGTGCCTACGAGCAAGGCGCGAACCTGATGCGCGACGACCTCCGCACCGCCGGGCTGATCCCCTCCACGGAACCGTACTCCGCGATATACGGCGGCCCTGGTGGGGAGACCGTGGCACCGTCCGTGCTTGACGTTACAGGCAACAACGCCATCGTGGACTGGGTGCGCGTGGAGCTGCGCACATCGCCCACCGGCCCCACCGTGGCCAGTGCCCACGGCCTGCTGCAACGCGACGGCGACGTGGTGAGCGTGGACGGTTTCTCGGCGCTGCGGCTCCCCGCCACGGCCGGCCTGTATCACGTGGTGGTGCGCCACCGCAACCACCTCGCCGTGATGACCGCATCGGCGCTCAGCATGGGCCTGTTCGATACCTGGACGATCGACCTCCGCTCACCGACCACCACCTGTTACGCACGCCCAGCGCCGAACACCGATCTGCCGCGCCGGACGGTGGGCAGCACAAGGACCCTCTGGTGCGGCAATGCGAGCGGCGATGACCGCGTGAGCTACACCGGCGCCGGCAACGACCGCGACGCGATCCTGCAGGCCATTGGAGGCGTGAACCCCACCGCCACGCTCGCCGGCCAGTACCGCTCGGAGGACGTGAACCTGGACGGCGTGGTCAAGTACACCGGAACGGCCAACGACCGCGACCCCGTCCTGGTGACCATCGGGGGGACCACGCCTACGACCACGCGGGTGGAGCAGGTGCCGTGACGCCCGCTTCCCGGGCACCGATGCGGCTCAGCGTTTTCGCTTCGGCGGGGTGGCCGGGAGCCGCGGCAGGCTGTCCGCGGCGATCACCAGCGTGTGGCCCCTCCCGTTCAGCTTCTGCGCCAGCCAGCGGTCCATGCGGGCCACCTGGACGGTATCGGGATAGTGCATGTAGCGGGCGGACACCACGCGCGGCAGGGAATCCGCCTGGCCCGGCAGGTCCACCACGACAAGCCAGCGCAGGTCGGGCTCCAGGGCCATGGCCTCGCGCATCAACTCATCCCGGAACGCCTCCCGCCGGGCGAGGCTGTCCTTGATGGTGGAGAGCTGCGCCATCAACGCGCGTTGTTCGTCCAGCTGGCGCTGCAATCCGGCCGTTCGGGCACGATCCTCACGGCCGAGCTCCTTCAAGGAAAGCCCTGTCCGGACCTGCAGGTCGCACCCCGCAAGGCCGTGTACATCCAACCGCCGCCTGAGCTGCGCCTCCTGCACGCTGTCCACCCCGGACCCCATGTACGTGAGCACGATGGAGCGGCCCACCGGGTCCACGGTGCGCTGCACGAGGTAGTTGTCCGGGATGCCGGTCTCCATCGCGACGAAGCGGTCCGCCCGTTGCTTGAAGGTGTTCTGCTGCACCAGCCGCACCGCCAGCCAGATGCTGGGCGCCACGGTGAGCACCACGATGCCACTGACCACCTGGACGATCCGCCGCCGGATGACCGCATCCGCGAACTGCCGGGTGGGGTACTTGAGCCACCGGACAGTGCTGAAGGCCGCCAGGCTGATGAAGACCGAGTTGATGAGGAACAGGAACAGGGCCCCGGCGAAGTAGGCCCAGTTCGCATGCGCCAGCCCGAATCCCGCCGTACACAGCGGCGGCATCAGCGCCGTGGCGATGGCCACGCCGGGCACCACATTGCCGCGGTCCTTGCTCGCCGCCGCGATGATGCCCGCAAAGCCGCCGGCGGCGGCGATGAGCACGTCCCAGATGGTGGGATTGGTGCGGGCCAGGATCTCCGAATACGCCTCATCCAGCGGACTGACCAGGAAGTAGAGCGTGGACGTGACCACGCTGGCACCCACCGCGAACCCCAGGTTCTTCAACGCCCTGCGCACCAGCCTCAGGTCAAGCACCCCCAGACCGGCCCCAATGCCCACGATGGGCCCCATCAACGGCGAGATCAACATGGCACCGATGATCACCGCGGCCGAGTTGACGTTGAGGCCCACCGACGCGATGAGGATCGCGAAGACCAGGATGAGCAGATTGGTCCCCCGGAACACCACATTGCGCTCGATGGTCTCCAGGGCCACCGCCGGGTCCTCGGCGTTCTCACCCAGACGGAAGTACGTGAGCAGACGCTGGATGGTCATGGTGTTCGCGCTTCGCACAAAGATGCCATCCTCCGTGCATTCCGCGGCGCCCGGTGAACCGTTCGCGCTATCCACCCCACCGGGCGACCACATCATCGGTACGACGATCCAGTTCCGCGAAGAGCTCGGCTTCCAAGCCTTCGGTGCGGCCGCGCTCGAACACGCGCGTGAAGCGCCCCTGTTGCAAGAGGTGGATGCGGTCGCAAAGGGCGATCAGCGGGCCCAGCACGTGCGAGGTGATGATCACCGTGCGTCCGCGCTCGGCCAGTCGCTTGATGATCGCTTCGAGCACGCGCACCGAGGCCAGATCCAGGCCGTTCATCGGCTCATCGAGCAGCACCACCTCCCTGTCCAGGCTCAGCACGCCGAGCAGGGCCAGCTTACGCTTCATGCCCGTGGAGTACGTGGTGATGAGCGCATCGAGCGGGACTTCCAGCAACTCGTTCAGCATGCGCACATCGGCGGCGGCCGGACCGCTCATGAAGAGCTCCAGGTACTCGCGGCCCGTGATGCCCGGATGGAAGTAGGTGTCCGTCTCCAGGAACGCGGTGTTGCCGTGGCCCATGTCCGCGTCGTTCCAGCGCACCCGTGCTTCGGCATTGCGTCCGAAGCCGTACAGCGCGTTGAGGAAGGTGGTCTTGCCGGCTCCGTTAAGGCCAACGATCCCATGCACACCGGGTGTGAGGTCATAGGCCGGGATGTCCAGCACGGTCTTGTCGCCGTAGGCGCAGCGGAGTTCAGCGAGCGTGATCATGGAAATAGGCGGAGAGGTTGGCGCGGGCCTTGGGCACTTCGGTGAGGAGCATGACGAGCGGCACCACGCCGAGCCCGGGCAGGATGGCGAAGAGCGCGGCGACGGACACGTTGGCGCCATTGGCGGACAGGCGCTCGTTGGGCTGGTAGTTCGCGTACTTCAGCACCACGGCATAGGCCACCAGCGTGAGCAGGCCCAGGCCGAAGCCCACGTGCACCCACCACCATTCGGGACGGAACACCGTGGCTGCGAGGAGCACCGGCAGCTCCAGCACGAGCAGGAGGCGCAGCGCACCGAACACCTTCGTCCGCAGCAGCGCGCGGGCATCGGCTGCCGTGGCCAACAACATGGCGCGCGGCTCGCACTGCTCCTGCGCAGCGGCGGCCATCAGGGCAAGACCACCTAGCAGGAAGAGCGGCAGCACCGGCAACCAGCAGAGCGCCAAGGCCACCAGCCACGCAAGCAGTCCCCACGGGTGTGTGCCCTGCACCAGGCCGCGCCACTCGAAGAGCCGCGTCGGTATCCAACGCCGGAGCCAGCTACCACGGACACCGGAGGTGCGCACCACGGGTAGCCAGGGCAAAGCGACCGCCGCCAAGATCACCAGCGCTGAGGCCCACGCCCCGGCAAGGCCCAGCATCAGCAGCACGGGCAGCACCAACGCGCCGTACTCCACCGCCATGGCCTTGCGGGCCAGTGGCACGTGGCGATGCAGGAAGTGCAGGTCGGGCCGTCGCTGGTGCAGGCCCCAGACCGTGAGCAGTGCGCCACCCGCGATGTAGGCCGCATGGGCAGCGTCCTAGAGCACCGCGCGGTGCATCAGACCCAGCGCGAAGACAACGGCCAGCGCGAGCAGGACGATACCGTATTGCGGGAAGGCCCGGCGCAGCTGCAGCCAGCGCAGGCGAAGGAGCACGGCGGGACCGGGTGCGCTGGTCATCGAAGGCAAGTTGCGCGATCCGTCCGCTGTTTGGGCCGTCAACTACACCAACGGTGCTGTGGCAGCACCAGAAGGTGCACGACCGGACCGGCCGCGACCGCCAACCGGTCGTTCATTTGTTGCAACATATTATTCCCTTACCTTTGCCCCGTCATGCCCACCAAGTTCGCCGAAGCCATCCGCCAGCAGAAGTTCGGCAGCGCCACGCAGAAGGCGGTGCTGAACGTGCAGTACACGGCGAACTGGTTCCGCGACATGCAGCGCGGCGTGTTCAAGGACCTGCCCATCGAGCCGCAGCACTTCAACGTGCTCCGCATCCTGAAGGGGCGCCACCCCCACCCCGTTTGCCCCGGCGACATCAAGGCAGTGATGTTGGACAAGGCGCCGGACGTGACGCGGCTGGTGGACAAGCTGGTGGACCTCGGCTGGGTGGTGCGTGAGGTGGGCGCGGGCGACCGCCGGCGCGTGGACATCGGGCTTACCCCCAAAGGCCTTGAACAGCTCAATGCCATCACCGACCTGGTGAAGGAGCAGTCCAGAACGCTGAAAGGGCGACTGACCGATGCGGAGGCCGAACTGCTGAGCGACCTGCTGGACAAGCTCCGCGGATGACGCCCCCTTTTTTTGACCCTTTATTCGTTGCAACACATTTCGGCACTACTCACAAACAACCCCGAACCATGAACACCACGTACACCTTCAAGCAGACCTCCCTCGCCTCGTTGATCGCCGGTGCCGGCACCGCCGTGATCTGCCTGACATGGCGGACCGCGCACGAAGCCATCACCGGGTTCAGCGTCCCGCAGATCGTACATACCACGGGCATCACCATGAGCAGCTTCATCCCGCTCATCGTCGCCGGCATCATCTACTTCTTCGTGCAGAAGCTCGGTGCCAAAGGCCGCGTGGGCTACAGCATCGGCACCGTGGTGCTCGGGTTGCTCAGCCTCTGGGGCACCTTCAACCAGCCCATGCCCGACGGCTCGGCCACGCCTGCCGCCTTCACGATGCTCACCCTGCCGATGCACTTCGTGTCCATGGCGGGTGCCCTGCTCCTCCCCCGCATCGCTGCACGCCTCAACCCTTGAACACCATGCACAAGCCCCTCCGTGAACACGTCCCCCTGGCCTTCAAACCGGCCTTCCCCGGCCTGCGCGGGGTGGACATCATGGCCCACCGCTACGGCATCGAGCCCTTCCTGGTGCTCACCGAGTTCCACATGGAGCGCCCTGTCTTCGGGCCACACCCGCACGCTGGCATCTCGGTGATGACCTACATGCTGCCCGACAGCGCCGGTTCCTTCCTGAACCGCGACAGCCAGGGCGACCGCAGCGTGATCGAACCCGGCGGTGCGCATGTGACCCAGGCCGGCAGCGGCATCCACCACGACGAGTTCCCCACCGTGCCCGGCGTGGATTGCCACGGCTTCCAGATCTGGATCGACCATGCTGCCGATGACCGCACGGTAGCACCGCGCGCCATGCATGCCTTCGCCCAGGGCATCCCTGAAGTGCGGACAGCGCAACACCGGGTGCGCGTGGTGGCCGGGTCCTTCGATGGCCAGCGTTCCCCCTTCGATCTGGTGACACCGGTGACGCTGCTGCACGTGCAGCTTCACGCCAACCAAGCCATCACCCTTCCTGCGGAAACGATGGCCTTCGTGTACGCGCTGAGCGGCGCAGGGACCACGCTGGAGAAGCCCCTGCTGCCCCAGACGCTGGTGACCTACGCGGAGGGCGGCGATGTGGTGCAGGTGAGCGCTGGTGCGGAAGGCGTGGAGTTCCTCTTTGCCACCGGCACTCCCCACCGCGAACCCATCGTGTACGGCGGCCCCTTCGTGATGAGCAGCGAGGAGCAGATGCACCAGGCGCGGCTGCGGTTGGGGCGTGGGGAGATGGGGGAATTGGGGCCGGAGCGTCCGTAGTCGAGGACACGCCAATGCTCAACGTGCATGCACTTCAGCGCGGGTGCTTCGCTAGAACTTGCGCCCAGACCACCCGGCTGGCTTGCGCTTGCCGTGGTATACCGCCCGTATCCTCAGTTCATCGGGCAGGATCCGGTAATACACCCGGTATGGAAAACGCCGGACCTTCATGGACCCGGTGCCCCCATGGCGGGATCCCTCATGCGCATGCGCCCTTTCCAGCACAAAGCGGATCACCTCCGCCACCTCTGCTCTGAACTTCGCCCCCCACCCTGGTCGGCGCTCCTCGATGTACCATTCGGCTTCGCGCATCTCTTGAAGCGCCGCTGGATGGAAGCGTACGATCATCGCGCTCCCCGCTGCTTCTGGCGATCGCCATCCAGCAGGCGCTGCACCTCCTCCCAAGTGTATCCCTTCACCCGGCCACTGTCCATCTCACGGTCGCGCTTCTCCAGTTCGGCCACCTCTTCCGGTGAAAGTTCAGCGTCCAGGTCGAATTCGAATTCCTCGCGCACCGCATCCACGATGGCCCGGACCTCGTCCAGGGAGAAGGCCTGCTGCCCTTTCGGTATGAACCCGGCTTCACCTTCCTTCATCACGCTCATCCTCTCATTGGAAATGCCGTAGCCGCGCGGGCTGTCCAGCACGCGCTTCAAGGCCAGCAGCCGCTCCTCATCATCGATCAGCGCGATGCGCTCCAAGAGTTCGAGCTTGAAGGTCTTGATGTCCATAGCCCAAAGCTAATCCGCGGACCCTCGCCATGGGTTTTCCACAGATGGCACAGATGACGCAGATAGCTCAGTCCTGCCCGGTATTCATCCCGCTAAGGCGGGACAGGTCCTGCGCCATCGGCGTCATCTGCGGATGAACCCCGTCATCTGCGGATAGCCCTCCCGTGCCGATCTTCGCCTTCGAACGCCGAAGCGCACCAGCGCGAAGGCGGACCTCATGCAACTCCAGAACCACGCAGCCGGCCCCTGGATGGCCTGTAGGGCAGGAATGAAGAATGTAGAATGTAGAACGCTCAACTTGGAACGGGTGAGCAGCATTCAGCTTTCATCATTCTACATTCTACATTTTACATTCCGCTCATGAGCACCCAGTTACAGAACTACATCGCCGGCCAATGGGTCGCCGGCACCGGCCCGCAAGCCGAGCTCGTTGACGCCTCCACCGGCGAGCTCGTCGCCACCACCTCCTCCGGCGGCCTCGACTTCGCCGCCATGCTCCACTACGCCCGCACCGTGGGCGGACCCAAGCTCCGGAAGATGACCTTCCCCGAGCGCGGACGCATGCTCAAGGCCCTGGCCCTGTACCTGATGGAGCGCAAGGAGAAGTACTACACCATCAGCTACCGCACCGGCGCCACCAAGGCCGACAGCTGGGTGGATATCGAAGGCGGCATCGGCAACCTCTTCGCCAACGCCAGTTTGCGCCGCACCCTGGGCAACATGCCCTTCTACGTGGACGGCGAGGCCATCAAGACCAGCAAGACCGGCAGCTTCATCGGCCACCACATCATGGTGCCCAAGGAGGGCGTGGCCGTACACATCAACGCCTTCAACTTCCCCATCTGGGGCATGCTGGAGAAGTGCGCCGTCAACTGGATGGCCGGCGTGCCCGCCGTGGTGAAGCCCGCCACCGTCACCAGCTACCTCACCGAGGCCATGGTGAAGGACATCATCGCCAGCGGCATCCTGCCCGAGGGCGCCCTGCAGCTGATCGTGGGCAGCGCGGGTGATCTGCTCGATCACGTGATGCACCAGGACGTGGTCACCTTCACCGGCAGCGCCAGCACCGGCCGCATGCTCAAGCGCCACGACCGCCTCATCGACGAGAGCGTGCCCTTCAACATGGAGGCCGACAGCCTCAACGCCATCGTGCTCGGCCCCGACGCCGTGCCGGGCACCGAGGAGTACGAGCTCTTCATCAAGGAGGTGGGCCGCGAGATCACCCTCAAGTGCGGGCAGCGCTGCACCGGCGCGCGCCGCATCCTGGTGCCGCAGAACCTCATCGAGGACGTGCAGATCGCCCTGGGCAAACGCCTGGGCGGCACCGTGATCGGCGACCCGCGCACCGAGGGGGTACGCATGGGCGCGCTGGCGGGCAAGGCGCAGCGCGAGGAAGTGAAGCGCGCGCTGGCCGAGCTGCTCAAGGCCTCGCAGGTGGTGTACGGCGACCCCGACAGCGTGAACGTCACCGGGGCCGATGTGGCGAAGGGCGCCTTCATGAGCCCCATCCTGCTGCTCAATGCCGATCCCTGGAAGAACCAGCAGAGCCACAACGTGGAGGCCTTTGGTCCGGTGAGCACATTGATGCCCTACACCGACCTGGACGATGCCGTGGCCCTCACCAAGCTCGGCAAGGGCTCCTTGGTGGCCACCATCGCCACTTACGATGACAGGACCGCCCAGCAGTTCGTGTGGGGCGCCGCCAGCCACCACGGCCGCATGCTGGTGCTGAACCGCGAGATGGCCAAGGAGAACACCGGCCACGGCAGTCCGCTGGCCACGCTCGTACACGGCGGTCCCGGCCGCGCGGGCGGCGGCGAGGAGATGGGCGGCAAGCGCGGCGTGCTCCACTACCTGCAGCGCACCGCCATCCAGGGCAGCCCCACCACCATCACCGCCCTCACCCAGCAGTACCAGCAGGGCGCGCGCTACCACATCAGCGAAAAGCACCCCTTCCGCCTGCACTTCGAGGAGCTGAACATCGGCGACACGCTGCTCAGCGAGAAACACCTGGTGACGCTGCAGAACATCGAGGACTTCGCCGCGCTCAGCGGCGACCGCTTCTACGCGCACATGGACGCCAACAGCCTCGAGGGCACCCCCTTCACCGGCCGCGTGGCGCATGGCTACTTCATCCTCAGCCGAGCGGCGGGCCTCTTCGTGGATCCGCCAAAAGGCCCCGTGCTGCTCAACTACGGCATCGAGGAGTGCAGGTTCCTGAAGCCGGTGTACCCTGGCTCCACCATCCAGGTGAAGTTCACATGCCGCGAGAAATTGGATCAGGAGAAACGGCCGAAGACGGAGGATTCACCCAAGGGGGCGGATGTGGCGCGGGGGATAGTCAAATGGCTTGTAGACGTGGTGGATGAGACGGGCGAGACCGTGGCCCTGGCGACGATCTTAACGATGGTGAAGAAGCTCGACCAGAGTTAGGTGATGATGAGGGCGTGCCCGGCCCAAAAGCGGCCGGTCGCGTGCTCCGCTGTAGCCGGCTTGTCAGGGCCAGCACCCACGGCGCTGCGGGGTCCTCCTTCGTCGGCCTCCTCGCTGCTCGTGGCTGCAAGGCCCTTCCGGCGCCGGGCTGCCGCTGCGCCCGCTCACGCAACCCGCGCCACGTCTAAACTGATCGGTCTTGGACCGAATTTTGGAATTGGGTCATTCTCCTGCCCAAATCGCCATGCGTGATATCCTATACACCGTTGCGTACGACGACGCCCAGGAGTTGGTGTTGGCCGTGAACGCCGTAAAAGGCCAGCGCTACCACTGCCCTGAATGCAAGGGTGAAATGATACCACGCCGCAGTGTGGAGCAGAAGAAGGGTGCGAAGCGGCCACACTATGCGCATAAGGTCAAAAGCCCGAACTGCGAGCCAGAATCCGTGTTGCACTTCGGTTTCAAGCGATTGCTCTCCCAGCGGATCCAACGGCATCTGGACAACAAGGAGCCCCTGCCTATCAAGTGGCGGTGCGGAGCATGCGATCGCGAACACGAAGGAAACCTATTGAAGAAGGCCGCTCGGGTGGAAGAGGAACTCTCTCTCGGTCCATGCCGACCGGACATCGTTCTTTCCACCAATGCGGACAGCCCAGTTTGGGCATTGGAGGTTGTAGTAACGCATGCCCCCGAAGAGCAGGCACTTACCTACTACCGCCAGCAACGCATCGCACTCGCCCGCTTCGATCTGAAGAGCGATACAGATCTGGAGAAGGCCACAGCTCCTGTACTCGTGCCCGACCATGTAGACCAATGCGTGAACCCGCGATGTCCCAAGTGTCAGCGCTTTCAAAACAACGTAGTACTGTGGATCATCGAAGGCGGCTGTTGGAAATGCGGGTGCGTCATGCCCATCGCTGTTGTGGAGGGTGGTGAGTCACGCGGCGGCACGTACGCAGGGCCGGAGCAATTCACCGATGCCGAACTTCAACTTGCCCGAAGCAAGGGTTGTCTGATCAAGGACATGTATAGCCGAACACAGCGGCGCAGCTACCCGGCGAATACTTGCAAGGAGTGCGGAGCCTTCGCCGGCGAGTTCCACATGTTCACGCAGTACATCGCACCTGCTGGGCGTGGCGAACTGAAATACGAGAAGATCGACGTCGGACACTATTGCGAGCATTGCGATACTGAGGCCATGCTGAATGCTGACTGGGCCGGCGATAGCCTGGACGAAGAAGAGGATAGCGAACCCATCGAATCGGCGCCGAGGCCATATGAACGGAGGGAGCCAGAGATACCCGAATGGCAGAAAACCAAGGAAGGATTCTGCATCCGCTGCCGCACTCCAATAGTCCGCAATCGGTACAAACCATTGTGTGGCGAGTGCTTCTACCCTGAGAAGGTACGCGAGGACATGAACCTTGACCCGCCCGCAAACCGGCAGTTCTGTTTGCGATGCGGGGAATACCATCCCACTACACGTTGGAAACCATTCTGCTTACCGTGCTTTCACATCGCAGGAGCAAGGCGCTGACCGGCTGCCACAAACATTGACTGATCAGCTGAAGCCATGACCCTGCTGTCTAGAACCGGGTACATCCCTCGCCGAAGGTTTCTCTTGCAGCCGCCTTTGCCCACATCGGTCAAGGACATAACCGTGGTGGTGCCGGTCCTGAACAACGCTGCTGGTATCGCACAGATGCTCGCAGCCTTCCGGAACATGCACCCGCAGCATCAACTACCAGTCGAGATCATAGTCGTGGACAATGGATCGCGAACCGGCTTTGACCCGTTCCCGCCAGAGCTGCCCATCCGCTTGCTGAACTGCCAAAGACGCGGTCCGGCCAATGCGCGCAATCATGGAGCTTTGGCGGCGCGCACACCATGGCTCGCCTTCATGGACAGCGACTGTGTACCCCTGCCTGGGTCCTTTTCCGGCTACTTAGCCGCGCTCCCTGGCGCCGTAGCCTATGCAGGGCATGTAGAACCTCTCGTCCGCAATGCCGTTTCGCTGTACTACCACCAGCAGGAGATCCTGATACCGCCTGAAGTGGCAATAGGGGCTGAAGCCGGACGACCTGACTACCTCGTGACCGCCAATTGCCTCGTCTCGCGTGAAGCATTCCTGCTTGCTGGGGGCTTCGATGGTTCCATACCCATTGCGGGCGGAGAGGATGTAGACTTGGGCTTCCGCTTGCGCACCATTGGCCAGCTCGACTACGCGCACGGAAGCATCTGTTTGCATGACTTCGATGCCGATCTCGCTGACTTCATCCGACGATTCGAGCGCTATGGATTGGGAAACCGGTTGGTGGCCGAACGCTTCGGCCTTGACCTCACCCCGACACCCTTCTTGCCCGAAGTGGACAGCGCATTGAACCGGCAACTGGCGCAACTGCAATACGCCGCAATGCTGCATGGTTACAGCACCTTCCGGCGGTAAGCCAGTTACTTCAAACGAGCGACCATTTGTCGTCCGCCAAATTGATCTTACCGGCACTGCGCAAGTGCTGTTGTGCAGTGCGCACCGCGTGCTTCCACTTCTTGCCAAAATGCTGCTCGTTGATCACCCGATCAACGGTATCGTCGCAAAGGTCTGGATGTATCCGCTTTATCGCCTCGTGGATCTCTTTAGTTGGAAGTGGTCCATTTCGAAGCACATATAGCACAGCATCCGAGAAAATCGCATGAGCCGTCCTTCCTGCAGTCCGGGCAAGAAGAATGCTCTCCTCGGCAATATTCAGTCGTTCATCAAACTGGCGCTGAATGTCTTTCTCTGCTGTCTTGATCACAGCCTTGCTCAGTTCACGCAGTTCGCTGGCAATCTCAGCAAACGTCAACAGCTGGGTAACATCTACCAATGACCCAAGTGAGGCATAGTTTTCGGCATCTGCCCGAATAGCACGTACGCTGGCCTCATCATCGAACCAGACACCGTACTCGAAATTCCGGAACATTGCGCCATCAGTCAGGTTGCCAGAAGTAACGATGGCTAAACGATCGTCGGCAACATACACCTTGGCGTGCAAGCTCGGCAAGAAGCGGACAGCGCTTTTCGGCAGAGCTGTCGTCAGATCGTGAAGTGCCTTGGGGTCAGTGTACCCCGAAATCATGTTCTGGCGGGACAAGTCCGTCAGGATCGAAACCTTCAGGTCCGAAGCGCGACCGAGCTTCGTGACGGTATCGACAATGCGCTCGCATGGTCCTTTGGTGATGTACGGCGTACAAAGGAGCAGCGCGTTCTCCGCCTGCTCTACGAGTGTGGCGAACTGCTTGGACCATGGCGACTGTAGCAACTGCGGCATTGGCGGATTCTGAGTTGCAAAGTACAGATTGAGCTCTACCTTGCCCAAGTCCGGCCCAAAACACATCCCCATGGCAGCTAAGCGAAACCGTCGGCAACAAGCTCCTCTCAAAGCCGCTCAAGAGATCGGCTCCATACTGAAAGCGAATGAAAGCAACCCGGAAGTTGCAGAAGCTTTCAAAAAGCACCCATTGGTTCAAAACCTGTCAGGCACCTTCCAAGCGAGTCCAGAGATGATCCTCAAAGCATTTGAGATCCTGGACCGCAAGTCGAGAAAGTGCTAGGATTCTGATGGCCGCAAGAGGTCGGCACTGATGCCGTCTTCGAGCTGGAAGTGGTTGCCCACTTGGAGCATTGGTCTTCACTGATCGCTCCGAGCGACAAGGCGTACGACTACCTCCTCGACGATGGCAAAGGCCAGGTTTCTGTGCAGGTGAAGCTCCAGCGAAGCAAGGAGTTCCAGCCCATGACCGCCCGGCAGGCCAACCGCAAGTTCCCGGAGGACATGTGGGTCGTGGAAACGCAAAAGACGCGCGGTGGGAAAGGCGCCGATGACAGCGACACACGGCCCTACCGTTTCGGAGAGTTCGACATCCTTGCCGTGGCTATGCAGCCATCCACCGGCGACTGGTCCAAGTTCATGTATTGTGTCTCAGCCTGGCTTCGCCCCGATGCCAAGGACCGTGCATGCATCAACAAGTTCCAGCCAGTCGCAATGACACCCGGCGACATCTGGACGGACGACTTCGAAGAGTGCGTCCGCAGACTGCGCACGAAGGAAGCGAAGTTCAACAGCGTGGTGTGCGATCCGCCTGGCTTGTTTGACTAAGCCCTGCAAACCCAATCAACCCACCAAGAGCCCCCAAATGAGCAATTACCTCTCTGTCAATCAGCTAAAGCCTATTGACGACCTCTTCAAGGAACGGATGAACGACTTGAACGACCATGTGGCAGCCATAACCATTCAGCAGGCTAAGGATGAACGGAGTTTTGAGCAGTATGTCAATGCGACGAAAAAGGCTGTGCTCTTGGAACAGGCATCAATCGCTGAGCCGAAGGTCATTGACCACAATGAGGAAGTCAGGTCCGTTGGCTCAAGCGCCGAGAACATGTGGGGTGGTGAAAAGACCTACTACAATATCACCGTCGGCTTCAGTGTGTCGGGCAGCGAGGAATTGTTTGGCGTCTTTCCAAATGGGGCCACCTTAGATGGCTTGCGCTTCTATCAGCCTGATGGTGATAGTATTAATGTCGAAGTCACTCTCGGCGTGCTGAACAAGGAAGGTGCTTTGTCAAAGGCCAAAGAGCTAATGGCTCCAACTCACGGGCTACTTCGTCAAGCAAATCCTCAAGCTCAACAATGGTCAACCGCTGCCGAGGCGGTCATTCAAAGCCGCTTGGAAAAACGCAGAGCTGAACTTATTGAGCTATACGGCTAGCCCCGAGTTTGATTCACCCTATCATACTATCCCACCACCTTCGCCTTCACCACTGCACATCTACAGGCGTTGACCAACAGCTTCCAGCACAGGGTGGTTTTGAGATCCGTCCCCCTAGCTTCGGGCCGTTCCTCCATCACCCATGAAAGGCCCCCACTTCCTCAAGTATTGCATCCCACTTCTCCGCGTCATGAAGAACCTGGGCGGCTCAGGGGCCACCGGCGAGGTCGTGGATGCCGTGATCGCCGACCTGAAGATCCCAGACAGCGAGGTGGAGCAGCTCATCCCCTCCGGGCAGAGCCGCGTGCGCAACCAGATCCAGTGGGCGCGCTTCTACCTCACCAAGGCTGGTCTGATGGATTCGCCCAAGAGCGGTACATGGCGCCTTACACAAGAAGGTGTCGAGGCCAAGCTCACCGAGGAGCAGGTGTACCAGATGTTCCAGCGCATCCACCAGACCGTGGGTGGTGATCCGAAGTCGCGCGCGGAGAAGAAGGCCAAGAAGGAAAAGGAGAACCTGGACAACGACATCGTGGAGGACGAGGCCCACAGCGAGTCGCTGCTGGAGACCCTGAAGGCCCTCACCCCGAAAGGCTTCGAGCGGATCTGCAAGCGCCTGCTCACCGAGATCGGCATCCACGACATCCAGATCACCGGCGGCGCTGGTGACCAGGGCATCGATGGCATCGGCCGCATCCGCCTGAACGATGTGGTCAACTTCAACATCGTGTTCCAGTGCAAGCGCTACAAGGAGACCGTCTCCCCCGCCTTGGTCCGCGACTTCCGGGGTAGTATGCAGGGCCGCGCCGAAAAAGGGCTGATCCTCACCACCGGCCGCTTCACGCCCGATGCACAGAAGGAGGCCAACCGGGATGGCGTTCCTCCCATCGAGCTGATCGATGGTGAGCGCTTGGTAACGCTCTTCGAGAAGTACAAGCTTGGCTTGAAGCCAAGGGTCGTGTACGAGCTGGTGCCGGAGTTCTTCAGGAGTTTTGAGAGCTGAAGACCGTAGCCCCGGCATTCCCCCTATCCTCGGCTCCAAGCCCATGCATCCCGCCATCCCCGCCCCCATCCACACTGCCATTGTTGATGCATTGGCCCAAGCCGAGCAGCGCTACGACGTGAAGGTGCTGCTGGCCGTTGAGAGTGGGAGCCGTGCGTGGGGTTTCGCCAGTCCGGATAGCGACTGGGATGTGCGTTTCATCTACGTGCACCGACCGGAGTGGTACCTGGGTATTGACGAGAAGCGGGATGTGATCGAGGAAATGCTCCCGCTCGATATCGATCTTGCCGGCTGGGACCTTCGGAAGGCGCTACGCCTGTACCGCAAGAGCAACCCGCCGCTGTTGGAGTGGCTGCGCAGTCCGCTGAACTACCGGGAGCAGTACTCCACCGCCACCCAGTTGCGCACCCTCTCCGAGGGCTTCTTCAGCCCGGTTTCGGTGATGCATCACTACCTGAGCATGGGCAAGCGCAACCACGCCCAGTACCTGCAAAGCGAGCAGGTTCGCCTGAAGAAGTACCTCTACGTGCTGCGCCCCCTGCTGGCCTGCGACTGGATCGCGGCCACCGGTACCATGGCGCCCATGGAGTTCCACCACCTGCTGGATCGCCTGTTACCCAGCCGCAGCGTGCGCACCGCAGTGGACCAGCTCTTGCGCGACAAGATGAGCGGCGGTGAACTCGGACGTGGTCCGCGTGTGGCGGCATTGCACGACTGGATCGACGGTCGTCTGGCGCACTACGCGGCCCACCCACCCGAACCCCGCACGGCCACGGACGCCGACACGCGGAAGCTGGATGCATTACTGCGGGGGACCTTGGCGGAGGTTTGGCCTTGAGGCTTATTGGCCTAGTTGGCCTTAGCCTGTGGGCTTGTCGGCCTGAAGCCTGTAGGCCCTTTGGCCTTGGGCTTCGGGCCTGTCGGCTCATAGGCTTGCTGGCCTTGGGGCTCATGGGCCTATGGGCTAGTTGGCCTAAAGCCTGTAGGCCTTTTGGCCTTGGGCTTCGGGCCTGTTGGCTCATAGGCTTGCTGGCCTTGGGGCTCATGGGCCTCTGAGCTTGTTGGCCTTTAGCCTGTAGGCCTTGGGCTTGTGGGCCTGGGCGATCGGCCTGTTGCCCAAAAGTCATTGGGCATGTGACCTCAGGAGCCGGGGAGTGCTGCCACAGGTATCGGCCACTGCGATCATGGTCCCCGGCACCCCCGCCCGGGTGCATTGCGCATGGTGATCAACAGGCAGCACCCACCCGCCCGGGTGGGCAGGGACTGTTGGTGTTGGTCACCACCCCACCCGACCGGGTCAAGCGGATGTGTTGGTGATGGTGGCCTCCCCACCCGCCCGGGTGCGACCAGGTCCATGCTCAACCCGGAGGCATCACCCGCCCGGGAGGAGGGTGTATGTTCCTTCACCTGGTGGTCTCGCCCACCCGGGTGAGGTGAAGATGTAGATCACCTGTGCAGCAGGTCCCGCCCGGGTGAAGGCCATCACCCGGGCGGGTGCGCTGCCCCCCCGGGTCGGGAGCATGGTGCAACCCCCTTGGGTGCACGGGCGTACAAGGCCGCAACGCCACACCTGCAGGCCATGCCGAACGCGAACATCAAGCTGGAGCTGAAGACCTTGACCCCGGTACGCCTTGCCGCCCTGATGCGCGTGGTGGCCGATGGGCTGGAGGGCAACCCGCACCTGCCGGCACCGCCCCTCGCGGCCGCCGACCTGCGGGCCGCGGCCGTGGCCTTGAGCCACGCCATCACCGAAGCGCACGAGGGCAGCCGCCAGAGCAAGTTGCAGCGCAACGACCGGGTGGCCCAGGCCGCCGGGGACCTGCGCCGTGTGGCGGACTACGTGCGCATGGTGGCGCAGGGCGATGCCGTCATCCTGGCCTCCAGTGGCTTCGAGCTGGCCAGGCCGTCGGGTCCGCCGCAGCCCATGGGCACGCCGGTGATGCGCGGTGCGCACATGACCGGTCGCCACGGCGAGGTGGAACTGCGCTGGAGCGGGGTGGCCAACCGCCACACCTACCACATCTACATGACCGAGCAGGACCCTGCGGATCCGAACTGCGCATGGTCCCTGATCGGCATCACCGGCAAGATCACGCACCGCGTGCAGCACCTGGTGGCCTACCGGCCCTACTGGTTCTGCGTAAGCGCTGTGGGCGCCCTGGGCGAAGGCCGCCAGAGCGATCCGGTACTGGGCCGCGCGGCGTGATCGCGACCACCACCGCTGGCTGCGCTGGCACCTGCGCGAAGCCTGCCCAAGCCCAGCTCAAAAGGTCCCTTCGGCAGCTCGGGGTACGCACGCGTTCTCTGATCGAACTCCCGCAACGTGGCGGCGCCGATCTTCTCCCCGTGGCTGCCCTCCCATCGAACTGATCGATGGTGAGCGCTTGGTGGGCCTGTTCGAAAAGGTCGGATCGGGCCTGAAGCCGAAGATCATGCGCGAGCTGGTGCAGGTGCTATCCAGGAACTCTTGTGAGCGAGCCGGCTTGGCCCCGCAGCGTTGGCGATCCCGTACACCTCAACGCAGCACCCCGCTTTTTCACCCCATGAACCCAACGAGCACAAGCGTGTACCGCCCAGCATGAACCAGCACGCCAAGCACCTGGTCCTTGTGCTCTCCTGCCTGATCGGCGGCAGAGCGATGGCACAGCCAGGCCCTATCCCCGTTCTGTTCAACCCGCCCTGCGGCAAGGCGCCCAACACCTCGTACGACCTGAGCAGCGACGGAGTGTTCGACCTCGAACTCGTGCGCACGGAGGTGGGCACCGATGATGTGCCGAGCAGCCATGGATGGTGCGGCCGCACGCTTCGTGGGGTGAACGGCACGAAGATCCTACGTGCGGAGGATGGCTCTGGACCGGGCGAGGCCACGCGCTTCGCGCGGCACGATTCCCTGCCGGTCCTGGGTCGCGAGAACGACCTCATGCCTTCACGCTACCAATGGATCGATGCCGAGGTGCAGGCGATCACGTGGCCCTACGGCACGGCGGTCGGGCAGCCCTACCGACCGGCCCTGGACCCCGAGCGCCCGGTGGTGGTGGTGCGGGTGCCCGGACCCGACGGCGCGAAATGGGTGGCCGTGCTCCTGGAGGTGAAGGAGGCGTCGCGGGAGGTGTATGTCATTTCCCTGGCCGAGGCCCCGGAGGGTGAGGTGCTGCGGTGGTAGGTCTGTGATCGTAGAAGGGTGTTCGAGAAGGTCGAGCTGGTGCCGGAGTTCTTCCGGAGCGTTGAGCGCAAGGCCAGTTCTCTGAGACTGTTCAGTAAAGTGTGTCAGGCCGGATTGCGAACTTCAACACCTGACCCATGGAGGACAAGACGGACAAGTTCGATTACGAAGCCTTCGAGAAGGAGGCCATGAAGCAATTGCTACTGGGCAAGCCCTTGAGCGGCAGCGATGGGGTGCTGACCCCGCTGGTGAAGCGACTGATGGAGGCCTCGCTACGGGGCGAGCTGAGCGCTCACCTGGCCGAGGAGCCGCCTGGAGGTAACCGGCGCAACGGACATGGGCGCAAGCGGGTGAAGACCGCCCACGGAGAGGTGGAGATCGCCACGCCGCGCGACCGTGAGGGAACCTTCGACCCGGTGCTGCTGCCCAAGCGCGAGCGCGTGCTGAACGCCGAGCTGGACATGAAGATCATCAAGCTCTACGGGCTTGGGATGAGCCAGCGCGACATAAGCGACCATGTGCGGGACCTGTACGGCATCGAGGTGAGCGAGGCCACGATCAGCGCGGTGACCGACCAGGTGATCGCCGATGTACAGACCTGGCGGCAGCGGCCCTTGGAGGCGCGCTACGCGATCGTGTGGCTCGATGCCATCCACTTCAAGGTGAAGCAGGAAGGGCGCGTGGTGAACAAGGCCGTATACACCGCCTTGGGCGTTGGCCCCGATGGCCACAAGGACCTGCTGGGCCTGTACGTGGGGCAGAGCGAAGGGGCCAAGTTCTGGCTGGGCGTGCTGGGCGACCTGCGCCAACGCGGCGTGGAGGACATGCTGATCGCATGCATCGACAACCTGAGCGGCTTCTCCGACGCGATCTCCTTGGTGTACCCACAGAGCGATATCCAGCTCTGCATCGTGCACCAGGTGCGCAATACCCTGAAGTACATCAGCTACAAGCACTACAAGGAGGTGGTCAAGGACATGCGGGCCATCTACCGGGCCCCTGGTGAGCAGCAAGCGCTGCATGCCCTGGAGGTCTTCAGCGACAAATGGGGGAACGCTACCCGCAGGCGGTGAGCTCCTGGCACACCAACTGGCCGCTGCTGGCCAGCCAGTACCGCTACAGCGAGCGCATCCGGCGGCTCATCTACACCACCAATCCCATCGAGGGCTTCCACGCTCAGCTGCGCAAGTACACCAAGACCAAGCGCGTCTTCGACAACGACATGGCCCTGCTCAAGCTGCTCTATCTGGCCCAGCAGCGCATCGTGGAGAAAATGGCCGCCAAGCCCATCTTCGCTTGGAGGGAGATAGCCGCCGAGCTACGCCTGCTCTTCGGCCCACGCTTCGATCCACAGGCGATCAACACCGATCAACAGGTTCTGAGTCTCCCCCGGACCCCCTCGTTCAAAACCCAACAACATCAACATCATCAGCAATAACGATGATGACACACTTTATCTAACAGACCCAGTTCTCTGTTCGCACCTTTTCAGCGGCGCACGTGGTCATCGATAGTGCCCGTGTCGCTGACCTGCCTGGTTCGGATAGCGTGTCGGGCAACCGCCCAAGACATGCCCTGGCCTCAGCCCGCGCTGTAACAACCTGCGCCTCTCGACGTCGTATCGTTGTCCATGCGATCGCCCCCACTCGTACCACTTGCACTTTCCGTGCTCCTCCATGGTGCGGGTTGTACTCCCTCTCCGCCCAGATCCGGCGATCCCGAGGTCTTGTTGGTAGGTGTGCTTCACCAGATCCCCGACAGCCTGGCGTGCAACTGGAAGAGCGCCTATGAGAAGGTGTTCCGCTATGCACCGGATGCCATCGCCGTGGAGCACCCAGCGCCTGCCGACACGCTGAGCATGGCGCATTATTTCGGCGCGGATCACGCCACCTACCGCGACTCGGTGATGGTGGCGTGGGAAGGGCGCGTGCTCACGTTGGAGGAACTGGACGCGTTGCGGGATGCGCCACCGGCCGGTGCGGACAGCACGGCGCACTGGCTTCATAAGTGGCGCTATGCCGCGCTGGCTTTGGATGTCGGGAACCGCGACCAGGCCAGTTACCAGCTGCGGAACGCCGATGTGAACACCCTCGTCGATACCAGCACCGCCTTCGGCCGCGCGTTCGTGAACAGGCACGCGCGTCTCCTGGCCGGGATGAGCAACACCGAGTTCGGGAACCTGGTGCATCCGCTGGCGGCCGCATTGGGCATCGAACGCTTGCACCTCACGGACGAGCGGCGGTACAACGCGGCGCAGAGCCTGGCTTACCAAGCCTTCGCGGAGAAGTTGGACAGTGCTCAACAGCGCACGTTGGAGGGTGCGTGGGCGGCGTTCAACGCAGCTGAAGCGGAGGCGACTCAGCGCTGCGCGGTGCTCGAACGGGTGAACACGCACGCCTGGATCGCCCATGGTGATAGTCTTCAAACGAAAGTGCTCGCCGCCTGGGGCGATCCGGACTACACGGCCTTCGTACGAGCCTGGGAGGCGCGTAACGCGTCCATTGCCGATCGCATCATCGCCGCCGCGGAAGAGGATCAGGCGCAACGCATTGCGGTGTTCTAC
Organism: Flavobacteriales bacterium; assembly: GCA_016715895.1. Classification (NCBI taxonomy): domain Bacteria; kingdom Pseudomonadati; phylum Bacteroidota; class Flavobacteriia; order Flavobacteriales; species Flavobacteriales bacterium. The sequence goes on along the minus strand of JADJXH010000004.1, from coordinate 2,181,811 downwards.
GGCTATATGCACGTGGCTCCCGTGAAGCGAGCGCTGGAAGCGAAGGGCTACCGCGTGAAGGTGCTGGAGGATCTGGAGTGAACGGGGGCGACATCCTTTGGCCCTGCGCAGGGCTCCGCCTCGGGACCTTGCGCAGGCCCCACTCCATAGGTTCATTCGGGGGCTTGCGGCTCGCCCGGTTCTTCTTGTCGAACCCATGGAACGCGACGGCGCCGCTCCTCTCCTGTAGGCCTCACACACTCCTATCGGCCATCTGCAATGCCACCCGTAGTAATTGCGCGCCGCATGACCGCCCTACCTTCATCCCATGCCCACCCACCTATGGCCGCTTCTATTGCTCCCGCTCTTCGCGTGCTCCAATGCTTCATTGCATGGGCAGCGGTCCGCTGAGGGGCTCGCCTCCGGCACAGGCACGGCGCACGACAGCCCCCCCCTTGCGGAGTACGTGGTGGGCGCCTTCGAGGACAGCAAGGGCGGCCTGTGGTTCGGCACCATCAACAACGGGCTGGCGCACGTGGTGGATGGCCGGCTCACCTTCATCGACAGCACGCAGGGCCTGCCGCCCAACGGCGGGCACGGCATGGTGGAAGCACCCGATGGGATGCTGTGGTTCGCGGGCCACGACGGGGTGTTCCTTTACGACCCCGCCCGCCCGGGCCCGCCGCAGGTGCTGCACAGGAGCGGAGCCAACGTCCGCACCGACCGGAGCGGCCACGTGTGGGTGAGCACCCAGGGCAAGGTGATCCGGTACACGGACGCGCGCACGCCGGTGGAGTTCGCCGTGCCCCTGCCGGAGCTGCCACCGGCCGCGTACAGCATCGATCCGCGCAAGCTCGTGTTCCAGATGGAGGACACTCATGGCCGGCTCTGGTTCAGCACCGATGGGCATGGGGCCATCTGCTGGGACCCGGAGGTGGCCGCCCGCGGCACGGGCGATCCGTTCACGCGCTACACCAAGCAGGACGGGCTGTGCAGCAACACGCCTTGGTCGATCGTGGAGGATCACGAGGGCCGCATCTGGTTCGCGTGCATCCAGGCCTTCCAACCCCGGGAGACCGGCGACGGTGGCCTCTGCGTGCTGGAGCAGGACGGCACCTTCACCACCTTCCCCGAGGTGCCCGGGCTGCACCACAACGACCTCTATACCCTGTACGTGGACCGCGACGGTGCGCTGTGGAGCAGCGCGTACAAGCACGGCGTGTACCGCTACAGCAACGGCCGCTTCACACTGTTCAACACCACCGACCGGCCGGACCTGAACGGGATCTTCGGGTTGCAGGCGATGCTACAGGACCGCCGCGGCCGCTACTGGATGGGCTTCAGCGGCGGGCTGTTCACCCTGGAAGGCGACCGCCTGGTGCATGTGCCGCGCGGGGGGCCGTGGGAGTGAGGGGGGCTGGTGAGCCTGGCCGATCGGTGAGAGAAAGGAGGAGCATGCGGTGTAGGTGACGCCGGCCCAGAACTTCAAGACACGTATGAGATGCGACGGAAGCGCGATCACGCCTCCTTCCATCCCCGCTTCATCGCCCGGAGGTACTTCGGGTGCCGGCGCATATCGAAAAGTCCGATGATGACGATGACCTTGGGATCGACCCGGTAGAGCAGGATGTTGTAGGGTTTGATCGGTGCTTCGCGCAACCGGGCATGGCCCGCGCTTCGGAAGCCCTTCGGGAACAGCACGATGTACCGGATGGTATCCTCCACCTCATCCACGAAGCGCTGCTCCTCGCGCCGTCCATTCCTTGCGCAGGTACTTGAGCACATCGATGTAGGTGGCGATGGCCTTGGGCGTCCACCGTACGGTCTTGGGCTTGCCGCCTACCGCTTTCGCCATGCCTGCACCTGCTTCATGGCTTCCGCGTGGCTCACGGTCTCGCCGCGATCGGCCTGGGCCAGACTCTCCTCCACATCGCGGCGCACCTTGGCGGGCAGCTTGGCCCACCAGTCACCGCGGGGCCGGTCAAGTACCGATCTCAACTCATCCAACAGGTCCTCGTCCGTGGTGTTCAGGACCTCTTTGGCGATCATTGCCTGCTTGACCTCAACGCGGCTCATGGTACTGTGCTTACTGTCAAATGTAAGACGCTCCAGCAAGCGCTCATTGCGCGCGTACCGTGATCGGTCCATTCGATACCACACTCGCCACAGGCGAGCGCGGGCATTTGGGGGGAGCGAGCGCGCGTATTGGGGGGGGCCTTTGTTGCTCGATGCCTCAAGCATCAGATCCCCCTACCTCCGCATCAACCGCAGCATCAACCTCCACGCCACCAGGTCCGCCACTTTTTCGGGGTACACGTTCTGCGAGGTCTCCCAGTCGTAGAACTTCCGCAGCGCGTCCAGGAAGTGCGCCTCGCTCGCGTAGATGACGTGATCCGGGTGATCGCCGTGGTCAGACCGTACGAAATGCCCGCCGTTCCAGGTGATGTTCGTGCCCCCTTCCTTGTGCGAGGTGGAGAAGCGCGCGCCCTGCTTCATGGCCGCCACGATGGTCCGTTGCACCGCCTGCACGGAGTCGAGGTGCGCCTCGGCGTTCAACGCGGCAGCGCAGATCCGTTGGTACCGTTCGGATGTCCCTTCTTCAGCTGTGGGCGGCTCGGCGGGCGAGAAGCCGCGCGTCCAGTGGGCGAACCAGGTGCCGGCCGTGTGGCGGTAATAGGCGTGGTGCGTGGCCGCGGCATCGGCCCAGGAGGTCTCCGCACGGAGGGAATAACAATGGGCGTGCGGCAGCGCCGCCAGAAAGCGCAGCTCGAAATGATACCGCGCCCCGACGACGTTGGCGCTCGCCGTCAGGGTGAGCCGGTCATGCTGCATGGAAGCGGCGAACAGGGTCATCAGGTCACGCTCCAGCGCGAACTGGACCTCGTGCGGCGGACGCGGGTCGCGGAAGTGCAGCAGGCGCGCCGCGCTGGTGGCGGTCTCCGTGGAGGTCAGCGCGCCTTCCGGAAGGGGGGCGGGCTGCGCGGGCTCCGCCGCACCGCGATCACCGCTCATCGCGCGGACGACCGCCGGAGCTGAACGGGCTTCGCGCGGAGCGCGCTTGGACAAGGCATCCGGCTTCGGCTCGTGCGCTTTGCGGATGGCGTCCATGTCGGGCTCCGGCTCGGGCGGCAGCGGCGGTTCCAACACGAAGAAGTGCCGCTGCGCCGTGGTGAACTCGCCCGCGTACGAGGAATTGTTGCGCGCGTAGAAGCTCACCTCGCCGATCGATCGGCGGCGTTCGGGTGCGACCGCACTCGCCAGCTTCACCGAGGCCCCGCAGGGCGCAGCGGGAAAGCCGTTCTCGATGGCCACGATGCTGTTGCCGGCCTGCAGCTCGGCTTCAATGAGCTGGCGCAAGGGCGCGGGGAACGCCGCGATGGGCTGGCGGAAAGGCTCGGGGATCATCGTCGGTCCGCGCGGGGATCCACTACTCCAGTTCCATCTTCTCCGTGTACCACCCCTGCAGTTCGGCGAAGTCGACGCCGGTGCCGGCGAACTTCCCGGGGAGCACGCGGAACAGCTCATCGCCGAAGCGCCGCGTCCGCTTCAGGTTCTCCGAGGTGGTGTAGTTGGGCGGGGATGTACTGTTGACCCAACGCCCCAGGGCGTTCAGCGCGGGTCGGGCGAAGCGTGCTTTTTCGTCGGGGGTCAGCGCCGCATCGCGCACGAAGGCGAGCGCAGGTTCCGCGTAGCCGGAATCCAGCATGGCCGCCATGCGCTGCACGAACGCCGGATCTGAACGCAGGCGCGCTGTGGCAGCCTCGCACACGGCCGGTTTCTCCACAAGGCTCGCCCGTGCGACCAGCTTCTGGAAATCGTTCTTGGGATCGAGCCGTCCGATCTCCGCGAGCTCTTCCTTGGTCGCTGGCAACAGGACGATGATCCGCGTGGCGACGTCGGCCAGACCGCGACCGCTGTTGGTGGCGATCCAGCGGCCGGAAAAGATCAGGCTGCCCACCAGGCTGAACGCGGTGAACCAGGTCCATGGGCGCAGCAACCACTGAACGGACAGCCCCGGCACATGCTTCTGGTTCAAGCTCACCACCACCAGCAGCACGGTGGAGAACAGGATGAGGTGGAGGAACGGGCTGTAGAGGCCGCGCGGCGTGAAGCCGGGCCGCAGGTACAAGGCGATGAACACGTAGGAGGCGACCGCCAGCGCGAAGGCCGCCGCCCCGGCGAGCAGGTAGAGCTTGCCGCGTCCCAGCCGGATCCAGTCGAAGCCGCCGGCAGCCGTCATGCAGAGCAGTGCGACCAGCATGAGCCCCCAGATGGGGGCCAGGATGTACAGCGCGGGTGTGGCCCATTGGTCGTCGTTCGTCTGCCTGCCCGTCCATTCCCACAGGAACGGCTGAAGCCGCAGCAGGAAAAGGAGGGCCGCGAGACCGGCGCTGACGGTGCCGATGACCTTCTGGGAGGTGGTGGGATCCATGTTCGCTGTTTCGGCGGAGCCCTGCGGCCGATGTGCGGATGGCGCGTTGGGCGGATCAAGATCGGATTAAGTCCGCATCCATGGGCCGGCCACTGGTCGGGCAGCAGCAGCAGCCGGGTGGCCGACCATCCGGTCGGGTTCCGCGGGATCGCGATCGCCCCTTTACTCCCGCACCAGGCGCACGGTGCGCCTGTGCCCGTTGGCGTCCTCCACCTTCAACACGTACGCGCCCGGTGCCACCGCGTCCAAGGGGATGTCCCCGGCCGCCGGGCTTCCGCGCTGTGCAAGGGCACCGACCGTGGTGCACAGTTCGTAGCGCACGATGGAGTGGCCGTCCCAGCGCACGTGGGCCCGGTCCCCCGCCGGAACGGGAAAGACCGTGACCTCGGCCGCATTGGTCGGCTCCACCTCGGCCTGCCCGAGGGTGAGGCCATCGCGGAACACGCCACCGCCCAGCGTACCGGCATAGAGGTACACGCCATCGCTGGTGAGGCGCACCACCTGCAGGTTGGTGAGGCCGTTGGTGTACGGGGTCCAGGTGGCCCCGCTGTCCGTGCTGAGGTGGACGCCGCCGCCGGAGGTGCCTGCGAAGAGCAGGCCGCCCACCGCGTGCAGGGCGTAGGTGATGGAGCCGCTCATGCCGCTGGCGGTCCAGGTGGCGCCGAGGTCGTCCGACCGGAACACCCCGCCACCATTCCCCGTGCCCGCGAAGAGCACATCGCCCATGCGTTCGAAGGCGTACACCTCCGTGCTGGTGAGCCCGTTGTTGCTCGCGGTCCACGGCTCCGCGCTGTGGGAGATGCGGTGGACGCCGCCGCTCTGCCCGCCCGCGAACAGGTGGCCGCCAGCGCTGATCAACGGCCAGAACCCGCCCGATCCGCTGATCGGTTCCGTGTCCTGCCACGTGAGGCCCCCATCAGCGGAGTGGTCCACCTGACCGCCGTACCACTGACAGGCATAGAGGGTGTCGTTGTGCACCGCGAAGCCGCGCGCGCCGGAGAGGCCGATGTCCTGCCAGGAGGCCCCGTCATCCGTGCTGCGGAACGCGGGACCGAACTGGGTGCCGCAGAAGAGCGCGCCCTGCGCCGAGGAAAGCCACCAGTTGCTCGCTTCCGTGATGCCGGTGTTGACATCGGTCCAGGTATCCCCGTGATCGGTGGACCGACGGATCGGCCCGCCGAGGTTGCCCGCGAAAAGGGCGCCCTGGTGCGCGACGATGGCATAGGTGTTCCCTACGGCACCCACCGGTTGCCACTGGGCGTGGCCGGTGAGGGAGGCGGAGACGGTGGTGGTACCGAGCAGGATGCGGGCGGCCAGGTGCTTCATGGCGGGGGTATGGGTACCGAAAGGTAGTGCGGGTCGCCGGAGGGAACGCCCGTGTCCGAGCAAGCGGGCGGGCGGCCGAGTGAACGGTCCGGCAGGAAGCGGCGACCGATCCAAGGAACGCCCCGGGCGAAGCGCCGGTCAACGGTCCGCACAACCCTTTTGCGCGTTCCCCGTCTTCCCGCAAACCCGAACCCGATGCGCGCAGCCCTTGCCCTTGTTCTCCCGCTGGTCGCCGTGGCGCTGCACGCGCAGACCTACGACTGGGACTGGGCCTGGGGCGCGGGCGGCGCAGGCAATGACCATGGGCTGGTGTACACGAGCCCCGCGGGCGAGGTGCACCTGCTGGGCACCTATGCCGGCAGCATCACGTCCAACGGCGTGACCCTGACGAGCAGCGGGGGCAACGACATCTTCGTGCAGCGGCTCGACCCCGCGGACGGCAGCGTGCTTTGGACGGCCGAGGCGCACCACGCCGGGAACCTGGCCATCCATGCGGCCGCCATGCGCAGCACCGGAGAACTGGTGGTGAGCGGCACCATCGCCCATGGAGGCTCCACCGCACAGTTCGGCATCTTCCAGGTGACGGGACAGCCGTTCGGCCTGCAGGCCTTCGTCGCGGGCATCTCGCCCACCGGGCAGTGGACCTGGGTGGCCGCAGTGAACGATCCGGTGAGCACCGAGGGCTGGCTGGTACGGGTGGACGCGAACGACAACATCCTCCTGGGCTGCAAGTGGGGCGCGGACATGGCGGTGTACCGCTTCACGGGGGCGGGCGTGCAGGGCTGGTCGGCCACGGCCGCCAGCAGCGGCAGCAGCGTGGACGCCTACGCCATGGACGTGCTGCCCGGCGGTGACCTGGTGCTGACCGGCCGGTTCCACGGCACCACCACCTTCGGCGGGCAATCGCTCACGGTGGGCAACGCGTACTACGACGTGTTCGTGGCACGCCTCTCGGCCGCCGGCACGTGGACCTGGGCGATCCAGGGTGGAGGGAGCCATTGGGACAAGGGCTTCGGCGCGTGCGCCACGGCCAATGGCGATGTGTTCGTGGCGGGCACCTTCCGCAACACGGCCACCTTCGGCCAGCATCAGGTGACGGCGGGCGGTTCCAACGACGTGTTCGTGGCCCGTGTGAGCGGTGCGGGGCAGTGGCTATGGGTGGAAGGACAGGGCATCAGCGCCTACATGGAGGTCTACGGCATGGCCCTGGACCCGCTGGGCGACCAGTTCGCCCTCACCGGTACCTACGGCAATGCAGCCGCGGTGATTGGTGGCGTCACCCTGCCTGTTCCGCAGTTCAACGACATGTACGTGGCGGCCTTCGACACCACCGGGCAGGCCATCGCGGCCATGGGGTTCGGCAGCAGCTCGGCCGACCAGGCGCTGTCCGTAGGCTATGGCGCGAACCACGAGCTGTACCTGGCCGGCTACTACGGGGCCGCCGCCCCGTGGGGCGGCATCAGCATGCCGGCCACGCAAGGGTACGACCTCTTTGTCGGGCGGCTGACCACGGACATCACGACAACGACCCCCCCGGTGCGGACGCCCGATCGCCTGCGCCTGTACACGACGGAGCACGGCTTGCGCGTGGAGAACCCCCTGGCGGTGCGCGGACCTCTGCTGGTGTTGGATGCCACGGGCCGTGTGATCGATCAACGACCGCTCACTGGCGCGGCCGTGCAGGACCTCAGCCTGCCGCACCTGGCGCCCGCGCTCTACACGTGGCGCGTGGCTGCCTCCGATGGTGCGGTGCACGGGGGCAGGGTGGTGGTGCCTTGATCGGGAGCCCGCTACCAACCGCCCCCCCCGCCTCCTCCCCCACCCCCGCCGGACGAGCCGCCCCCGCCCGATCCGCCGCTCTTGCTGGGCGGTGTACTGGAGGAACTGACGCTCCTGCTGAACGAGGAGGACATGCTGTGCGAGAACGATCCGTAGTTCATGATGGACCCACTGTACCAACCGGGCCGGTAGTTGGGCTCCACCAGTGCCTTGTCGATCATGGACTGGAAGCGTTCGCCCCACACCTCCTCCACCCCGAAGGCGATGGCGTAGGGCAGGTACTTCTCAAAGACCTCGGGCGTCATGGCCGGCGGGTTGAAGTGCTGCAGCTGCTTCTCCTCGGCGGCGCTCAGGTACATCTTGAAGCCGCGCAGCCTGGCGCGCAGCGCCAGCTTCTCCACGCTCGGCTTGCGGATGAGGTACTGGTACAGCAGGAAGAGGACGAGGTTGGCCACCAGGAAGGCCACGATGTACAGCCCATCGTTGTCGCCCCAGGAATCGGCGTACAGCACCAGCAGTCCGATGCCGCAGACGATCACCGTGAGGATGGGGATCCACCAGAAGCGGAGGTTGTTGCCGGCGCTCAGGAGGCCGTGCCACTGGTTCCGCAGGGTGGAACGGAACGAACTGGCCATGCTCTGCACGCCGGGGTCGTAGGATCCATCGATCTCAAAGCGATCGCGGCCGGAGCCGAACATGCTGTTCAGGAGCGACTGCTCCTCCCTGGGAAGGCCGGAGCCGCCTTTCAGCTTCACGATGGTGTAGGTGCGCGTGGTGAAGAGGCCGAGCACCTTCTCCTTCTTCTCCTCGATGCGGAGGTGGCCCTTCACCCCCAGGGAGATCATGGCCGGGGTGATGTGTTCGTTGTCCACGCTCCCCTTCATCACCATGGCCACCGAGGCGGGCGAAAGACCATCGGGCGGCTCGAAGAGCGGGATCACCGTGGGGGCGTCCGGATCGCGCCCGAAGCGGACCCACGTGAAGACGTAGTAGACGAATAACAGCAGTGTGATGCCGCCGCCCACCAGCGGCACGGCATACAGCTCCCAGAATGTGGGCGGCGGCGGCTCGGCCACCACGCCTTTCTGGAAGCCCACGGCCACGGTGAGGCCTTCGTAGTAGCCCATCGCACGACCGGTGAAGTGCACCGTGCGCGCATCGATGATGGAGTCCGTGCATGCGTTCTCCGTACTGCCCATCACCCCCGTGTAACAGGCGGTCTGCTTCACCTGGGCCGCTGCGGGCAGATGGATGAGCGCCGAGATGCTGTCCACTTCGAAGGCCCAGCCATTGCCGTTCACGTTCCAGTAGATCTCGTCGTGCTCGGGGAAGAAACCGAGCTGGCCCTTGGTGGTGTAGGTCAGCGTGTAGGGGTAGTCGCCGGGTTCGAGCAGGTTGCCCTCGGAACCCACGTACACCACGAAGTCGTCGCCCTCGGTGGCGGTGTGGTAGGGACTTGTGGCGCCGAACACCAGCACGGCCTGGAGGTCGTACTGCACCCGGCGGGTCCGCCCGTTATGGTCCGTGAAGCGCAGGGGCAGCCGCCGCACGATGCCGCGCTTGAACTCGATGCCCTCCACGTGCACGTTGATCTGCTCGGAGACCGTGATCCGCCCGTCGGCCGCCACGGTGAGGTCCGTGTGCCAGGCATTGATCTTCTCGGTCTGGGCGTGGAGCTGTGCGCTGAGCCACGCGGAGGCCAAGAGAACCAAGATCGCCTTCCACCTTTTGCTTCGCCAAAAGGTGGAGCCAAAAGGCGCCCACGATCCAAGCCGCTGTCCGCCTCGCACAGGCCCGCAGCACCAGCCACCGAGGCGGACGCGGCCGCGCGGATCGTGGACACCCACCGCACGCTGCATCGGCCAGCTTGGTACCCGGCTGACCCGTTGTGCAGGTCGATCGGTGCTGTCCATGCGTGTCCAGCTCGCTGAACGACCCACCAGGATGGGAAGCGGGATCACGAGAACTTCACTTGGGGGTTCTGCTTCTCCGCCGCGTTCTCCAGCTCGAAGAAGGAAGACTTCGCGAAGCCGAACCCGTTCGCGACAAGGTTGCTGGGGAAGCTCTCGATCAGCGTGTTCTGCTCGCGCACGGTGCCGTTGTAATAGCGGCGCGACTTCTCGAGATCGCCTTCGATCTGGGCGAGGGCGCTCTGCAGCTCCAGGAAGTTGGTGTTCGCCTTCAGGTCGGGGTAACGTTCGGCCACGGCGAGCAGGTTCATCAGCGCGCCGTTCAACTGCTTCTCTGCGGCCTGGTGCGCCTCCACGGTGGTGGCCTGCTGCGCGGAAGTGCGCGCGCGGGTCACGTTCTCGAAGGTCTCCTTCTCGTGCGCGGCATAGCCCTTCACCGTCTCCACCAGGTTCGGGATCAGGTCGTAGCGCTTCTTCAGTTGCACGTCGATGCCGCTCCAGCCTTCGGCCACCAGGTTCTTCCCCTTCACCAGCCTGTTGTAGATGCCGATGGTGTAGAGGGCGATGAGGGCCGCGAGGCCGAGGAGCACAAGGAGGGCGGTCATGGGGTCCGGGTTGGATCGGTCGCCCGAATGTAGTCGGTGGGATCGGACCACCGGGGAAATGGACGCATGTTCAAGCGCCTCGCGCCGGCGCATCCATGGCACATCCCGGTGGAAGCGGTGCTCCGGTCCATGCTAACCAACGTTCTATTGTCCGGCTCCCCGCGAACCTTCTCCTTTGCGGCAGATCCCCTCCCAAATGGAACGTCGCAACATTTCCCTTCTGCTCCTGTGTGGTCTCGGTATGGCCGCAACGAACACCCGCGCCCAGAACGTGGTCGTGTACAGCAATCAGTTCCTTACGCCACTGGACACGCCGTCGATCGCCACGTGGTGCCAGCTGGACTTCGGCGTGGACCCCGTGAACGACCTGTGGGCCGGCACGGGATCGGGAACATCCTCCGGTCAGTTCGAGAACACCAACACGGTGGAGACCATCCTGATCACGGGTCCGGCGGATGTGTACGACGACCCGAGCGGCATCGGGGGCGACTATTCCATCGGCATGCTGAACACCGGCTTTGGCGACAAACTGGGCCTGCTGATCGATACGGAGGGACTGCCGTTCGTGAACGTGGCCATGGACCTCTCCGCGATCAACACCACCTGCGGCGGGCCATTCCCCATGGACACGGCCGTGTTCCTCCTGGAACTGCTCGATGCGCCGGGGGGCATCTTCGTCCTCAGCAGCGGCACGGTGCTCGATGCGGACACCCTCACAGGCACCGGCCCGGACGCCGACAGCTTCGTGTTCAATTGGGCGCATGCGGAAGGCAGCCTGGATGTGTCCGGCAGTACGGACGGGATGGTGGCCCTGCGGATGACCCTGATCCGTTCGAGCTACGCCTCCTTTGACAACATCTATATCGAGGCCTCGGTGGACTCCGTGATCTCCTCTGTACACGAAGACGAAGCCCATGCGCTGGGCGCCTTTCCCATCCCGTGTGCGGACCTGCTGACCCTGACAGGCATGCGGACCCGACCGCGCATGGTCACGATCTTCTCCACGATGGGAGAGGCGATGCGCATGGTCCCGATCGCGGCACAAGGCACGGTTGACGTGTCCGGTCTGCCGCCCGGCGCGTACGTGGTCCGTGTGGAGGAGGGTGATCAGGTCCGAACGGTCCGCTTCATCCGGGAGTGAGCACCGGGCGCAGCGGCCATGGCCTGTGGGCGTGAGGATGGTGGTGTCCTTCGGGCCGATGTGCCTGTGCTTCGTCGGGACCCTTGCAGGCCGGCGTCTCTTCCACCACCGGTCCGCTCAGGTACCGACACGCCATTCATGGTGCTGAACAGCCACGCACCGTTGAGCTGAGCCGGCAACCGGCCGCTGCCCTCACTCCTTGTGGAAGCGCTCCACGAAGCGATCTCCCAGCGGTGACATGAGCTCCAGCAGGTAGGTGCCCGCCGCCAGGGCGTGCACATCCACGCGCGGCACGCGCTCCGCCACACGAAGGCTTCGCAGCACCCGCCCGTCCGGGGTAAGGAGGCGCACGGTGCTGCCCGAGAGGTCCATGTCCGCACGCACCAGAAGGTCGGTCCGCGCCGGGTTCGGCATCAGCTGCAGGGCCGGGGTCATGGTCGCCTCCGGCGCAGTGGTGGTGGTGGTGACGGTGAACACACTGGGCGCGGTGATCACCGGCGCATTGAAGTCGAAATGGATGTTGGCCACGTTGATCACCTGGGCCCCCACCTGCAGCGTGGGCCGGGGGGCCATGCGGAAGCGGACGTGCCCATGGCTTTCGGGCTCATTACTGGTGCTGTCAGGAAGCAGGATACCGTCGAACACGAAATGGAGCACCCCTTCATCCATGAACCAGCTGAAGGGATGGCTGGCATCGATGACCTGAAGGGAGCTCCAGAGCAGGTCGGTGGACAGCGTGTCCGTAATGACCACCCGTTCGGCCAGGAAGGTGCCCGTGTTCTGGAACCGGATGGTATAGGTGAGCAGCTCGCCCTGCTGCACCTGATCGGGTCCCATGAACTCAGGGACCACCTGCTTGTCGTTGGGATCGTAGCTGCCCATCACGGCCTGCAGAAGGTCCGCGCTGTTATCATCCAGGAGCTGCTCCGGGTCGTCCGCGGTCACGGAGAACTGATGCGCCAGCAGCGAGCCCAAGGGGGTGTTGGCAGAGGTCAGAAGCTCCACCGTCAGCACCAGCTCCTCCCCCGGCAGCAGGGGGGGGACGGTCCATGTGGCGGTGTTGCCGGCCTGCGTGGCCGGCAAGGGGGAGGAGCTGACCCAGGTGTCCGCAGGATCGAACTGGAGCATGGCCGTGCCTGAGGTGATCTGGGTGCCGTTGTTGCGCACGATGAGGCGGAGCCTGTGCGCGAAGCCGGGCCGTGGTGGCGCGTTGATGCCGAAGAGGTCCGTCCAGAGGTCCACCACGCCGGGTGCGGGCTGGAACCCGAAGTGGCGCAGGCTGTCGATCTGGAACGGCGCGGTGATCTGCACCTGCTGGTCGGGTGTGGTGCTCATGTACCACGGCGGGGCCACGGCCGAGAGGGTGTGCGTGCCACTGTCAAGCGGCATGAAGTAGTGTCCGTCCGAGCCCGGCCCGGCGAGGTTGCCGCCGGGGGATGCGAGGACGTACCCGGTCGAGAAGGGCGGCTCACCCGGATCCAGGAGCCCGTTGCCGTTGTCATCGTGGAACAGGGTTCCGGTGGCGGACGAGAAATAGTCGCACGAGGTCGTGATGATGCTGCAGACCGGCTTGGTCATGGCGTTGCCCGAGGTGAGGAAGGGCGGGCGGTTGGGGATGCACAGGGTTCCGGCGAGCAGGTCCCAGCTGGTGACCGTAGGCGGCACGTACGGGTAGCAGGTGATGGGCGTGTTGGACGTGTTGATCACCTGGAGGGTGGGCGGCAGCTCAGGGATCTCCGTGAGCTGGTACATCACCGCACAATGGAACTGCTCCAACCGGGAGGGCAGCGGGGGCAGTGCGGTAAGGGGATTGAGGCCACCCACGTCCAGGTAACGCAGGCTGTCCGGGAACGCGGGGATGTAAGGGATCTCGTTGGCGCGAAGGTTCAGATGGCGGAGCGTGTTGGGCAGGGCCGGGTACTGGGTGAGGTCGTTGCGGTCCATGCGCAGCTCCACAAGGGTGGGCGGTATGGGGGGAAGGCTGTCCAGGAGGTGGGCATACAGATCGAGGTACTCCAGGTAGGGCGGCAGGGCCGGTATGGGCTGCAGGTTGGAAGGACCGTCCCAGTAATAATCGTGCTTGGCGCTGATGTGCCTGGCGGAATCAGGCCAGGAGGACACGCTGAACAGATAGGGGATGTAGTCCATCAACAGCGTCCTGATCTTGTTCGGCAGCGGCGGACAGGTGCTGATCTCACAAAAGCTGATGCTCAGGAACTCGAGGTTCACGAAGTGCTGGATCCCATCGATGTCGGTCGGGTTCGGAGGTACGCAGTTCACGCAGTTGCTCCCCACGGTTAGGCTGGTGAGCGCAAGCACATCGGGGTGGTTGACCAGCAGCGTGTCACCATTGACCGCGTTGGGCACCACCTCCAGAAGCCGGTCGCGGAAGCGCCAGTCCGGAATGACGAACTGCGCATCGAGCGGTGTGGCCAGGGCCAGGAGAAGCCAGAGTGTCAAGGACCTCGGGATGCGTGACATGGAGTTTCCCGGGCCGTTGGAAGGACCCGACCGTGACCTTGACGAACGAAACTCCCAAAGGTGGCCTGTGCGGCGCTCGCCAGTGCGATCGGGTGGTCCAGCACCTGCGTCACGCTGCGGATGGACACTACCGACCACTCCCATGCGCGCCGAAGACCACTCCAGGCTGACGTCCCTCCCATCGCGCTGTGCGCGGGCGAGCGACTCGAAGGGCTTGTTCAATGCATATACACCGCGCGCTTCATCATGGCGTGAACGGGGCGGGGGTGGTCATGCGCACGACGGCGGTGCTGCTCGTCCCGGTCCCGAACCGATCTTCACCTTCGGTGTACGGATGCGCACCTTTATCCGTGCTCCCATTCCCGGATGGACCGGACCGGGCAAGGAGCCACACAACCCCATGCGGAACGCGACCCTCCCCTGCTGCTGCACGCTGGCCGCTCTGGCCCTGGGCCTCCATGCCTCCGGTCAAGATGTTGCCCCCATCCCTGGTCCTCCCCCGGACGAATACGTGGACGTGACCGGCGATGGGATCGCGGACCTGCTGATCACGAGCCGCACCATTCACGTCTCGGATCCACAACAACCCGGATACCTCGGACAATACAAGGTCGGTGTGCGGACGTTGAGCGGCACATCCGTGCTGCTCTGGAGCACCCCCAGCACCCAGCGCTGGTTCACGGTGGACAGCGCTGCACGGCTCGATACGACCGAGCTCGCGGCCCGCATCCACTTCAAGCAACTGAGCTGGACCGATCCCGACCAAGCCATCGAGTTCTGGTTGCTGGAGCGTCCCTTCGGTCCTGCGATCACCAGGGACCAGGACGGTTGGTACGGCACAGGCGACCATCACGATGGGCGGACGATGGTGCTGCGCAGTGCGAACGAGCGGGGAACGAGCATCGCCGCGTTCAGCTTCGAGCTGCCCTATCCGTATGGACCCGTGGTGGTGAAGACACATGAAGCCGTCCGTGTCCCGAACGGCTTCGGCAGGGAGGGCGATCCGCCGCCACCGGTACCGAAGATGAAGGGCGAGTTCGACTTTGGGCATGAGGAGAGCGGGCCGCAGGTGCAGGTGCCGACCGGACTTCCACCCGATGAAGTGGTGGACCTGAATGACGACGGCGTCATCGACGTGCTCATCCGCGCCGGGGAAGAACATGGGCTTGGCATCGGGGAACCGGGCTACTTCGTGCGCGGGATCTCGCCTCGGGGTGGAACGGCGCTCCTGATGACCAACGCGCGCTGGGGGACATGGGGACCCTTCACCCTTGACGAAGGGGCGGCCTTGACGCCCGAGCGCCTCGCCGATGGACTGAAGAGCGGCATCCTGCGGTGGTCGTCAGCGGAAAAGGGGCCGGTGTTCATCGAGCTGCTTCGACACCCGCACAGCGTGGAGAACGTGCCGCCGACCTGGTCCGCAACGCCATATGCGTCCGCAGGTCATCTGGTGTACCGAACGACCTCCTATGGACGCGTGTACATCGGCGCATTGGAAGTGGTGTCCACCCTGCCCGGCGGTGAGCTCGGCGTGCGGTCGCTGGCCTGGGTGGAGGAAGGCCAGGTGCTCCAGGTGCGGTAGGGCGGCCGCGGTCGGGCCCCGCCATGTTCCGGACCAAGCTCTTGACAGGCAGCTGACCCTGGGACGTCGGTCCTACTCCGTGGCGAACCGCCTCACCACCGCACCGTCCTCCGTCCACAACCGGAACAGGTACACACCGGGCGGCAGTGGGCTTACCGAGGTGCTGCCCCCGATGGGCTGCTCGATGCGCTGAAGGGTCCGGCCCTGCAGGTCGAGGACCTCCACCCCTCGCACGTTCCCGGAACGCTCGATGACCAGTCGCCGGCCCACCGGATCGAACCAGATGGCGCCGGGATCGGCCTCGTCCGGGATGGAGGTACTGGCCTGGCAGTCCTGCACCAATTGGTGAAGCTGTATCTCCGTCTGCGAGGTGAAGACGCGTTCCGTGAGGCCGTCCGGGCAGATCTTGTAGATCACCGGGTAGAACGTGACGGCATAGTCGGTGAACACGCCGCGGTCGGGATCCTCCACATTGAAGATCGGGTATGGTGTGCCGGTGACCCAATCCCCCGCGGTCACCCAGGGATCGCCGATGCCCATCAGCTCGTTCATACCGTTCCACTGGTCGTACTCCAGCGCCAGCACCATCAGCTCATCCGTTCCACCCGGTCCGTATTGCTCGTGCATGTTCTTCAGCCGGTGCGTCTGGTGGTAGGCCCAGCAGGTGGGGCAATGCGCGGCGAAGACCTCCAGGAGGACCGTCCGGCCCGCATCCAGGTGGTCGTATAGGTGGTGCGTGGTGCCGTTGATGTCCGTTAGCGTGAAGTCGGGTGCGGTGCTCCCGTCGGGCAGCTGGGCGGAAGCGGGGAGCCCAGGCAGCGTGACGGCCACCAGCAGCAGCGTCCATGGCGCGATGGTCAGGCTCGTGGATGGCCGGGGGATCATGATCCGAAAGGTACGCCACACGCTGGCCGCGCCGGAACATCCGTCCACCTCAGTACGATCCCGGCAGATCGGCATCCACCACGAGAACGATGTCCGCCTGGCCGAAGTGCTCGGCGGGCAGCTTCCTTAGTTGTGCGGCCGTGATGGTGGCGACAGTGACCACCTTCAGCCCGGGTCGCGCACCAAGGAGGTACCAGCAGATACCCTCGCGGAAGTCGGAGTGGTAGCTGCCGTTGAGGTGCAGGAAGTGGCCGCTGGCGGGCAGGTGCTTCAGGATGAAGTGGGCCATGGTCGCATCCTTCAGGGCCTGGGCCTTCACCATGTCCGGTGTGCCATGATCGCCCATCATGGTGAGCATCTTCACGTACTGCGGCAGGGCCGGATCGAACGCGATGGGCATCGGGGCGTAAAAGGAACGCTGATCCATCGGCACCGTGTCCAGTGCCTCGAAGCCCCCCCTGCTCACGGCACGGGCATACCGGCGCGGCACATTGGTGGCGATGAAGGGCAGGCCGCGCTCCTTCGCCAGGTCGACCAACGGCGCGTAGTCGGTCCCGTGGTTGGGCCATAACCAGGCGAGCGTATCGAACGCGACCTGTTCGATCTCGCCCTTCAGGTAGCGGTCAAGCGCGGCCTGGTCATCGGCTTCGATCATCTCGGCACCGAACACCAGCGGCCCACGGTCGGCCAAATGCTTCGCCACTTCCAGTTGCAGCCAGTGGGCGATGGGGTTGTTGTGCAGCTCGCCGAAGAGCACCACATCCGCATCTCCAAGTGCGCGAAGGAAACCCGCGTGGGAGACCTTCCTCCCTTTCCCGTCGAACAAGGCATAGTTCGGTAGCTGCTGGGCGCCGGCCACTTCCGCAACGAGCGCGAACAGCATCAACAGAGCGACCTCTCGCACGGATCGGAGCAGTTTCATGATGCGAAGGAACGGATCGATCGTCGGGAAACATGCTCGTTGTCGTATCTTGCGATCGATAGCGCTATTCGTGCTCTTGGGGCCTTCGGGTCCGGCCGTTCCGGTCAGCGCGGTTCACTTCTTACTCACCGAAAAACCCTTGCGTATGACCATTTACGTGGGCAGGCTGAACCATGCCATCACCGAACTCCATCTTGAATTGCTCTTCGGCCATTTCGGCGAAGTGGAGCGCACCAAGGTCGTCACCGACCGCATCACGGGAGAGCCCCGTGGATTCGGCTTCGTGGAGATGAAGGACAAGCGCTCCGCGAACAAGGCCATCGACAAGCTCGATGGCGTCAAACTGGAAGGGGCCATCCTGCTGGTGCGCCCCGCACATCCTTCGGCGGTCAGCTAAGGCCCGCCACCGGGCCATCCTCATGGACTCCTGTGAAAGGGATCCCGTTGCGGGTGGGGCCGGGCAGGGACCGGCATTCCCGCCAGCTCCCGTAAAAAGGTCAACAGCTCATCCAGCAACGCGACGTGCAGTTCGAACTGGCGCTGCATCGCCTCACGATCGGGCAGCGCGAAGCGACCTTCTTCCGCGAGGCGCATCAGGTAGGCACTGGTGTAGCTCTCATGCCCGAAGGGTTCCTTCGGATCGAGGTAGCGGACATCACCCTGCACACCACGGAACATCGGGAAGGGCGGCTCGCCTTCGGTGTCCGCCACCATCAGGATGGGCATCGGGTAGCTGTGGGTGGTGAGCGCTTCGAGCACCTGCGGCCACTTGTCACGCACCTCGGCGCTGTCGGTCTTCCACTCCATGGTGGTCTCCAGGCTGATGAACGCATCGGCGAGACCCGGCTCGTGCAGCGTGCACCATCCTTCCTGCGCGCCCCAGCTATGACCGATGTAGAAGACCTTGTGACCGTTGGCGAGGGTTCGTGCAAAGCGGAGCATGGTGCGGATGCTGCTGCGGTCCGGCTCCCACACCAACGGGTAACCATACGAACGGCCCTCCAATGGCCAGTGGAAGTTGCAGGAAAGGAAGATGTACCCGTGCTCCGCAAAGTGCTCGGCCATCCACACGTTCTCGTCGCTGAGGCCCTGCGAGCCGTGGTGGTACACGATCACCGGACGCGACGCGGTCAAGGGCAGTTCTGCGCGGAAGGCCTGCGTGCCCAGGGCGAGCAGGCTGTCCTTCACCTGTTGCTCCGAGAAGGGCGCGTAGTTGATGGGCTCATCGCCATCGAAGGGATAACGCAGGCCGTATTCGATGAAGGCGCTGTCCATGCGCAGCAGCAACTGCTGGTACACGGGCTGAAGCGAGGACGGCAGCCGGGGCCTGCGCAGATCTCGGAAACGCAGGTGGTCGGGATCGAGCCTGCCAACGGGTTCCGCAAGGGTGCCCTCCAGCGGGAACCAGGCCTGCACAAAGAGCGGCGCAGGACCTTCGTAGCCGAAAGCGCCGTACCGAAGGCTGTCGTTGAAGAGCAGCGTGTCCGCGAAACCGATCGGCGACGGACCACCAGGTTGGGCAACGAGATGAACGGCCCATGACAGGGCGAGCGGAAGAAGCGTGATGCGCACGGTGAAAGGTATCCGATCGCCGCGCGCTGCGATCATCTCCGCTCCACCCGCGCGGCGGGCTCACTGCTTCACCAGCCGCCGCACCGCCCACCGACCATCGCGCGTGGCGACGCGGACGGCATACAGGCCGGGCACCCAAGCCGCGGCATCGAGCGAGACCCCGAGTCCGCCCACCGCGTGATCAAGCACCACACGACCATTGGCATCCAGCACGGTCACCTGCGTCAGCGGCTCGGTGGCGGTCACCCACGCACGCTCGTCCACCGGGTTCGGCTGCACACTGAACCCGGCCACGGGTTCCGCCTCCATCATGCCCACCGCTCCATCGAAGTGCAGGTCATCCACCAGGATCGTCGTGCCGTCCACCGGGGTGTTCATGCTCGCCTCGATGAACACGCGTGCGGTGTCCGGAGTGTTGGTGCTGAGGTACGTGAAGGGGATGCTGAAGGGCTGCCAGGACGGAATGGCGGAGGTGATGTTGAAGGTGGCCACGGCGATGACCTCACGCGCGGTCATCTGGCTGTTCCATCCCCAAAGGGCGGCATGCACCATGGCGGCATCGCCACCCTGTGGTGCGTATTGCACCTGTCCTTCGAACGTGGCCGGTCGGGCGGCGTACGGGAAACCGGGATAGCCGGTGATCTCGTTGCCGCAGGTGGCCCGACCCACCTCCACGATGGTCCCTGCGGTCATGGAGGTGATGGCGATGTGATGGGTGCCCACCGCACCGGGTGATCCCGGCACACAGCTCGCCGTGCCGGCCAACAGGTGCGTGACCGCGTTGGTCGTCCACCAGTTCGCGGGCTCCATGTAGTTCACGTTGTTGGTCCAGGTCTCGAAGCCCCCGTTCGGGATCTGTGCGGTGGCGAGGGTAGCGGTTAACAGGGCGGTGGCAAGCAGGGTCGTGTGGCGCATGGGGTCGGGGTTCAATGCGTTCGTGACGGACCATCGCCATGGTCGGGTTGCATCCTGACCTCAGAAAGGGACGAACGGTGTGTGCGGTCGACCTTGGAGGGCCATTCTCAACGGACGACACAACCCGCATATGGCGCGCTAAGGCGCTGATCCGTTCAAGGCAACTGTGCCGTCCTGACCGCCGTCGGGACCACCCCGCCGATCGTCTGCAGCACGCGGTCCCTGTCGTTGTCCGTTCCGGCGTACTTCACGGTGCCATCCAAGTTCACATCCTCGGCAAAGTAGCCCTGCACCGTGTTGGTCGGCACCAGACCGCCGATGCGGATCAGAATGGCATCGCGGTCATTACCGGCTCCCGCGTACTTCACCTGACCGTTGAACGTGGCATCACCGCACCACAGCGTCATCACCGGTCCCACCGACCGCCGCGCGTTCGTGCCGTAGGCGGCCGTGCCGGCCTGGCTGAGGTCCACCGTGGTGGAGGTCCCATTGAGCGCGATCGGGGCCGCGGTCATGCACCCCAGGTGGTTGCGATGACGCATGGCCAGGGAGTAGTCACCGGCCGGTGCCGCGAACCCCACCGGGCTCACCCCGTCCATGTCCACCACATCGCCATCCCGCTGCAGCAACGCGGTGCGCGAGGCCAGCACCTGCGTGTTGTCCGCATCGTCGCGCAGTTCAACCAGCACATGGTCCACTATGGCGTTCGGTCCGGTGACAGAGAGGACGGATGCGTTGGTGGAGGGCGATGGAGGCCCCGTGTGCACGTAGCCCATCGCCGGGTAGGGATCCGCCAGCGGGAGCATCCCGGCCGCGCGCGCTCCGTCGCTCATCAGGCCGGTGCCGATCTCGTAAGGTCCGTCGAGCAGCACCCGCGGTGCCACGAGCACGCCCGGGACCGGTTGGGCCAGACGGGCGGTGCCACCGCCAGTGACGTACACAGCGTGGTCGTTGCCCAACGCAAAGCCGTTCGCATAGCTGCTCGGTGTGGTGACGTACCATCCCGTGGTACCGTCGCTGTTCACCTTGCAGATGCCCATGGCGAAAAGGGTGCCCGCACAGAGGTAGGCGTTGTCGTAAGGGTCCATCATCATCTGGGCATGGAGCAGGAAACCGTTGTTGGGTCCATCGGCATCGTTGTTCACCCACAGCTGGGTACCGGCCGGGGAGACCTTCAGGAAGGCGGCGCCCACCCCACCTCCGGCCGGAAAGCCGCTCAGCACGGGGGCCTGATCCGCCCCCACTTCCACCCGGTAGGCGGTGATGGAATACGTGTTCTGCCAGATAAGCGCTCCTGAGGGCGAGACCTTGCGCAGGACAGCGCTGCTCTGGTCCTGCGGTACGGTATGGACCAGATAGCTGTTCCCCGCAGCGTCACCGGCAAGATCGCCGATGGTGGTGCTGCTCGCGGAATAGTTCCAGATCGTGGTGCCGCTCATGCGGTCCAACTTCGTATAGCCATCCGTGGTCGAACCGCGATGTGCGATCACCAAGGCACTATCCGGCGTGAACTTGATGTTCTGAGGGCCGCCGATCCCTACATCATACCAGGCCCAGACCGTGGCCCCCGACGGGGAGAACTTCCTGACCGTGGAAACGAGCCCGGTGCCGCTCTGCCCAAGTCCGAGCACATAGGTGAAGCCCGCCTTGTCGACGACGCACTTGCGCGTGTAGGATCCATCGAAGAGGCTCCCGTATTCCTGACGCCACAGCAACTGACCGGCAGGGCTGAACTTCATGAGCAGGCTGTTCGCCGGCACCGGATTCTGAGAGGAACCGCCGTATACCGTGCCGCTCACCAACGCGTTCCCCTGAGGGTCCGTGGCCACCCAGGTCGCGCGATCGTGCAACGTGGTGCTCGTCTGATCGAAGAACGTGCTCCAGGCCAGTGCACCTGTTGAAGCACGCTTCGTCAGGAGGATGTCCGTGCCGGCCCCCTGGGTGGAGAACACCGTGTAAAGGTTGTTCTGCTGATCCAAGGCGATCGCATACCCGGTCTCGCTAATGTTCCAATCCACGCTGACCTGGGCCGGGAGACCTGACGCATGGGCGAGGATGATGCAAAGGAGAAGGTTCTTGATGCTCATGGTGCAAGGCTGATCGATGGGCCAAAGCTTCGACCGGGATCAACGGTCACACGTGACATCCGTCACTTCAGGCGAAGGGCGGGTACGGGATCCGCCCGGAGCGGTCAAAGCGGGCGACGGAACGGGAACGCGATGTCAGCGTACCCTCCAGCAGCCGATCTTCGGCCCATGACCGACCTGGAACTGATCCGCGCGCTCCGCACGCTGCGCCGGACCGTGCAGATGCTCGGGACGGAGCTGCGCCACGGGCGCATCGACCATGCGCTGATCGCGGAGATCGAAGGGTTGATGGAGCGTGGCATCGCGGCCGACGACCGATGCGTGTCCCTGGTCCACGCCGTGGACAGCCTGCGCGAGAACACGCTCACACCCCGACCTGAGCTCTTGAGCGATACGATCCGCGCCAGCGAGAAGCTCATGGACGCCATCGAGGAGCTGACCGGCCGGCTGCAGTGATCGGCGCGTGCGACCGTCTATCGCCAGAGGGAATGGGTCACGACACGTCCGTCCGCAAGGTCCACGATCACCAGCAAGGGTTCGCTCACCCGACCCGGGACCGGAAGGCGGGTCCCCACGAAGGCGAAGGCATCCTGACCTGGCAGGATCTGCGTGAGCTTGAAGCGGTCGATCGCAGTATCCACGGTCCAGCGCACCGTGCCGTTGAGGTCCACCCGTGAGACCACCGCGGTGCCGTTCATGCCAGGCTCAGAGGTGTGGATCATGAGCACCCCTTCCGGATCGCTGAGGCGCACGGGCTCGGAGGCATCGTCCATGCGGAGGAAGGCCGCGTTGAGGTACTCGGGTGCGCTCATGGGTCCGATCGACAGGATCCGATGGTACCTGTCGTTCACCGGCTCGTCCAGCGTACCGCGATGGAAGCGACGCATCAGCTTCCGGCTCTCCTGCGGCACCACGCGCCGCACGAACTTGCCGGGCGCAAAGCCCACCCGCACCTCCTCCTCGGAATGCAGCCCGAACCATGTGCCCGGTGCGACGATGAGGCCGGCGGACAGGTAGGTGTCCGGGCTGATCGCGAGAGGCCTTGAACCCAGCGGAACCCGGTCCTCATGCACCTCCGCCGGGTCCAGCAGTTCCATTCGTCGCAGGTCCACACCACCCACGCCGTTCACATCGAACCACAGCGTGCTGCCATCACCGCCCAGGATCCTCGCCAGGGCGAACTGTTCGGAACGCAGCCCTTCGGCGACCAGGATCTTCTTCGGCCCGCCTCCGCTCAACGGGATGAGCAGGATGCTGATGCTCGTGGTGGTGTGGCCGCCCCGGCCCGTGATCTCCGGCAGATGCGGATCGGTGGTCCGGAGCAGCGTGGCGATATGCGACCCGGTCCGCACGCATTCCCCGAACGGCACGCTGCTGGTGGGCGCCACCGACAGCAGTTTCTTTCCGGACCAGACCATGGCGCCCAGGATGAGCGCCGCAGCACCCACCACGAGCGCGAATTTCAGGCGAAAGGCCCGGTACCGATGGAACCAGGCGCTGTCGCCGCTTCGAGGGTCCGAACGGGGGTCCATGCTCCCGGGTCAGCGCACGATGGTGATCCATCCTCCCGCTTCATCGACCTCCGCCCGGCATCCACCGGCCTTCTGCCGGACCACCTCCTGGCCCACGAAGCGCAGGATCTCCGCGCGTCGATCCACGGCCCAGGGGTGGCCGTGCACCCATTCCGAAGCGGCACCCATGTTCACGATCGCGATCGCATCACCGCCAGCGAACTCCCACCAGCCCTTGATGCTGCGACCCTCTTCCTCATAGACCACATCCCCGGAGCGGCCCTGCTCGGTGATGCTCATCCTGGCGCTTCTCATCGCATGGCGTTCGTTCGCCGAAGATGGTGCATCTTCACGCACCCCGAACACATGTCCTGGAAGGTCGCTCTCCTTGTGGCCCTGCTGAACGGCATCCTTACCGCCGTGGTCACCGCACCCGTGGCCGATCACGTGACGAAGCGGATGGGGGTGAGCGACTTCGAGGGCAAGCGCGGCTATGCCATCGCGTTCATCTTCATCCCGGCAGGTTTCGTGGGCGGCTTTCTGGCCGGCCTGCTCGGGACCAACCTGGCCGGCGTCGTGGCCTGGTCGGGCTTTTGGAAGGCGGCCGGACTGGGGCTGGTCCTCGCCCAGGGGGCCTTGTTCACCTTTGCCGGGCTCGGGCTGCTTTCCGTTCCCCGCCCTCCCCTGCTGCACGGCGAAGCGCTTGCGTTGGAGGTGGAAGTGCGCCTGCCGCCCGCCCTCGTGGGGCCCCGCACGCGCGAGCCGGATCAGCTGCGCATGAGCCTCTATGCGGGCGACAAGGACAATCACTACGCGCGGATCGACCGCGATCGATTCACCGAGGAGGATGGTCATCTGGCAGCGGTCTTCGTGGCCGACCTCAACTCACGCTCGGCACGCCGCATCCTGAGCCTGGGCGTGGAGGACCACACCTGGCTGGCGTTCGACCTGGACGGGCTGGCGCCCTCGCCCTCGGAGAAGGACCTGGAATGGAGCGCTCCCGCCTCGATGCGCGACGCCCGCACCTCCGGTGAACGGACAGTGCGTTCGGCGGTGATGCTCCGGTACCGCGTGATCCGCACCGGCAGGGCCGACTAAAGGTTCTCAGGCAGCACCTTCACACGAAGTGCCGCATACCGATCGGGGAACCACCGGCGCAGGATGGCCACGAAGTAGTTGTACGGCTTGTGCTGGAAGAATCCCGGGGCCTTGCGATAGAGCGCCTTGTTGTGGAACACCCCGTCCCCGTCGCGCGGGTTGGCCCGCATGATGGAGTCGTTCTCCAGGATCGTGCTGTCGCGCAGGATCAACGGGTACGGAAAGGGTTCCAACAGCACCCGTTCGGGCATCGGAGCATAGTTCATCTCTTCACGGTAGGGAGGCAGGCGCACCTCGCCCACCGGCTTTGCGATCCGCTTCTCCACCGACGTCGAGGTGTACTGCGCCAGATCGGTAAGGGTGCCGCGGAACATCCGGAAGAGCGCACTGCGCGCCACGCTGCGCACATCGTACCCGTCCTGGCCCGAGACCATGCCGTTCAGTGTGCCGGATGAAAAGATGCGATGGTCGTGGTACGCCAGCGGCATTCCGGGCACCGGATCCTCCGGATTGATGATGCTGAAGCTGGTGCCCGTGCTGCAGAACGCTTCGCCGTACCCTTTCGCGAAGGCGGCGTTGCCCACCATGGGGTTCGCGAACGCGTACGTCCTGAACCGCAGTCGTGCGGGGACCCGGCCGGTGGGCAGATGCTCCAGATGCGCGCGCAGCAGATGCGCGAGAGCGCCCCCCTGGCTGTGGCCGGTGATCACGATGTCGTGCACCCCCTGCCGGTCCAGCGAACGGAGCTGCTCCACCACCTCGTCGGCGATGAAGGCCACGCCCAGGGTGTATCCGGCATGGACGGCGGCCGCCGTGTCGTCCGCGAAGTGGTACTCGAACGGGCGTCCGTCGATCTCCACCGTGCCTCTCGCCGGAAGCATCGCGGCGTGGATGTTCTCCATCCAGCTCAAGGGGTCGGCCGTGGAGCCGCGCACCTCGATGACGCCCATCGCGCCCTTCCTGAACACCTGGAACAGGTTGTCCATGCCACGGGGGGTGGACGTATGGATCAGTGTGTAGCCCTCGGGCATGATGGCCGCGTCCGAACCATAGAGATCGCGGAAGGTGTGTGTGGCGCACAAGGCGCTCAGGTCCCGGGCCAGGGCAAGGTCGAAGTCGACCGGCTGTGAGACGCCGACGCCGGGAAGAAGGACCAGCACCCTGGCAACGAGCAGGCGGATGGACTTCATGCGTGATGGTGGAACGCACCAAGGAAAGAAAACCGTGTGCCGGGATCGCGCCACCCGACGGTCGATCGTCAACCAACGATCGTGCAACACGCTGGAAGCAGCACGCCCCCGACCTCTCGGCCGGGGGCGTACCCGCCGTTCAAGGCCACGTCCTATTGACGCACGATCCGGAGCGCCGCACCCCGTTCGAGGCGCAGTTCATACATCCCCGGGGCCAGGCCGCCAAGCTCGATCGCCGCCGGTCGTCCGGTGGCCAGACCCTGGACCATCACGCGTCCGCTGGCGTCCATCACGCTATACCGCTCACCGGCCGCGCCGTCCAACCAAAGCGTTCCCTCGGTGGGGTTGGGCCAGGCACGCAGTTCGGCATTCCGCATGATCGCCACGGCGGTGAAGATGTACGCGTAGGGCTGCGACGTGCTGGTGCACCCGTTGCCGTCGGTGATGGTCACGGTGTAGGCCCCGCTCGCGGTGGGCACGTACCAGGCATCGGTCGCACCCGCGATCGGCTGACCATCCACCGACCATTGGAAGACACCACTGCCCGAGGCGAAGAGCGTGTCCACCACCTGGGTGATCACGGGCTCGGCAGGCGTCGCGTTCACTGTGACCGCGATGGTGTCGGCCGATGCACTGCCGCATCCCAGCCCATCCGTCACCGTCACCGTGTAGCTGCCGGCGGTGGCGACCACAAGCTGCTCGGTGTCCGCATTGGGGACCACCGTCCCATCCACGCTCCATGTGTAGGTGACGCCCGGGATCAGGTCGGCCACCAGGATCACCGAGCCACCATCGCAGAACACCGTGGTGTCCGATGCCAGGATGGCAGGGGCCACGGGCGCCGGGCTCACAGCCACCACGACGGTGTCCGCCGAATTGCTGCTGCAGCCCTGCAGGCTCGTTACGGAGACGGTATAGCTGCCGGTAGCGGTCGCCTCGAACTGTTCCGTGTCCGCATTGGGGATCACCACCCCATCGACGCTCCAGGTGTAGGTGACGCCCATCATCAGGTCGGCCACCAGGGTCACCGAACCGCCGTCGCAGAAGCTCGTGGGACCGTTCGCCACCACCGACGGGGCCAGCGGCAGCGCTTCAACGGTCACCGGCAGCGGGTCCGAATCGTCCACCCCGCAGGCGTTGGACACGATCACCGTGTAGGAACCGGTCGCATCGGCCACCAGGGTCGGCGACGTGGCGCCGGGGATGTCCGATCCATCCAGCTGCCACTGGTAGAGCAGCCCACCTCCGGAGGTGCCGTCCAGCGTCACGCTGCCACCGGCGCAGAAGGTGGTGGGACCGTTCGCCGTGACGACCGCCACAGGGGGGGTGTTGTCGATCGTGATGTCGAAGCCATTGTCCGCACCCGTATACGCCGGGCTGGTGGACACGATGCGGATGCGATAGCCCGTGCCCGGTGGGGTGTTCGCCGGGATCGTCACGGCAATGGTCCCTGCCGTGGCGGCCGTCACCTGCCCGATGTCAACCGGATTGGTGAAGTCACCGTTGGCATCGCTCAACTGCACGATGAAGTCGTTGGGATCCACGAAGAGCCCTCCGGTGTTGAACACGCCGGTCTCGCTGTACGTGATGTCCAGGGAAGCGCCCGGGCAGATGCTCGCGGCCAGCGGCTGCTCCACGGTGATGCTGCGCGGCTCGTCATAGAAGTAGATGGCGGAAACGACCTCGAGGCCGAAGATCTCGGTGGTGTTCACCTGCAGCACCGGAACGCGCAGGCCCGGCGTGAGCCACTTGTACTCGCGGATCAACGGACGCTCGATGGCGAAACCTATGCCGAGGGTATCGACGTTGATGGTATCGCGACCGGCCAGGGTGGTCTTCACGCGCAAGGCATCGAAGCTGCCGGCCGGTGTGGTGATCGTGCCCCAGCCGTCCACCTCGTTGCTGCGGGTCTGTTGATAGCCATAGTAGGCCAGGGTCGGCAGGCTCACGTTCCACGCCGAGTTGGAGACGCTCGCATCGCCGTAGTTCAGCGGCAGTTCGTAGATCACATCCTGCTGGCTGAAGGTGATGGGCACGGGGATGCCTGCGAGCTCCGCGCCGAAGCCCACTTTCCGGTACTCCGTGTTGCTGCGATACAGGAAGGTGTAGGGATCGGCGATGGGCAGCAGCTGGTAGAACGGGATGTCCACCCCGGCCGTGGCGTGGTTGGCCCGGTTCGGATTGAAGAAGATGTCCGCATACACCAAGGCGTACACGATGTTGGTGGAGGACACCGTCTGGTAGGAGGTGGTGTCCTCGTCCACCGCCTGCAGGTTCGCGTAGTTCCAGGTGAATCCGGGTCCGGTCTGCGCGTAGTTGATGAACAGGTTCAGGTTGGCCTGGGTCAACCGCAGTTCGTCGCCGGCGGCCGGCATCTCGCTGAGGCCGATGGACACCTGGGCGCCCGCCGGGGTGGCGAGGAGAAAAGCGGGTACAAGAAGCGTAAGTAACTTCTCCATGCGGTTGGAATTGGTGTTCATCGACAAAACTAGGTCGTTCATCGAATGCGGTCAACTTCCTTCGACCAACGACCGCCCGGCCTTACTCCCCTTCGTCCCGGAAGAACTCCAGGCTGCTGAGGTCGACCAGGTGCACATCGCGGTAGTAGTGATGAAGGATGTCCAGGAAGGGGATGCCCCGCCGGGCCATTTCCATCGCACCCTCCTGGCAGAGCCCGACCCCGTGGCCGAAGCCGCGGCCGTCCAGCACCACCTGGTCGCCGGTGGTACGGACGGTGAAGTAGGTGCTGCGCAACTTCCAGTCCTCGCGCACTTGCTTCAGGGGAACCAGGGGCTTGGTGGTGTTGAGGTAGAGCCCCCTGCACTGGGGCTCGTGCGCGAGCAGCTCCGCCCGCACGGCCTCGTCGGCGATCCGAAGCCCATGCTTGCGTTCCATGTAGCTGAGCCAGTCCGCCTTGGGGATGGTCGTGGTCCACGTGGCATGGGGTTGTGCGATGCAGAAGCTGTCCGTGGTGGCCTGCAGATACGGTTCGGACCTGCTCCAGATGTCCTCCGCGTTGAGCGTCTCACCCCCGCAGTTGCTGTGGAAGGTGGCATGGATCAGCCTGATGTCGGCGTCCACCACCACCATGCCCCGCGTGGCGAGTGCGGCCTCCGTGATGGGCGCATGCGTGGCCCTTCCCTTGTACACCTGGCAGTGCACTTGGTCGCAGAGCTCGAAGCCCTCCGGCGCGTGTTTGCGCGCGTTCGCCAGGGCGTAGGTCCTGCAGCCCACGGCCTGCAGCTTGTAGTACTCGGGCGCCTGCTGTGCACCCGCCTCGCTCTCGACCACACCGGCCACGTAGTCCTCCAGCTTCACCTCGTTCACGAAGCGCAGCTCGGCGCCGGAACGGCGGATGTCGATGGACCCGCTGTAGACGCGCTCGGGGACCTTGGGCACCACGGCCCGCAGCCGCACCCCGCCACCGGAGGGCGCGCGCAGGGTGATGCGGTCGCGGGCGGTCCAGGTCGCGCTGAGGGAGCGGCCCACCAGGCGCCCATCCTCCAAGGCCACGCGCAGTCCATCATTGGGCGCGAGCTCACCCACCTGCCGGCCATCGGCAAGCACGGCCATGGCGCCGCGGATGCCCATCAACGTGGCGCTGGTGACGCCCTTCCCATGCAGCACGGCCACCTGCACCTCCTGGAACTGGGCTGCCGCCCAGCCGGCCGCAGCCAGGGCCCAGGCAGTGAGAAGAAGGCGCATGGAGGCGAAAGTACCGGGGGCCACGAGGGCCATCAGGAGCGCGGCTCCAGAATTTTCCACAGCCGCGACGCCGCTTTCGCGCTCGCCCCGGGGCCGCCCAAGCGCTCGCGCAGCTGGGCGAGGTCGGCCTCCATCGCGCTCCTGTAGGGCACATCGTGCAACAGCCGGTCCAGTTCCGCCCGCAGGGCCCGGGGCGTCAGGTCCTGCTGGATCATCTCCCGCACCACCTCCCGGCCCATGATGAGGTTCACCAGGGAGATGAACCGGACGTCCACCAGGCGCCGGGCGAGCCATACGTTGACCGCACTGCCACCGTAACACACCACCTCGGGCACCCCGAAGAGCGCGGTCTCCAGCGTGGCCGTGCCGCTGGTGACGAGCGCCGCCCTGGCCTGGCGCAGCAGGCCATAGGTGCGATCGCGGACCACGAGCGCCGAGCGGCCCCGGAGGAGGGGTGCGTACACCGCATCGTCCAACGCCGGAGCCGCGGCCACCACGCATTGATGGTCGGTGAAACCGGCCGAGGCCTCCAGCATCACCGGCAGCATGCGCTCCACCTCCTGCCGACGGCTGCCTGGGAGGAGCGCGATCACCGGCCGCCCATCCGCACCGGGCAACGGCGCCGGCGCGTGGCCGGTCTCCTCGGCGATGGCGTCCAATAGCGGATGCCCGACGAAGGTGACCGCCATGCCACGCTCGGCATACCACTGCTCCTCGAAGGGCAGGATGACGCACAGCTCGGTGACGTCGCGGCGGATCCGCTTCACCCGACCGGCCTTCCAGGCCCACACCTGCGGGCTGATGTAATAGAAGACCGGGATGCCGAGCGACCGGGCGTAGGTGGCGATGCGCAGGTTGAAGCCCGGATAGTCCACCAGCACGATGGCGTCAGGCCGCCAGGCCGCGATGTCCGCCTTGCACGCCGCGATGTTGCCCAGGATGGTGCCCAGGTTCAGCAGCACCTCGGCGAAGCCCATGAAGGCCAGGTCGCGGATGTGCTTCACCACCTCCACCCCGGCCGCGGCCATGCGATCGCCGCCCCAGCCACGAAGGTCCACGTCCGGATGCTCCCGGCGAAGGGCCTTCACCAGGTTCGCCGCATGCAGGTCGCCGCTGGCCTCGCCGGCGATGAGATAGACCCGCCGCTTCATATCCAAAGGGCGACGATCACGGCACCGTGGATGAAGAGGGCCATCAGCACGCCACGCATGGCCTCCACCCGCCCCGTCCGGTCGAACCAGAAGAACAGCGGCACGTCCGCCAGCAGGGACAGGCTCAGCACCGGGGCCTGATACCGCCGCGTGCCCAGGAACAGGTCGTGCACGAACCAGCCCAGGTCGTTGTGCGGACGGATCACGTTGACATAGATGAGGCCATAGGCCAGGAAGCCGACGGCCGGTGCCAGCAGACCGCTCACCAGTCCGACCGTACGGTCACTCCAGGCCATGGTCCCAGGTGTTCAGCTCCGCGATCGCGTGGTGGGCGGTCATGTCGAACTGCGTGGGGACGATGCTCACGTATCCGTTGCTCACGGCCCACACGTCCGTGTCGTGCCCATGGTCCTCGCTCTTGAACTCACCCTTCAGCCAGTAGTACTCCCGCTTCCCGGGGTCGAGCCGCGTCTCGAACTCATCCTCCCAATTGGCCCGCGCCTGCCGGCACACGCGCATGCCCTTGAGCGCCTCGCCGCGGGTGCGTGGCACGTTGACGTTGAGGCAGGCCCCCGTCGCCATGCCATGGCGCAGGACATTGCCCACCACGCTGCGCACCACCGGCCGCACCGGCCCGAAATCGGCCTCCATGCTGTGGTCCATCAGGCTGAACCCGATGCTCGGGATGCCTTCCATCGCACCCTCCACCGCCGCGCTCATCGTGCCACTGTACAGCACGTTGATGCTGATGTTCGCCCCATGGTTGATGCCGCTGACCAGCAGGTCGGGCTTGCGTCCCTCCAGCAGCTTGTAGATCGCCAGCTTCACACAGTCCACCGGAGTGCCGCTGCAGCTCCAGGCGTCCAGGTCGTCCAGGTAGGCCACCTTGTTCAGCCGCAGGAAGCTGTGGATGGTGATCGCATGCCCCATGGCGCTCTGCGGCTTGTCCGGCGCCACCACCATCACCCGACCGAACGCGCGGACCTCCTCCACCAGGGCGCGGATGCCCGGCGCGAAGATGCCGTCGTCGTTGGTGACCAGGATGAGGGGGCGTGTGTCGGACATGGTTCAGCCGCCGAATCCTTGGGCACAGGCGGGGGCCGCGAAGTTACCCCTCCGGCGGTAGTGCGTTGGGCGGGCAACCTCGGTCAGCTGCGTGCTGGCGTGTTGTGTGTTGCGCGTTGCGTGTTGCGTGTTCAACGGGGCAGGAGCACCTTTGGCGAAGGTCCACGCGTAAGCCCCAACACGCAACGCGCAACCCTTTTCCAACACGAAACGCACACTCCCAACGCGCTACGCATTCCATGAAGTCCGCCATCCACCCGCCCAACGCCGCCAAGCCCCTTGCCCCCTACACGCCCGCCATCCAGGCCGGACCCACGCTCTACCTCAGCGGGCAGATCGCCTTGGACGAGCAAGGGAACCTGCACACCGCCGACATCGCCACGGAGACCCGCAAGGTGATGGAGAACGTGGGCAACCTGCTGCGCGCCGCAGGCCTCGGCTACGATCACCTGGTGAAGGTGACCATCTTCCTGAGCGACATGGCCCACTACACCGCCGTGAACGAGGTGTACGGCACCTACTTCACCGACACACCGCCCGCCCGCGAGGCCGTGGCCGTGAAGGGCCTTCCGCGCGGCGTGAACGTGGAGATCAGCGGCGTGGCCTACCGGGATTGAACCCTGCGCGCCTCCATTCTCCACCGCCACGCGTTCAGCACCGCCTCGTGCAGGAGGGTGGCGTGGTCCAGGTCCGCGATGCGCTCGTAGGTCACGTTCGGCACGTGCGCCTTGCGCGCCATCCCGGCCAGTTGCTGTGCGGGCGCTTCCATCTCCCTGCCCTCCCTGCCCACCGCGATGTACACCGAGGCCACCCCGATGTCGGGCGCGCTCAACGCATCCGCCGGGATCCGGAGCACCGAACCGTGGTCCCACCACAGGCTGGGGCTCACGATGATGTAGTGCTGAAAGAGCCATGGGCGGCGCAACAGGACTTCGGTGGCGAAGAGCCCGCCGAGACTTTGGCCGATGAGGGTGCGCTCCGGGGAGGTACGGTAGTTGGCCTCCACTAAGGGGATCACCTCCCTGGCGATGAAATCCATGAAGGCCGCGCTGCCGCCCGCCGTGGGAAAGTCGTCCTTGTCCTTGGCGATGGTGGTCGGACACGTGAGGTCGCGGCGTCGGTCCACGTTGGCGATGCCCACCACGATGCTCGGCCTCAGCCATTCGACCCACGGGAACGACGCGAATTGCGCGGCACCGGCGAGGTGGATGAAGTCCTCATCAGCGCCGCCATCGAGCACGTAGATCACCGGGTACTGCGCGGCGCTGTCGGGGTGGTAGCCCTGCGGCAGCGCGAAGTTGAGCACGCGGTCCTCGCCGAGGACGGTGCTGTGGATGGACTCCACCACACCCAGGGTGAACGGTGTGGTCGGGGTGGACCGCACCGGTTGGCCCATCGCCGATGGTCCAAGGACCAGCCCGATCCCGATGGCGAACGGTGTGGTGCGCATCACGGCGCGGTGGTGGTGGGGCCCGGCCACTGGCGGAAGCCACCCTGCAGGTCAACGACGCGGCGGAAGCCCATGCGTTTCATCCGCCGGGCCGCGAGCGGGCTGCGGTGACAGGTGTGGCAATAGAGCAGCACGAGCGTCGACCGGTCCAGGTCGCGGACCAGCCGGCCGTAGCGCAACGACAGGTAGCTGCGGTTGATGGCGCCCGGCAGATGCCCCCTGGCATGCTCGCCGGGTGTGCGCACATCGATCAGCACATGGTCCGTGCTGTCCGCCAGCGCCTGGGCGAAGGTGGCCGCATCGACCTTGGCGTAGCTGAAGCGGTCGGTGCTGCGCACGGAGAAGCAACCGGTGAGCGTCGATCCAAGAAGGACCAGGAACGGTGCCGCGCCCCTCACGCCCCTTCAGCTGAAGCGCTTCAACTGGCTGCCGTACAGGGCCACGAACGCCAGGGCCAGGAAGGGCCCGAACAGACCGAGGTACTTCCAGGGAAGCACCACGTGCGGGATGAAGATGCCCACCACCTGGGCCGCGGCGTACAGGGTGAAGCCCTGCCGTCGGCCGCGCCACATGTTGATCACCCCGATGAAGCGCGCGATGGTGCGCAGCAGGAGCAGACCCATCAACAAGGCGCCGCCATGGTAGAACAAGGGCACGAGCTCCTCGAAGGCCGCGGCGCCTTCCTCGCCCATCATGTCGCTCATGCCGGCCATCTGCTCGTTCATCTGCGCCATGAACTCGTCCTCGGGCACCGCGCGCAGGCCGAGGGTGAAGAGCAGTCCAAGCCCGTAGATGAGCAGGAAGAGCCCACAGTTGATGAAGCTCAGGATGCCGAGGCCCGTGAGCAGGTCCGGGCGCTGGGTGGAACCGGAATCGTCCGGCAGGAAGGTGGAGGCCATGGAGGCGAATGTAGGGCCGGCTTCGGCCTCACCGTTCCGCCACGCCGAGGCTAATGCATGTGCTTCAAGTTGACCGCATATAGCACGATGAACACCGCGGTGATGAGCCCGCCAAAGCCCAGTCCGAGGATGGTCGCGATCCCCCCGCCCAGATAGACCAGCGGCATCACAACACCGCCGATGGAGGCCACCAGGTAGATCCAGAACCCTGACCGCTTCAAGTTCCACATGTTCCAGACGCCGAAAAGGCTGAGCAGGGAGAAGGCGATCTCACCATAGCCCAGGGGCTTGGCGTGCTCCGCCGCTTTCTCGGCCATGGACATGGCCGATTCCATCATCTCCTCGACCATGGGCACCTGCTGATCCCCCATCTCGGCCATGGCCTTCTCCATCTCGCCCTGCATCTCAGCCACTGCGGCCTGGGGGGCATCCGTGAACGCGTTCCGTACTCCGCTGACCAAGCCCCAAGCACCGGCCAGGAAGCTCAGGATGCAGATCACGGTGAGCAAGGTGGGGCGTGCCGGCGCCGCAGCGCCCGTGTGGATGTCGCTCATGGTCAAGGTGTCTTTGGTGTCGGGCCAAGGTACTCTAGGCTTGCACGCTGAACTTAGCGGATGAACCAACTGAAGGAAGCCGAGCGGTACGGGAGGTGAACCGGGCCAAGGTTCAGGATCTGGTCCTGTGCGCCTATTGGGACCTCTCGTACCCCGGTGTCCACGGCTCGGATAGAAATTGAGGCTCGCGGCCTGTTAGAGTTCTGAAGCAACGGACACCTGCTCAGCCCCTTCAGAGGTGGAACGAACCAAAAGTACCATGAGAACGATCGGTATCGATGTAAGCAAGGCGACCTTGGATGTGGTCTTGCAGGACGAACAAGGCAAGCTGGTGCAGGAGGAGCGGGTGAAGAACAGCTGTGTTGGACTGCGGTCGCTACTGCGCAAGTGGGCCAGGCAGGGGCACTGCGACACCACCGCCCTGGTGTGTCTGGAGCCTACCGGGCACTACAGCCATGGGGTGGTGAAGACCCTGCTGGACCTGGGCCACCCCACTTGGCTGGCCCACGCCACGGATATCCGCTTGAGCATCGGCATGCAGCGGGGCAAGAGCGACAAAGTGGATGCACGGCGCATCGCACAATACGCGCACCGGTTCAGGGACAAGGCCCGTTTGGTCGGCCAGAGCCACGTGGAGTTCGCCGAGCTCAAGGCGCTGTTGGCACTTCGCGAGCGCTTGGTGAAGGAGCGGGGCAAGAACACCGCGCAGTTGAAGGACAACGTGCTCTACCTCACCGGGAACACCAAGGACCTGGTGAAAGCCGAGCTCCAGCGACAGCTCAAGGCCCTGGAGCTGTCGATCACCAAGCTGGACCGGGCCATCGCGGTGTTCCTCCGCAAGGACAGCGCCTTGCAGGGCAGGAACAAGCTGGCACAGACCGTATCGGGCATCGGTCCGGTGCTGGCCAGCGAGCCTGATCGCCCACACCGAAGGCTTCACCCGCTTCGACTCACCCAGGCAACTGGTCTGTTATGCCGGTGTTGCACCCTTCGAACGCACCTCTGGGTCCAGTGTGCGTGGAAAGACCGCCACGTCCTCCTTCGCCAACCACAGGCTCAAAAGCCTCTTGAAACTGGCCGCCTTGGCCGCCGTCCGTGTGCCCGGGGACCTACAGGACTACTATCACCGCAAGATCGCTCAAGGCAAACGACCCATCGTCGTGCTCAACAACGTGGCCGGCAAGATCATCCACCACCTCTGGGCCGTGATCCACTCAGGCAGACCTTATCAACCTCGCTTGCACATGTCATAGAAATAGGCGCACCGCGAACATCGTCGACACCGCCCGTCACGGTCCTCCGCCGCCCATCGATCGGTGATCAGGCGCGCGTGCAGGAGGCCCGCTCCGCGCGACCATGCGACAGCCGGGGGGCGGTGCACCTGCGCGGGCCCGCAACTCCCCCGGCCTGCTACCTTCGCGCCCTCAACCCGCTACCCTTTCTCCTCATGAGCTATGATGTGATCGTGCTCGGCAGTGGCCCCGGTGGCTACGTGGCCGCCATCCGTGCCAGCCAGCTGGGCCTCAAGACCGCCGTGGTGGAACGCGAGGCCCTCGGCGGCATCTGCCTCAACTGGGGCTGCATCCCCACCAAGGCCCTGCTGAAGAGCGCCCAGGTGTTCGAGTACATCAACCACGCCAAGGACTACGGCATCACCGTCGGGGCCGGCTCGCCCGACATGAAGGCCATCGTCGCGCGGAGCAGGGACGTTGCGAAAGGCATGAGCAACGGCGTGCAGTTCCTGATGAAGAAGAACAAGATCGACGTCATCATGGGCACCGGCAGGCTCCTGCCCGGGAAGAAGCTCGAGGTCACCGGCGCCGACGGGAAGAAGCAGGTGCTCGAGGCCAAGCACATCCTCATCGCCACCGGCGCCCGCAGCCGCGTGCTGCCCAACCTGCCGCAGGACGGCAAGAAGATCATCGGCTACCGCGAGGCCATGGTGCTCGCCGAGCAGCCCAAGAGCATGGTGGTGGTGGGCAGCGGCGCCATCGGCAGCGAATTCGCCTACTTCTACAACGCCATCGGCACCAAGGTGACCCTGGTGGAGTTCATGCCCAACGTGGTGCCCGTGGAGGATGAGGAGGTGAGCAAGCAGCTGGAGAAGAGCTTCAAGAAGCAGGGCATGGAGGTGCTCACCGGCAGTGAGGTCACCGCCGTGGACACCAAGGGCAAGGGCTGCGTGGTGACCATCAAGACCCCGAAGGGCGAGCAGAAGGTGGAGTGCGACATCGTGCTCAGCGCCGTGGGCATCGCCCCCAACATCGAGGGCATCGGGCTGGAAGAGGTGGGCATCGCCACCGACAAGGGCCGCATCACGGTGAACGAATACTACCAGACCAACATCCCCGGCTACTACGCCATCGGCGACGTGACCCCCGGCCAGGCCCTGGCGCACGTGGCCAGCGCGGAGGGCATCATCTGCGTGGAGAAGATCGCCGGGCACCATCCCGAAGCGCTCGACTACGGCAACATCCCCGGCTGCACCTACTGCAGCCCCGAGGTGGCCAGCGTGGGCATGACCGAGAAGCAGTGCAAGGACAAGGGCCTGGCCATCAAGGTGGGCAAGTTCCCCTTCACCGCCAGCGGCAAGGCCAGCGCCGGCGGCCACAAGGACGGCTTCGTGAAGCTCATCTTCGACGCCAAGTACGGCGAGCTGCTGGGCGCGCACATGATCGGCGCCAACGTCACCGAGATGATCGCCGAGTGCGTGAGCATCCGCAAGCTGGAGACCACCGGCCACGAGATCATCAGGACGGTGCACCCGCACCCCACGATGAGCGAGGCCATCATGGAGGCGGCCGCCGCGGCCTACGGCGAGGTGATCCACCTGTAGCCGAGCGCACAGCACTGAAAAAGGCCGGGGATGCCCCGGCCTTTTCCATTCCGCCACGCACCTTTGCGCCATGTGCGGCATCGCCGGTACCTACCACCTCGGCCACGGGGCGGCCCCGGCCGATGACCGCATCCGGGCCGCCCTGGCGTGCATCGCGCACCGCGGCCCGGATGATGAGGGGGTGCATCGCGCCGGTCGCGCCATGCTCGGTCATCGCCGGCTCAGCATCATCGACACCTCGGCCGCAGGGCACCAGCCCTTCACGGACACAGGCGGCCGGTACACCATCGTCTTCAACGGCGAGGTGTTCAACTTCAACGAGCTCCGCGCCTCGCTGAAGGCCCAGGGCCATCGCTTCAAGAGCCGCACCGACACCGAGGTGGCCCTACGCCTGTTCGTCCTGAAGGGTCCGGCCTTCCTGCACGACCTCAACGGCTTCTTCGCCCTGGCCATCCATGATGCGCAGGAGGGCTCGCTCTTCCTGGCCCGCGACCGTTTCGGCGTGAAGCCCCTGCTCTGGTGCCATCATGGCGATACGCTCCTGTTCGGGAGCGAATTGGGCGCCGTCCTCGCCCTGGGTGCTCCGCGACGCCTGGACCGGGTGTCGCTGCGCACCTACTTCACCCATTACTACATCCCCGCGCCGCACACCATCCTGGAGGGCGTGCACAAGCTGCGGCCGGGCCATGCCCTGACAGCGGATGCGCAAGGCGTCCGCGTGGAGCGTTGGTACAATGCGGAGTCCGCCGCGGCGGGCACCCCCGTGCCCGGAGACCCTGCGCGGCGGTTGCGCGAGCTCCTGGATGATGCCGTGCGGATCCGGTTGGTGAGCGATGTGCCCGTGGGCACCTTCCTCAGCGGCGGGCTGGACAGCAGCATCGTGAGCGCGCTGGCCAAACAGCACAAACCCGACCTGCGCACCTTCAGCATCGGGTACACGGAAGCCTACTACGACGAGACCCCGTACGCCGAGGCCGTGGCGCGCCACCTGGGCACCGACCACACCACCTTCACGCTGGGGCACGACGACCTGGCCGCCAGCTATGACGGTCTTCTGGCCGCGCTGGACGAGCCCTTCGCGGACCAGAGCGCCCTGCCCAGCTACGTGCTGAACGCCCGCACCCGGCAGCAGGTGACCGTGGCGCTGAGCGGCGATGGTGCGGACGAGGTGTTCGGCGGCTACCGGAAGCACCAGGCCGAACTGCGGGTGCGCACGCCCGGAGCCATGGAGCGCCTGGCCCTGCTGGGAGCGCCCTTGTGGAAGGTCCTGCCCCGCTCGCGCAACCACCCGATCGCCGACAAGGTGCGCCAGCTCGACCGCTTCGCCCGGAGCGCGGCGTTGAGCGCGGATGAGCGGTACCTGCTGCTGGCCGCATGGGATGAGGAGCTCGACGCCGCGGCGCTGCTCCACCCGGTAGCGGACGAGGCCGCCTTCGCGCTCCGCCGGGCGGCCATCACAGCCCCCCTGGCCACGCACCGCGACCTCAACGGCCTGTTGTGGGCCGACCTTCACACGGTGCTGCCGGACGACATGCTGCGCAAGGTGGACATCACCAGCATGGCCCACGCCCTCGAGGTGCGCACCCCGTTCCTGGACCGGCGGGTGGTGGAACTGGCCTTTGCCCTGCCGGCCGGCGCCAAATTCCGCAAGGGCTCCGGCAAGCACCTGCTCCGGGAGGCCTTCGGCGATCTGCTGCCGCGGGGCACACTGGCCAGGGCCAAGCGCGGATTCGAAGTGCCGCTCACCCCCCTGTTGAAAGGCCCGCTGTCGGAGCGCGTGGAGGCCTGCCGGGATGCGGAGCTGCTGCGCTCCGCAGGCCTGGAACCCGGCGCGGTGGAGCGGGTGCTCGACCGGTTCCACGGCCCTTCGCCCGGAAGTTCTCAGGCAACCGTGCATGCCCTCATCGTCTATCTCACGTGGTGGCGTCGGCACATGGCCTGATCCCTGACCGCGCCCCCGGTTACCTTTGACGACGGCCCATGCCCCGCATCCTCCGGATCATCAACCGCTTCAACCTCGGGGGCCCCACGCACAACGCCGCCTATCTCACGCGCTACCTGCCGGGGGATTATGAGACCCTGCTCGTGGGAGGCAGCCAGGAGGCCACCGAGGAAGGCAGCCATCACATCCTCCGCTCCCTGGGGGTGGAGGCCATGGTGCTGCCGGAGCTCCAACGCGAGGTGGCCCCGTGGCGCGACCGGGGGGCCTACCGGCGGATCAAACAGCTCATCCGCGAGTTCAAGCCCGACATCGTGCACACCCATGCCGCCAAGGCCGGCGCCGTGGGCCGCATGGCCGCAGCGGACCTGGGGGTGAAGGCCATCGTGCACACCTTCCATGGCCATGTCTTCCACAGCTACTTCGGCCCGGTGCGCACCGCGCTCTACAAGAACATCGAGCGCTTCCTCGCCCGCCGTTCCAGCCGGATCATCGCCATCAGCGAGAAGCAGAAGCATGAACTGGTGGACGAGCACCGCATCTGCCCCGACGACAAGGTGAGCGTCATTCCCCTGGGCTTCGACCTGAGCCGGTTCAGGGAGGACCGCGCGCGCAAACGGGCCTTCTTCCGCAGCGTGTACGGCGTGGCCGACGACGAGATCGCCATCGCCATCGTGGGCCGGCTCGTGCCCATCAAGAACCACGACCTCTTCCTGGAGGCCATGGCCGCCGTGGCCCGGCGCACCCACAAACGCGTCCGCGCCTTCATCGTGGGCGATGGCGAGGAGCGCGACCGCTTGGAAGCCCGGGTCCGTGAGCTCGGTCTGAGCCATGCCGTGGGTCCCATCTTCAACGGCCACGGCTTCGGGTACGGCGCCGGACAGGGGGCGATGGTGCCTTCGGCCACCGTCACCTTCACCTCCTGGATCAAGGAGGTGGACATCGTGTACGCCGGCGTCGACCTGGTGGTCCTCACGTCGCTCAACGAGGGCACCCCGGTGAGCCTCATCGAGGCGCAGGCCTCCGACCGACCCGTGGTGACCACCCGCGTGGGTGGCGTGGAGAACGTCGTCCTGCCCGACCGGTCGGCCCTGCTCAGCCCCTCCGGCGACCTGGCGACGATGACCGAGGCCATCCTGCGCGTCGTGGAGGACGATGTCCTGCGCGGCCGCATGGGCGAGCAGGGATGGGACTTCGTCCGACAGCGGTACCACTACACGCGGCTCGTCGAGGATACGGCCCGTCTCTACGATGCCCTGTTGAACTGACCGTGGGGCGAGAACGCTACTTTTGCGGGATGCGAACGGCACGTCTTGCGCCCTTGGCGGTGGTGGCGATGGTGGTGGTGATGGGCGGCGGTTGCACCATCAACCGGGACATCATGTTCAGGACACCCCTCGGCTATCAGTTCGATTCCGTTCCCGACACGGTGGACCTGGCCTTCAAGATCCAGCCCAACGACTACCTGCAGTTCCGTCTGTTCGCCAACGACGGCTTCAAGATGATCGACATGGTGTCGATAGGCACGGGGGCGGACAATGCGCGGAACCTGCAGCGCCTGCAGTTCAACTACCTGGTGGAGCCCGATGGCAAGGTGAAGCTGCCCCTCCTCGGTCGCGTGATCCTGGCCGGGAAAACGCTGCGCGAAGCGGAGACCTGGCTCGAGGAGCGCTACATGGAGTTCTACAACCGGCCCTTCGTGCAGTTGAGCGTGACCAACCGGCGCGTGGTGGTCTTCCCCGGCGGCGGCGGAGATGCGGTGGTGGTGCCCCTGGAGAACGCGAACACCACCCTGCTGGAGGTGCTGGCCAGCGCCCGAGGGGTGGCCAAACGCGGCAACGCCCACAAGGTGAAGGTGTTCCGTCGCGATGGCGCCGGCAGCAGGCAGGTCTTCCAGTTCGACCTGACCGACATCGAAGGCCTGAAGTACGCCGACATGGTGATGTTCTCCGATGATGTGGTGTACGTGGAGCCGAACCCGGAGCTTGTGCGCGAGGTGCTCGCCGACATCACCCCCATCATCACCCTGCTCACCAGCGTGGTGCTGGTGATCGGGATCATCCGGGGCTTCCAATAGCGGCGGCATGCTGAACGAGGACGTCAGCCAGCGGAACATCACCCTCGACAGCTATCGGGAGCGGATCACGAACTTCAGCAACGAGTTCGACCTCGGGCTGTTCCTGTACATCATCAAGCGATCCTCGATCTGGATCCTGCTCTGCATCATCCTGTCGGGCGCCGCGGCCTACCTCTACCTCCGCTACACCGCCCCCACCTTCAAGAGCGGCGCGATCCTCCAGATCCGCGAGAGCAACAATGCCCAGCTGGTGCTGGAGATGAACCAGTTCGTGGAGGACAAGAACCTGCTGGCCGACGTGGAGCTGCTCCGGTCCAAGTTCTTCATCGACAAGGTGCTGCGGAAGCTTCCCCTGGAGGTCAGTTATTTCTACAAGGGCCAGATCCTCACCAACGAGCTCTACACCGGCACCTTCTTCCGCATCGAGGACGTCGAGGTGCTCGACCCCCGGGTGCGCGACCTGCCCATCTTCATCGACCTGGACACCGAAGGCAAGGCGACCTTCACCTATGCCGTGGCTGGCCAGCCGCTCACCCTCACCTTCGACCTCAGCGAGCGCGTCACCACCCCGCACTTCCGCTGCAGCGTGTGGCTCGACGATGTGGCGATGAAGGAGCGCATGGAGGCCGATGGGTCCACCTATTTCCGGATCAACAGCCCGGCAAGCCTGGTGGCCCAGTACTCCAAGCAGATCGACGCCCGCATCCTGGACAACGACGCCCGCACGGTGGCCATCGACTGCCGCGACAACAACCCCGTGCTGGCGCGCG
Organism: Flavobacteriales bacterium; assembly: GCA_016715895.1. Lineage (NCBI taxonomy): Bacteria > Pseudomonadati > Bacteroidota > Flavobacteriia > Flavobacteriales > Flavobacteriales bacterium. Next base: position 2,139,950 of record JADJXH010000004.1, on the reverse strand, counting down.
ACCTCGCCGAGGCCATGGCCGAGACCTACATCGGCTACGACGTGGAACGGATGCGCGAGAGCGCCGAGAGCATCCTCCGGTTCATCGAATCGCAGAAGGACACCGTGTTCGACAAGCTCCGCGAATCCGAGTACCGCATGCAGGCCTTCAAGATGGAGAACAAGGTGTCCGACATGAGCGAACTGACGCCGATCTATCTGAACCGTGTGAGGGAATACGAGGACCGGATCGTGGAGGTGCAGGTGGAGATGGACCTTCTGGCCGCCATCGAACAGTCCACCGACAAGGCCCTGGGCGACATCGATGTGTACAACCTGATGCCCCTCCTGGTCGGCACCACGTACGAGCGTTCGCTCACGACCATGATCGAATCGCTGCAGAAGCTCCTCCTGGAACGCGAGGAGCTCTTTCTGGAGGCCACGCCCAGCAACCAGGCCGTGCGCGATGTGGAGCATCGCATCCAGGTGCAGAAGGGCCTCGTGGTGAACAGCATCCGCAGCCTGCGCGCACGGCTCACCGACAAGGTGAAGGAGTACCAGGACATCATCCTGCAGCACGAGGCGCGCTTCCTCACCCTTCCCGAGAAGGAGCTCGAGTTCGCCCGCATCGACCGCCTGTTCCAGATCAACGAGAAGTACTACACCCTGCTGCTGGAGAAGGACATCGAGTACCGGATCAGCCGTGCCGGTTTCGTGCCGGACAACAAGGTCCTGGAGCGACCGGTGATCCCTGCGGTGCCGATGGCGCCCAACCGGAACCTGGTCATCTTCTCCTACCTGCTCACCGGCATGGTGATCAGCTTCCTCATCGTGCTGGTGCGCTATGTGCTCCACGACAACATCACCTCCCTGAACGACATCGCCAAGACCTCCAGCGCGTCCATCGGCATCCTGGGCATGATCCCCAAGTACAAGAAGGAGATCCCCATCAGCCAGCTGCTCGTCGACAAGAACCCCAAGAGCCTGATCGCCGAGAGCTTCCGCACCGTGCGCACGAACATGCAGTTCGTGGACAACAGCCCGGGGCCCAAGCTCATCGCCATCACCAGCACCATCAGCGGCGAGGGGAAGACCTTCGTGGCGATCAACCTGGCCGGCATCATCGCGTTCAGTGGAAAGCGCGTCATCGTGCTGGACCTCGACATGCGGAAACCCAAGATCCACCTGGGTTTCGGCGTGGACAACGTGCGCGGCATGAGCACCCTGCTCATCAACAAGGACACCCTGGAGAACTGCATCCAGCAGAGCGCCCTTCAGAACCTCTACTTCATCACCGCCGGCCCCATCCCGCCGAACCCGTCCGAACTGGTGATCAGCGAACGCATGAGCCTCATCATCGAGGAGCTCAAGAAGAGCTATGATGTGATCCTCATCGACAATCCGCCCGTGGGCCTCGTCACCGACGGCATCGCCATGATCCAGCGCGCCGACTATCCCATCTACATCTTCCGCTCGGACTACAGCAAGAAGGCCTTCATCCACAACGTGGACCGCCTGATCAACGAGAACCGGATCACCCGCATCACCACCATCCTCAACGGCGTGGACATCGACCGCAACAAATACGGCTACAACTACGGTTACGGCTACGGCTACGGCTATGGCTACGGGCATGGCTACGGCACCGGGTACGGCTACTACGAGGACCGTGGGGACCGCAAGGGTGGCAAGGGGGGGCGGCGTACAGGGTTCCTGGACAAACTCACCGGCAGGGGCTGATGCGGATCGAGACCACCCCTCTTCACGGTCTTCTGGTCCTGCGGCCCGCCGTGCACCGCGACGACCGGGGTCACTTCCTGGAGAGCTTCAACGAGCGGACCTTCGCCGCCACCACCGGCCTGGACCTGCGCTTCGTGCAGGACAATGAATCCGTATCGCGCAGGAACGTGGTGCGCGGACTGCACCTGCAGGCGGGCCCGTCGGCCCAGGCCAAGCTGGTGCGCGTGGCACGCGGCGCCGTGCTCGACGTGTGCGTGGACCTGCGCGCCGACAGCCCGACCCTTGGCCGGCACTTCAGCATCCGGCTCGACGACAGCGCGCCGGTGATGCTGTTCATCCCCGAAGGGTTCGCCCACGGTCTAGCGGTGCTGGAGGACAACACCCTGTTCCAGTACAAATGCTCGCGCTATTGGGACCCGGCGGCCGAACGCACGCTGCTCTGGAACGATCCCGCCCTGGGGATCGAGTGGGGCGTGACCGCACCGATCGTGAACGCCAAGGACCAGGCGGGCCTTCCCCTGAAGGACCTGCTGGCCACGCTTGCCTAGCCCCGGCCATGTACACCCCGGCACAGCTCTTCCTCATCTACTCCGGCCTCTTCTTCGCCGCGGTCCTCTTCTCGCTGCTGATCAACTCGCTCTTCATGCGCTTCGCCCGCACGCTGGGCTCGCGTGAGCACAACACGGACCTGGTGCGCTGGAGCGCCACCCACAAGCCCGCCTTCGGGGGCATCGCCTTCTTCATCGTCTTCCTCGGCGCGTTCTCGGTGAACGGCGTGTTCTTCCCGGCCCTGGCACCGCTCTGGCAGCCCGGCCTGCTGGGCCTCATCGCGGCCACCTCGCTCGGCTTCCTCCTCGGCCTGGCCGATGATGCCTACAACACACGCCCCGTCCTGAAGTTCCTCGCCCAGGTGGGCTGCGGCGCACTGCTCGTCGCCTCGGGCAACAGCATCCACTTCTTCGGAACAGCCTGGGCCGACATGCTGCTCACCGTCGTATGGGTCGTCGGCATCATGAACTCCATCAACATGCTGGACAACATGGACGCCATCACCACGGTGGTCTCCATCTTCATCCTGCTCAACGGCCTGGTGGTGCACCTGATGCTGGGCCCCGTGGAGGGCGTGCACATGGTGCTGCTGGTGGGCACCATCGCAGCGCTGGCCGGCTTTCTGTTCTACAACTGGAACCCCAGCAGGATGTTCATGGGCGATACCGGCAGCCAGTTCCTGGGCGTGTACCTCGCCTTCGTCGGGATCCGCTGTTTCTGGAACGCCCCCTCCCCGGTGAGCGGCGCGGATGAGCACTGGCGCCAGGCGGTCATGACCCTCGTGGTGTTCCTGCTGCCCATCGTGGACACCACCACCGTGACCATCAACCGGATCGGAAAAGGACGAAGCCCCTTCGTCGGCGGCCGCGACCACACCACCCATCACCTGAGCTACCTGGGCCTGAGCGACGGCCAGGTGGCCCTCACCTTCGGCGCGCTGGGGGCCCTCAGCGTGTTCCTTAACTTTGCGGCACTGCGCTTCGTGGGCGCCTGGGGGAACCTTCACACGGCGATCTTCGTTCTGTACGCCGTCGTCGTCTTCCTGCTGCTCTACCTGCCCACGCGACGCCCTCGTCCAGCCCGATCCGGCCATGGCCCCTGAACCACGCACCCCGCTCATCCACGCCCTGCGCATCGCCGGGGCGGGCACCCTCCTGCTGGCCGGTGTGCTGGTCGCCAACCTGTTCACCTACGCGGTGATCGAGGAGCACAACGACCTGGACCACCAGCGCCACTTCAACGCCAGCTACAAGATCTTCTCCCTCACCCTGCCGAACACCGTGGAGCTGTGTGGCGAGCGTGTTCCGCTGGAGAAGCTCGATGTGAGGGAACGGCTGGACCGTGAACTGCTGGTGAACACCTACTGGCAGAGCAACTCCATCCTCGCGCACAAGCGGGCCGCGCGGTGGTTCCCCCTCATCGAACAGGTGCTTCGCGAGGAGGGCGTGCCGGAGGACCTCAAGTACATCTCCCTCATCGAGAGCGGCTTCACCAACGCGGTGAGCCCCATGGGCGCGGCAGGCTTCTGGCAGTTCATGAAGGACACCGCCCCGCGCTACGGCCTGGAGGTGAGCAGCGAGGTGGATGAGCGCTACAATGTGGTGAAGAGCACACGGGCCGCGGCCCGGTACCTGAAGGAGGCCTACGCGCGCTACGGTTCCTGGGCCATGGCCATGGCCTCGTACAACCTGGGCATCGGAGGGCTCGACAAGCAGATCGGCCGGCAGAACGCCAGGGACTACTACGACCTGCTCCTGCCCGAGGAGACCTCCCGATATGTGTTCCGGGCCCTCGCGATGAAGGAGATCATGGCCGACCCGGGCCGCTATGGGTTCCATATCCGCGCCAAGGACCTTTACGCGCCTTACAAGGTCCGCACCCACGTGGTGGACGGGACCGTGAGCGACCTGGCCGCCTTCGCGGCCGAGCAGGGCACCTCCTACAAGGTGCTCAAGCTGTTGAACCCCTGGCTGCGGGAGACCCGCCTGTCCAACCCCGCGGGCCGGCGCTACGAGCTGCTGCTGCCTGCCGCCGATTTCGATGCCGCGGAAGGTGCCCAGGACGAGTGAAGCTGCGGACACCGCCAGCGCCACCGCACCACCGACCGGCGATGCCGCCATCGAGGTGCTGGGCGCCCGTGTGCACAACCTGAAGAACATCGACGTGGTGATCCCCCGCGACCAGCTCGTGGTGATCACAGGCCTCAGCGGAAGCGGCAAAAGCAGCCTCGCCTTCGACACCCTGCACGCCGAAGGGCAGCGCCGCTACATCGAGACCTTCAACGCCTATGCGCGGCAGTTCCTCGGCGGCATCAAGCGCCCCGATGTGGACCTCATCACCGGGCTCAGCCCGGTGATCGCCATCGAACAGAAGACCATCAGCCGCAACCCGCGCAGCACCGTGGGCACGGTGACGGAGATCTACGACCTGTTGCGCCTGCTCTACGCCCGGGCCGCGGACGCCTACTCCTACGTCACGGGGGAACGCATGGTGCGCTACACCGATGCCCGCATCGTGGACCTGCTGATGGAGGAGCACGCCGGCGGTGAACTGCTCGTGCTCGCCCCTGTCGTACGCGGCCGCAAAGGGCACTACAAGGAGCTCTTCGAGCAGTTCCTGCGGCAGGGCTTCCTCCGGGCCCGCGTGGACGGCAAGGTGATCGACCTCACCACCCGCCCCCGCCTGGACCGCTACAAGGTGCACGACATCGAGGTGGTGATCGACCGGTTGAAGGTGCCTGCCGAAGGCCGGTCCGGCCCCGGCCGCAAACGGCTGGCCGATGCCTGCGACCTGGCGCTGAAGCTCGGCAAGGGCAACCTGATGGCCCTGCCGCCGGACGGCACGCAGCCCCGCTACCTGAGCCGCCACCTCATGTGCCCCACGAGCGGCATCGCCTACGAGGAGCCTGAGCCGAACCTGTTCAGCTTCAACAGTCCCTACGGCGCGTGTCCACGGTGCAGCGGGCTGGGCCAGGTGACCGATGTGGCCATCGGCAAGATCATCCCGGACCGCAGCAAGAGCATCCGCCGCGGGGCCGTGCTGCCCCTGGGCAGCTTCAAGAACTCCTGGATCTTCCGTCAGGTGGAGGCCGTGCTGGCCGGCTTCGGTCACGATCTGGACACACCCGTGGAGGAGATGGGCGACCCGGTGGTGGCCGCACTGCTCAACGGCCTGGACGAGCCCCTCCGTGTGAGCAGCCAGGTGGGACTGAGCGACCGCACCGTGCAGTTCGAGGGCATCATCCCCTTCATCCTTGAGCAGGCCAAGGAAGGCGGCACGCAGGCGCAGAAATGGGCCGAGCAGTTCACGCATATGGTGGCCTGCCCCGAATGCAAGGGCACTCGCCTGAAGCGCACCGCGCTGCACTTCCGGCTCGACGGGCTCAACATCCACGAGCTCGCCTCGATGCCGCTGGACCGGCTGCATGCCCATACCGAAGGGCTTCTGGACCGCCTCGAGGGACGGCAGGCCTTGATCGCACGCGATGTGGTGAAGGAGATCACCGCCCGCACCCGCTTCCTCATCGACGTGGGCCTCGAGTATCTCACACTGGACCGCAGCGCCCGCACCCTGAGCGGTGGCGAGGCCCAGCGCATCAGGCTGGCCACCCAGATCGGCAGCCAGCTCACCGGGGTCCTCTACATCCTTGACGAGCCCAGCATCGGCCTGCACCAGCGCGACGACCACCGGCTCATCGCCAGCCTTCGCCACCTGCGCGATGGCGGCAACAGCGTCATCGTGGTGGAGCACGACAAGGAGATGATGGTGCAGGCGGACCACCTGATCGACATTGGTCCGGGGGCTGGCGAGCACGGCGGCCGCATCGTGGCCCAGGGGACGCCCGCGGAGGTGCGCAATGCGGACAGCCTCACGGGCCGCTATCTGCGCGACGAGCTCAACATCCCCGTGCCGCGCCAGCGCCGCACCGGCAACGGTCAACGGCTCTCGGTGCTCGGCGCCACCGGCCACAACCTCAAGGATGTGGACCTCGTGCTGCCCCTCGGCATGTTCATCTGCGTCACCGGTGTGAGCGGCAGCGGGAAAAGCACCCTCATCGGCGACACGCTCTACCCGATCCTGGCCCGCCACTTCCACCGCGCCGATACACGGCCATTGCCCCACCGCAAGGTGGACGGGCTGGCGCACCTGGACAAGGTGATCGAGGTGGACCAGAGCCCGATCGGACGCACCCCCCGCAGCAATCCCGCCACCTACACCGGGCTGTTCGACGCCATCCGCCAACTGTACGCCCAACTGCCGGGCGCCAAAGTGCGCGGCTACAAGGCCGGACGCTTCTCATTCAACACCGCCGGCGGGCGCTGCGAGACCTGCAAGGGCGCCGGCGTGCGCACCATCGCCATGAACTTTCTGCCCGATGTGGACGTGCCCTGCGAGACCTGCCGCGGCAAGCGATACGACCGCGAAACGCTCGAAGTGCGCTTCAAGGGCCGAAGCATCGCGGACGTGCTGGACATGAGCGTGGAGGAGGCCCTGGAGCACTTCGCCGACCTTCCCCAACTGGCCGTGAAGCTGCGCACCCTCATCGATGTGGGCCTTGGATACGTGACCCTCGGACAGAGCAGCACCACCCTCAGCGGTGGCGAGGCGCAACGCATCAAGCTCGCCAGCGAGCTCGGGCGACGCGGCACCGGCAGCACGCTCTACATCCTCGACGAGCCCACCACCGGCCTCCACTTCGAGGACGTACGGCAGCTGATCGCCGTGCTCGACCGGCTGGTCGACCAGGGGAACACGGTGCTCGTCGTGGAACACAACATGGACATCATCAAGGTGGCCGACCATGTGATCGACATGGGCCCCGAGGGCGGCGATGGCGGCGGACGCATCGTGGCCCGCGGAACACCCGAGGAGGTCGTACGCATGGGTCGCGGCCATACCGCCCGATACCTCAGCAACGAACTGCGATGAAACGCACACCCAAGCCGGCCGCGCCGGTACAGCACGCACAGGACGAAAGCGAACGCCGCATCCGCAAGGCCTTCAAGCGGAAGGGCTGGAGCGAGGTGAAGGCCAACGACAGCTGGGCCATCTTCAAGATCATGAGCGAGTTCGTCGAGGGCTTCGAGGCCATGCAGCGCATCAGGCCCTGCGTGAGCATCTTCGGCAGCGCCCGCACCGCACCCGAGCGCGCCGAATACCTGCTCGCCGAGGAGATCGCCTTCCTGCTCACCGGCTACGGCTACGGCGTGATCACCGGCGGCGGACCAGGCATCATGGAGGCGGCCAACAAGGGCGCCCAGCGCGGCGGTGGCACCAGCGTGGGGCTCAACATCGAGCTGCCCTTCGAGCAGGCCCCCAACCCGTACATCGACAAGGAGAAGAGCCTGCATTTCGACTACTTCTTCGTGCGCAAGGTCATGTTCACGAAGTACTCCCAGGGTTTCATCGTGCTGCCCGGTGGCTTCGGCACCCTGGACGAGCTCTTCGAGGCCCTCACCCTGATCCAGACCCAGAAGATCGGCCGCTTCCCCATCATCCTGGTCGGGCGCTCCTATTGGAAAGGTCTGCTCGATTGGGTGAAGCACACCATGGGCGACCGCCACGCCTACATCAACCCCACCGACCTCGACCTGATCACGCTGGTGGACACGGCCCAGGAGGCCGTGGATGCGATCGATGCCTTCTACAGCAAGTACATGCTGAAGCCGAACTTCTAGCGGCCGCGCCCCTTCTCAACATGGCGCTGTTCGCAACGGACCCGCCTCCACCTCCTCGCGCCGCAAGGCCTCCGGGTAGTTTTGCTCAGGCCCACCGAAGGGCCGTGCAAACCGTTCCGGATCCATGGCCCAACTGCTCATCCTCGTCGACCTCATCGGCGTCCTCCTCATCGAGCTCTTCCTGCTCGCCGATATCAAGATCACGCAGGATGCGCCCCCGACGGTGATGCCGGGCAGCGAGACCAAGGTGACCGTGACGGTGGAGAAAGGCGACCTCAGCGGCTTCGCCAAGCTGCAGATCGATCTCCCCGAGGGATTCACCTGCACCGCCATCGAAACGAAAGGCGCATCCTTCACCTTCAGCGACCAGAAGGCCAAGTTCATCTGGATGTCGCTGCCCACGCAACCGACCTTCAAGGTCTCCTACAACCTGGTCGCATCCGCCACGGCCAGCGGCCAGATGCCGATCAACGGCCGCTTCAGCTACATCCTCGACAATGAGCGGCGCACCTACGACCTCGCCACATCCACCGTCACCGTCATGGGCGACCCCGCCGTCGCCGCCGCAGCAGCACCCGCCGAAGCACCCGTCACCCAGCCGATGGACGCCTCCAACGACGTTGTCACCGCTGCCGGCGCGGCACCCGTGCCGGCCGAGGAACCCGTCGCAATGCCCTCGACCCCTGGCCAGGGGCCGGGCGGTGTCACCGTGGAACGAAAGGTGACCCTCGTCTCTGCCAGCGAACTCCTCGTGGAAGTGATGATCAAGAAGGGTGACATCCGCGGCTTCGGCAAGCTGCAGGAGAACCTCCCCGCGGGATTCACCGCGATGGAGAAGGGCAGCGCACAGGCCATCTTCACCACGCAGGACCGCATCGCCAAGTTCGTCTGGCTCAACCTGCCCGCCGACCAGGAGCTCAAAGTGGCGTACAAGCTGCGTGCGAACGGCCAGCCCGATGGGGACTACACGGTCTCCGGCGAGTTCGGTTACCTGCTGAACGACGAGACGCAGCGCGTGGCCGTCGGTGCCTCCACCTTCACCATCGGCGACATGGCCTTCAGTGCCCTGCAGCAGGACCAGGCCCGCATGAACGCCACCGATGCGCAGGACCCCGGTCTCAATCTGCCCGCCAAGGAAGGGAAGACCGAGACCGCGCAGGAGACGCCCCCCCCTTCCGGTGCGGGCAGCCAACCGACCGCCACCGGAACGACAGTGTCCAAAGGCATCCCCGCACCCGAGAAAGGGATCGCCTACAAGGTGCAGATCACCGCGGCGCACCGCGAAGTGGGACGTGCGTACTTCGTCGACCGCCACCGGTTCAACGAGCCGTTCAGCATCGAACGCCACGAAGGATGGATCAAATACACCACGGGCACCTACAGCCAGTACCGCGAGGCGCGGGACAAGCGTGTCTCCTTGGTGGCCGCCGGCCACGATCTGCCCGGCCCCTTCGTCACGGCCTACAACAACGGCGAACGCATCACCGTGCAGGAGGCGCTGATGCTCTCCAACCAGACCTGGGTCCAATAGTCCGGGAAAGCTAACTTTCCCCGCATGCTGCCCCGCCACCGCCACCGGCCCGTCGCGCGCACGACCTTCGCGATGGCGCTGGCCGGCCTGCTGGGTGTGACTTCCGGGAGCGCGGCCGCACAGGAGGCGGACAGCAGCCGCCACGGCGTGCGCCCCACCTTCGGCCTGGGCGTGGGCATGTTCGCCTTCGTGGGCGACATCGGGAACGGTCACAAGGGATACAGCCCGCTGCTGACCCGTGTGGGTTATGAACTGCGGGTCGGCACGCCACTGACCCCGTGGCTCGATGTGGGGCTCTACGCTCTGCACGGTCGCATGGGCGCCAATGAGCGCAGCCTCACCCGCAACCTCAACTTCGAGTCGCGCGTCACCACAGGCGGATTCCAGTTCACCTACAACTTCCACCACCTGCTGAACCCGGGCCGAAGGGTGGAGCCCTACCTCTCGATCGGCATTGAGGCCGTGGAGTTCCTCAGCAAGACGGACCGCTTCGATGCGCAGGGACGGATGTACCACTACTGGAGCGATGGCACCATCCGGGACTTGGCGGAGAGCGACCCACAGGCCGGCGATGCCGTGCAGCTGCAACGCGACTACAGTTATGAAAGCGACATCCGCGAGCTCGACCTCGACGGCTTCGGCAAATACCCCGAGCTCACCTGGGCGGTCCCGGTGGGCATCGGCGCGCGCATGCATCTGGGCGGACGGTTCGACCTCCGCATCGGCACCACCATGCACTTCACCTCCACCGACCTGATCGACGGTGTCACGCAGGACAGCCGGGAGGAGCGCCAGGGTGACGCACGGATGGACCGGTTCCTGTTCAGCTCGTTCTGCCTGAGCTACGGCATCGGCTCGCGGAAGCCACGCGACAGCGAAGGCCCCACGCTCTCGACCGAAGAGATGGACCTGCTGGCCCTGGCCGATGACGAGGACGGCGACGGCGTCACCGATTGGAACGACCAGTGCCCGGGCACCCCCGCCGGCGTGCCTGTGGATGCCAACGGTTGCCCGCTGGACGGCGACGGGGATGGCGTGCCCGACCATCTCGACCTGGAGTTGAACACCGCCCCGGTCGCTGCGGTGGACGCCGATGGAGTGACCCTGACCGATGACGCGCTGCTGAAGGCCTGGCTGAACTACAAGGATTCGGCGAACGTGAACATGGTGCGCTCGCGTGCGGAGTCCTTTGGTCCGCGCGGCCGCACCGGTACCGCGGCGAAACGCCGCGCCTATGTGGTGAAGGTCGGGGAGCACATGGAGGGCATCCCCGAGGACCTGATCCAGAAGATCCTGAGCATCCCGGATGTGCGTACCCTGGAAAGGGGCGACACCACCTTCTACGTGGTGGGCAACTACGACGCCCTGCCCGAGGCGCTGCGGCGGCAGCTGGCGTTGGGCGGCAAAGGCATCGATGGCCGCGTGATGGCCGAGGAGGACGGACGGCTGATCGACATCGACGAGGAGGTGCGCAAGGCCGGTGCCGGCCTCGATGGCACCGATGGTCCCGCCGCCTCGGAGGATGTGGTGGTGCGCGTCCAGCTGGGCGCCTTCCGCAACAAGCTCGCGAAGAACATCTTCACCGGCATCCCCGACCTGGTGGTGATCGAAGGCGAGGATGGCCTCACCCGCTACTACACGGGCAGCTTCACCGATGTGAACCCGGCCGCCAAGCACAAGGTGGACATGCTGCTGAAAGGCTTCAAGGGCGCCTTCCTGGTGGCCTTCAAGAACGGCAAGCGGGTGAGCCTCAAGGAGGCCGGCGCACGCCTCACAGGACCTGAGGACCTCCGCAGCACACCCGTGGGCGGCATCGACAAGAACCTGGTCCGCTACCGGGTGCAGGTGGGCACCTTCGCCGGCAACGTCCCCATGGACATCATGGACAAGTACATCGAGATCGGCAACGTGACACCCGTGCCCAGCGTGGACGCTGTCCGTTACTTCCACGGCGTGTTCCGCACCCGTGCCGAGGCCGAGGCCGCCAAGGAGCAGCTGAAGGCGAAAGGGCTCACCGACGCGTTCACCGTGGGCGCCATGGGCGACCGCATCATCAGCGCCGACGAGGCTGACCGCCTGATGGCGGAGCCGTGATCCAGCAATTCCTTCCGGCGCCTTGCCGTTGATGCGATGGCGGTTACCTTATGCCGCACATCCCCCAGCCTGATGCTCCGTTCACGGTCCTGGTCCGCGGCCTTGGCGGCCGCGATCCTGCTCACTGCGTGCAGCCGCCCCCCGCTCCCCCGCCCCGACCCCGCCTTCGCGCCATACATCACGGCCTTCACCGCCGGACCGGTCTCGGCGGCTTCGCCCGTGCTGGTGCGTCTGGCGGAGGGGCTTACCCTTACCGACACAAGCGCAGGCACGATCGCCTCGCTCTTCGACCTCGATCCCGAGGTGGAGGGCTCCGTGCGCTGGCACGATGCCCGCACCCTGGCCTTCGTGCCTGACAACGCGCTGCGGCCGGGCACCGACCATGCGGTGACTTTCCGGCTCGGGGCCATCGTCAAGGTGCCCGAGCACCTGTCCTCCTTCCGATTCGGGTTCCACACGCTGGAACAGCACCTGGCCGTTGACCTGGCGGACGTGGCTCCGCTGGATGGCGAGGGAGGCGGCCTGCAGAGCATCACCTGGCTGGTGACCACCGCCGATCAGGCCCGGGCCGATCAGCTCGCCGCATGCTTCAGAGTCCGGCAGGACGGGCGGGATGTACCGGTGCGGGTCAGCAGTGGACCTGACGGCCGCCGCCATGACCTGGTGGCCGACAGTGTGCGCCAAGGCACCTCCGCCACCACCGTGGAGCTGATCTGGGACGGGGCCGCGATCGGGAGCGGCGACGAGGGCCGGACAAGCCTCGACCTTCCGGAGGCGGGACGCTTCACCCTGCTCAGCGCCCGCGCACTGCTCGACGGGGAACAGCAGGTGAGGCTGCTGTTCTCCGAACCGCCGGACGCCGCGCAGGACCTGACCGGCCTGGCCGGCATCACCGGCGAACCGCCGATGCGGATCGCCGTCGAGGGCAACACCCTGGTGCTGCATCCCGACGGACCGCAACATGGCGAGCAGGTCGTATATGCGGCCGCAGGCCTCCGCACCGCATCGGGCACCGCGCTCGACCGGGATGTGACGACCCGTGTGCGCTTCCCTGAACCAGGTCCGGCCGTGCGCTTCACGGACGATGGCGTGGTGCTGCCGACCACCGGGGGCCGCAAGCTCCCCTTCGAGGCGGTGAACCTCCGGGCGGTGACGGTGCGGGTCATCCGGGTGCACGCCGACAACATCCCGCAGTTCCTCCAGGTGAACGACCTGGCCGGTGGCGACGAGCTGGCCCGCGTGGGGCGTCTGGTGGCCGAGCAGGATGTCCCCCTCACAAGCACGGACGGCTCCGATCCGGGTCAGTGGAACCGCTACTTCCTCGACCTCGACAAGCTCGTCTCCCCGGAACCCGGGGCCATCCACCGGGTGGAGCTCGGCTTCCGCCAGGACCAATCCGTCTTTCCCTGCGGCACAGGTGCACCGCCTTCCCCCGGAACCTGGATGACCGGCCGTACGGAGCAACCGACGCTGGACGACAGCTTCTTCGATCGCGCAGGCGCCTACTACTACGATGACGACCCCTGGTATCCCGATGACTATGACCATCGTGAACGCGACAACCCCTGCTCATCCAGCTACTACGGCGGTCGCAGGAAAGTGAGCCGCAATGTGCTCTCCAGCGACCTCGGTCTGCTGGCCAAGCGCGATGCGAACGGCCGGCTCCGGGTCGTGGTGAGCGATCTGCGCACCGGTTCCGCCGTCACCGGCGCTGAGGTGGATGTGCTGGACCTGCAGCTCCGCACGCTGGGTCGGCTGACCACCGACGGCCAGGGCTTTGCCGATCTGGAGACGCCGGCCCATACGCCCTTCCTGGTGGTGGCCCGGTCCAAGGACCAGCGCGGCTATCTGCGTGTGGACGATGGCTCCGCACTTGACCTCAGCGCGTTCGATGTGGGCGGTGAGGCGCTTCCCCAGGGGCTGAAGGGATACCTCTTCGGCGACCGCGGTGTGTGGCGGCCCGGGGACTCGCTCCACCTGGCCTTCATCCTCCACGACCGCGACGACGTGCTGCCCAGGGACCATCCGGTGGTGTTCGAACTGCTGGACCCGAACGGCCGGGTCGTGCAGCGCAGCGTGCGACGACAGGCGGTGGGCGATCAATACGGATTCCCCTGCGCCACATCGCCGGATGCGCCCACCGGCCTGTGGCTGGGAAGGGTGACGGTGGGCGATGCCACCTTTCATCGATCGCTCCGCATCGAGACGGTGAAGCCCAACCGGATGCGCATCGCACTGGACCTCGGCTCCGGCCCTCTGCTGGCCGACCAGCTTCCACGGATCACCCGGCTCGAGGCCGCCTGGTTGCACGGCGCTCCGGCGGTCCATTCACCGGTGGTGGTCTCCGTGGGCCTCGCCCCAGGCGCATTCGGACCGGCAGGGCTCGATGGATTCGTGTTCGACGATCTCGGCCATGCGCTCAACGACGGCGAGGTCGTCGTGTTCGAGGGGCGCACCGATGCACGCGGGCTCGCGCTCTTCCCCTTCGACCTCAAGCCATCGGCCGGAGCGCCTTCGGCCCTGCGCCTCACGGTGATCAGCCGCGTGAGCGACCCCGGCGGTGATGCCAGCATGGACCAGCAGGAGGTGGTGCTCCACCCCTATCGCACCTATGTGGGCCTTCGTCCACCCGCGCCTGACGGGGCCTGGGGCGCGTACACCGCCGGCCGCCCGCACCGCTTCGACCTGGTGAGCGTGGACGGCTCAGGTCGGCCCGTACCGGGCCCCCCCCTGAAGGTGCAGGTGCTGAAGGTGGACGAAGAGCGCTGGTGGCATGGGGCCATGGACGGTCCCACGAGCGGCCGCACCGGAGAAGGCCTGCGCCTGGTGTCCACCCACGATGTGGTCACCGACGCACAAGGCCGGGGCTCGGTGGATGTGCGCATGGAAGCCACCGCTTCCGGCCGGTATCTGGTCCGCGCGGAGGATCCGGCAAGCGGCCACGTGGCCGTGGTCAGCCTTCACGTCAGCGCCGAGGGAACGGCCGTTCCCGCCGGTCGCGGCAAGGACCCGGCGGCCACACGACTGGCCATCAGCACCACCCGCGACCGGTACGCTCCGGGCGATGAAGTGGAGCTCACGATCCCCTCCACGCGCAACGGAACCGCGATCGTGAGCCTGGAGAACGGGCACCGGGTGGTCGAGATCACGCGCATCGCGCTGACCGAAGGCGGCACCACCCACCGCTTCAAGGCCACGGCCGCCATGATGCCGAACATCCACGCGCACGTCACGCTCCTGCAACCGCACGCGGAGGTGGACAACGACCTGCCCATCCGCCTCTACGGCGTGATCCCCATCCTGGTCGAGGATCCGTCGACCCGGCTGGAGCCGCTGATCGAGGCGCCGGCGGAGATCAAGCCCGGGCGTGAGTTCACGATCAGCGTGGTGGAGAAGAGCGGGCGCGCCATGCACTACATGCTGTACGCGGTGGACGAGGGCCTGCTCGACCTCACACGCTTCCGCACACCCGACCCATGGGCGAGCCTGTACGCGCGTGAAGCGCTCGGCGTGCACAGCTTCGACCTGTACGATCAGGTGATCGGCGCGTTCGGCGTGGAGGCCGGCCGCGTGCTGGCCGTCGGGGGCAGCGATGGCGGTGGTCCGGTCGACCCCTCCCGCATCGGCCGTTTCAAACATGTGGTGCTTCATGCCGGCCCCTTGTCCCTGGCCCCCGGACAGCGCGGCACCCATCGGTTCACCGTCGACAACTACGTGGGCAGCCTGCGCGTGATGGTGGTCGCCAGCCACCCCGATGGCGCCTATGGGAACGCCGAACGCACGGTGCCTGTGCGACAGCCGCTGATGGTGCTGGCCACCCTGCCCCGGGTCCTCGGGCCGGACGAATCGGTGGATCTTCCCGTCACCGTGTTCGCCATGGACAAAGCGATGCGGGAGGTCTCCGTCAAGGTCGACCTGTCGGGCGCCGTCACCGGAGAAGGTGCCCTCGAGCGCGTGGTCCGGTTCGAGCGGACCGGCGAGCAGGTGATCCGATTCCGCCTGCGGGCACAGGAGCGCACGGGCGCGGCGCAGGTGAACGTGACGGCCCGGGCCGGCACCGAGCGGGCCTCCACGCGCATCGACATCGGCGTGCGCTCACCGATGCTGCCGATCACGCGCTCGGAGGATGGTGTGGTAAGCCCGGGTGGGCAGCTGGACCTGTCCGTTGATCCCATCGGTACCGCTGGCACGAACACCGCCGTCGTCGAGGTCACCAGCATGCCGCCGCTGGGTCTGGAGCGACGCCTTCGCGAACTGCTGGGCTACCCTCATGGATGCCTTGAGCAGACCGTATCCAAGGCCTTCCCCCAGCTGTACCTCGACGGGCTGATCGACCTGTCGCCGGCGCTGAAGGAACAGGTGGATGCCGACGTGGGCGCCGCAATCCGCAAACTCGCTTCGTTCCAGCGTGGCGACGGCCGCTTCAGCTATTGGCCGGGCGGCACCCACACGGACGACTGGAGCAGCATCTATGCGGGGCATTTCCTGTTGGAAGCGGCCCGAACGGGCCATGCGGTGCCCGCGGCCATGCGCACGGCGTGGATCGGGGCGCAGCGCAACGCGGCACGCTCGTGGTCACCTGCGGTCGATGGCCGTTCCGCGTTCGTGCAGGCCTATCGCCTGTTCGCCCTGGCGCTGGCGGGCGCTGCCGAACCGGCCGCGATGAACCGCCTGCGCTCGCTGCCCGCCCTTGAACCCATGGCGCGGTGGACCCTGGCCGCCGCCTATGCCGAATTGGGCCGGACGGATGCCGCGAGCGCCTTGACCACGGGCGCATCGGTGGGGATCGCGGATTATGCTGAACTCAGCGGCACCTACGGCAGCGCGGTCCGCGACGAGGCCTTGATCGCCATGTCCCTGTTGCGAAGTGCGCGGCTTCCCGAGGCCGGTCCGGTGATCATGCGCATCGCCGAGCGCCTCGGCAGCGAGGAGTGGCTCAGCACCCAGAGCACCGCCTTCGCCCTGATGGCCGTGAGCCGCTATACGGCCGCCCACGGGCGGAACACCGGGCTCGACCTTGTCGTCACCATCGATCGGAAGCCCACGGCGGTGCGCAGCGATCGCTCCGCATGGCGGATGACGCTGGAAGCGCCGGACCGGCCGCACAGCGTGCAGGTGGTCAACAAGGGCACCGGCATGGTCTTCACACGCATCACACGGCTCGGTACACCAGCGCAGGGTGTGGAGCACGCGTCATCGAACGGCCTCGCCATCAGGACCACCTTCACCGGATCGGATGGAGGCACGCTCGACCCGGCGCAGCTCACGCAGGGCACCGATGTGCTGTTGAAGGTGGAGGTGACCCATGTGGGCACCGAGCCGGTGTACAGCAACCTGGCGCTCACCCAGATCTTCCCTTCCGGATGGGAGGTGCGCAACGCCCGCATGGAGGGCCTTGAGCGGATCCACACGGACAGCCCCTACACCCACCAGGACGTGCGGGACGACCGGGTGATGACCTACTTCGATCTCGCGCGTGGCCAGAAGGCCGTGTTCCATCTGCGCGCGACCGCGGCCTATGCGGGGCGATACCACTTCCCCGGTGCCCAGGTGGAGGCGATGTACGATGCGCGGATCCATGCCCGGACACAGGGTGGGCCGGTGCAGGTGATCGTCCCCTGGGCCGAACCACAAGCGGGGCGGTGAGGTGCCCTTTGATGCGTAACATTGCAGGAACAAACCCAGGCCCATGACCCTTCGCCGCCTTGTCTTCGCCGCCACCTGCGCCATCGTCGCCGTCGCCGCCCAGGCCCAGCAACCCATCACCTCGGCCTTCGTCGTCGGTGAGGAGAAGGGTGGTGGCATCCTTCTTTCCGAGGTGATCGCGGTGGACGCGGAGCTCTCCAACGATGCCGTACTGGCGCGCTTCGGCAAGCTGCCCGCCTCGGTGCCGACCCAGCGCTGGCAGGTGGTCCGCCACACCAATGAAGCGGATGCCCGCAAGGCCAGGGCCGAGATGGACGCCAAGTACCGTGCGAGCGGTCGGACCGTGCAGGAATTGAAATGAACGGGCCCATCAGGCCCCGATCGGAAAGGCGCCTGCGGGCGCCTTTTCTCATGGTGCCCCGAGCAAGATCACCGGGTGTGCGGCACGCCGGCCGGAAGCGTCGGTCACGGTGATGACATAGCTGCCGGCGGGCAGGTCCCCCACCTCCAGCGGGGTCCCATTGCGGCCCTGCATGCGGCGCACCGGCTGACCGGCCACCGACCAGATCACCAGATCGACCGCCGCCTCAGGCCCGTCCCACGCCACCACCAACCGATCCCGCGCCGGCACAGGATGAACGCGCAGCCCCGGCAGCGGGCGTTCCTCCAGGCCGATCGCGCAAGGCGACCTTGACCCGTCCAGGGCAAGCACACCCAGGTCGATCGGATCGAGCCAGGCCTTCAACTTCTGCGTGGCCGTGTTGGGGTTCTGGGTCCAGTGAAAGCTCATCTTCCCGTAGTAGTCCGGCTGGTCCGGGCCCGAACCGGGCAGTCCGCAGCCATCCATCACACAGCAGCTGGTCCCTCCGCTCAGGGTGCCGATCACCCGACCGTTCGCATCGAGCAGCGGGGCCCCGGACGACCCGGGCTCGGTGACCCCATGCCCGTTGGCCGTGGCCGTCCATTTCACGAACCAGTGGCTGTAAGGTCCGCCGGCGATCCACTGCGAAGTGAGCAGGTTCATCGCGTAGGTGCTCACCTTCTTCTCACTGCCCGTGGGATGGTGGATGGTGACCCCGCTGTTGCTCGGTGCACTCGAAGCATCCCAACCCGCCCAATAGGGATCGAAGCTCGACGGGACGCTGGTGTACGCTTCCAGGAGCAGGAAGTCCGACCCGTTCAACCCGCCATCGTTGCTGTCCGCGCGTCGGTGGCATCCGGTGATGTACTTCGTCTGGTCGGCCGGTCCGCTGCCACAGCCCGTGCGCTGATACCCGAAGTAGAACTTGTAGTCCTGCAGATCGGACGCGGTGGAGTTCAGACCGCAATGCAGGGCGGTGAGGATGAAGGGGCGGCAGTCCTGCGCGGTGTTGTTCATGAGGGTGCCCGAGCACCAGATGAGCGCCCCGTTGGCCCTCACGCCCACCCGGACCACCGCATCGCGCTGATCGGCGTAGGGCTGCCCCTCGGGGCAGTTCACATCCACCTCGCACGGATCGGCCTTGTGCCAGGACTCTTCCCGAAAGGTGTGCCCCACTTCCGCCACCGTGAACGTGCCTTCCACGGCCGCATGCCGCCCACCCACCACTTCGATGATGCAACAGGGGCCGAAGGCACGGGGCAGCGCCACACGGCCACTGGCCGGCACCTCCTCCCGTGTGATGCTGACGATCGGTTCCAAGGTGTTCGCGTCGCGCAGGACGAGCCGCTCCTCCCGCCCGAGCCGCACGTCCACCAGGAACGGTTCCACAGCCAGGGCACCCTCCGAACAGACCTGGATGCGCCTCACGCCTCTTGGGGATGAGGTGGCGTCATCCGCGGCCTGCACGGGAAGCACCATGCCGTAGGCCGGTGGCAGGCCAAGGGCACGACCCGCTTCATCCAGGGCCAGGGCCTCCGCCTCCACGAACGGCGCTGCGAACACCGTGCGGCCCGGTCCGTCACCCGGGTCATGCTGCGCCGACAGCCCGGCACCGCCGAAGAACGCGACCATGGCCCATACCCAGCCTGTGCTGCCAGCGCTTGTCATGCAGAACGAAAATAGGCAGGCCGGTGACCCATGGCGTGGAAAAGACGAGGGGCCCATGGTCGGGCCCCTCGCGATCCGTTCATCGGGCCGATCACCTCAACAAGGTGACGTGACCCTGTTCCTTCACTTCGGAACCATCGTTCCCGACCCCCACGAAGACCCAGTAGTACGTACCCTCCGAGATGTTGGAGCTTGGCTTCCAGATCACCTTGTTGGTCGTGGTCTGCGGCACGGCATACACCTTGGTGCCCCAGCGGTCGTAAATGGTCATCTCCACGCTCTTCCACCCGCGCAGGTCGGCGTATTCGAAGGCGTCGTTGTTGCCATCCCCGTTCGGGCTGAAGACGTTCGGGATGATGACGATGGGATCCGGCAGCACGATCACCGTATCCTGGTAGAAGCCGGTGCAGCCCTGGTCGCTCACGCCGTTCAACGTGATGATATAGACGCCCGGTTCGTTGAAGGTGTAGGTCGGCTCGAACTCCGTGGAGGTCCCGGTGGTGTCGCCGAAGTTCCAGTTGAAGGAGACCACGTTTCCGGAAGAGGTGTTGTCGAAGAAGACGTCCAGCGGTGCGACACCCTCGTTGGGCAACGGGTTGAAGCTCACGTCCGCCGGGGGATCCCAGGTGGTCGTCACCGTGGCGGTGCCGAAGCAGCCCAGGCCGGGATCACCCACCGTCACCGTATAGCTGGCCGGAGAGGTCACCGGCACCACGTTGGTCACCCCGCTGTTCGGGTCCGACAGACCCACCGTGGGCGACCAGCTGTAGGTGAGCAGATCCTCGTTGACACCCGCACACACCCGGAAGCGCATGTTCGGACGGTCGGCGCTCTCACCCTGGTTGAAGAAGGCCGGCGGGATGGTGTCGCACAGGTTGGCGCCATCGGTGAAGTGGTAGATCACCGAGGTGTAGCCCGTGTTGGTGGCGAAGGTGGGCGAGTTCTGGGTGAACCCGTTCGGGTAGTTGCTGAAGCAGAACTCGACGATCACGTTGGAGACACCGTCCCAGTTGAAGCCCGGGTTCAGCACGAAGTTGTTCCAACCCAGGGTGATGGGCACGTCGGTGGGCCCGAAGACCGGGAACAGGCCGGTGACAAAGCCCTGGTCGATGTTCAGCGAATCGAGCGTGGTGCAGCCCATGTGGATCTGCCAGCCCGGGTACAGGGACAGGCCGTTGACCGCCGCTATGTTCATGGACAGTTCGTTGATCGTCCCGCCCGTGAAGCCCAGGGCCTGGAGCTCGCCGGCGCGGATGAGGACCTGGTGCTTGGCGCTGTTGTACCAGTTGCCGAACGGCGCGGGGTACGAGGTGGTCGTTCCCTGGATCACATCCGTGCCCAGCTCGAAATCGGCCACGATGCCCGAGGTGCAGCCCGCGAAGTTCTGTCCGCAGTAGATCGGGGGGGAGTTGTCGATCTCCACGGTGAACGTGGTGCCCTGGCCCTCGCAGAAGGAATCGTCAGCCACCGAGACGGTGAAGTCAGGCACGAATCCCGGCAGGACGACGAGCGTCAGGCTCGAATCCCGCTTGGTGCATCCGTCCGGGCTGGTGACCTCCACTGCGTAGTCATACGTGCCCGGCTGGCTGTACCCGGCGATCGGGTTCGCGATGTCGTCCGCGGAAAGACCGAGCGACGGCGTCCACTCAAAGGTGTAGCCCGGCAGCGCCGGATTGGTGATGACGTTGATCTGTGCGGTCTCGCCCAGGCAAAGCGTGTCGTCGCTCTGGGTGAGGGAGAAGGAGAAGTCGCTCACCACGGCCACCGTGATCGTGTCGGAGTTGATGCAGGAGCCCGCCAGGTCGCTCACGACCACATACGTGGTGGTGCTGTTGGGATCGGCGATCACCTGTGAGCAGAAGGGCGGGTCGAGGCAGATGAAGTTCTGCGGGGTGATGGGGTCGCCACCCGGCAGGATGGACCACACGAAGTTGGCGCCCCCTTCCGCCTCGATGTTCGCGACCTGCGGCCCGCAGATGGTCTGGTCGGGGCCGACCGAGGTACGCTGGAGCACGTTCGTGTTGAACACATAGGTCTGGAACGCACTGATCGGGCAGTTCTGGTCCTCCACGGTGATGGTGAACGGATAGAACCCGTTGTTACCCGGTTGGGCCGTCCAGCACACGGTGATCGTCACCGGGTTGGTGCCCGTCCAGGAAATGGTGGAACCCGGGAGGTTCTGTTGCACGTTGCTCTCCACCACCAGGGTGTCCCCCAGGTCGGGGTCGCCGATCACGACGTCGAAGCAGAAATTGTCGGACTCGCACAACTCGATCTCCGTGCAGCTCACCTGCACCGCCGTACCGGAGAAGTTCGAGATGCAGTAGGCCGGATCCGGCGCCTGGTTGGTGCAGGGGATCACCACGAACTGCATGTCGCGCATCACCGTGCCGATCACGTTGCCGTCCTCATCGTACTGCGTCACCTCCACCACCACCACGAAGTTGCCGATGGCGTTCGGGGTGAAGGTGAGCAGGCCGGTCACCGGATCGAGGGTCATACCCGTGATCGGCTCATTGGCGGTGTATGGGAACACGTAGCCGATGAGCGTTCCACCCGCGTCAAGCGCGGGATGCAGGGCATAGCTCAGGCTGTCGCCGTCCGGATCGTACACCCCGTAGCTGTAGAGCACCGGCTGGTTGAGGCATACGTACGGGATCGGCGCGCTCGTGAACACCGGGGAGTCCTCGCATGGATAGTCCGCATTATTGAAGGTGGTCTCGATGTAGCCCTCCACAGTGCCTGGTTGCTGCAGGTTCTCGATGGCATCGTTGCGGCAGCACAAGGACCACGACGCCGTCCAGAAATCACAGGGAGGCACCGTGGCGATGCCCGTGTAGATATACTCCTCCAAACCCGGGAGGGTCCCATTGTTGCATGTACTGTTCTGGAGCTCGTTCGGACACAACTGGCTCACCTCGGAGAAGCTCTGCTGGGTGACCGTCACCTGCTGGTTGCCGCACGGGCTCTGCAGCGTGATGTCATACGACTGGCTCAGGGTGGTCCCTGCGCAGTCCCGGTAGATGATCATGGTGAACGCATACTCCCCGTTCCCAAGACATTCATAGATGATCTCACCACCCGACACGTGGGTGGCTTTCGCATCATGCCAGGAGAGGGTGGCCAAGGCAGCCAGTGCCAGCAGTTTACGGTGCATCGTGGTTCGTTAAGGCGGTCGAAGATAAGGTTCCCATGGAACTCCGACGGATCTTCGGAGCCGACGAGTTCCACCCTGCATGACGCCCCCCCCGCACATTTGGTTGTCCAAGCGCGTTCGCCCCCTGGCGACCCGGGGCCTTGCGGTGCTGGCCGTGGTGCTGCTGGCCTGCTGGGCATGGGCCGGCCGGCCCCTCTTCACCAAGCCCCGATCGGTGGCCCTTCTGGACCGGGATGGCCGGCTGCTCGGCGCCCGGGTGGCCGCGGATGGGCAGTGGCGGCTGGACGAGGGCAGCGCCCCCCTCGACCCGCGCTTCGAGACCTGCCTGCTGCGGTTCGAGGACCGGTACTTCCACCGGCATCCCGGGATCAACCCCGTCGCCCTGGTGCGGGCGGTGTGGCAGAACGTGCGCGCCGGACGGGTGCTGAGCGGGGGAAGCACCATCACCATGCAGGTGGCACGGCTGGCCCGCGGTGGAGAGCGGACGCTGGTGAACAAAGTGCTGGACATGGCCCTTGCCGTGGGGCTTGAGCTGCGCTTCAGCAAAGCCGAGATCCTGCGCATGCATGCGGCGCACGCGCCGTTCGGCGGCAATGTGGTGGGCCTGGAGGCCGCCAGCTGGCGTTTCTTCGGACATTCCCCCCATGCCTTGAGCTGGGCCGAGGCGGCCACGCTGGCCGTGCTCCCCAACGCCCCCTCCCTGATGCACCCCGGCCGCCACCGGGAGGCCCTGCGTGCCAAACGCGATCGCCTGCTGGACAGGCTGCTGGCCGATGGACGGCTGACCGAACTGGAATGGTCGCTCGCCCGGGAGGAACCCCTGCCGTCCAAGCCCATGGCCCTTCCGGATCGTGCCCCCCATCTGCTCGCCACCCTCGGCTCGTCGCATGCGGGGACCATCCGCTGCACTGTCGACGGGGCTCTTCAAGAGCGCGCTGCCGGCGTGTTGGACCGCCACGCCCAACGCCTGCGCTCCGACCGTGTCATGAACGCCGCTGCGGTGATCATGGACATCACCACCGGTGAGGTCCTGGCCTACGTGGGCAACCTGAGATCGGCCGGTGGCCTGCACAATGGACAGGTGGACCTGGTGCGCGCGCGGCGCAGTACCGGCAGCCTCCTCAAGCCGTTCCTGTATGCCGCGCAGCTCGATGTTGGCGAGCTGCTGCCTGACATGCTCGTGGCCGACCTTCCCGTGCATTACGACGGCTTCGCCCCCGGCAACTACGACGGCCGGTACCAGGGCGCCGTCCCCGCTTCCACCGCACTGGCCCGATCATTGAACGTACCGGCGGTGCGCGCCCTGCGCCAGCATGGCATCGACCGCTCGCTGCGGCTGTTCCGGGCGATGGGGATCAGGTCCTTGGAACGCTCGGCCGACCACTACGGGCTCAGCCTGATCCTGGGCGGAGGCGAGACCACGCTGCTGGAGATCACCGGTGCGTACGCCGGCCTGGCCCGTGTTCGGGCGCATCATGGGCGATCGGCCACCGACCCCGGGCAGGTGGTCCGCGATCCGATCGTGATCGCAGGTGAGCCTGCGCGGACCGGGCCGTCGCCCATCACGGCCTCCGGAGCGCACTTCGCCCTGGAAGCACTGACCCGCGCGGCCCGACCGACCGAGGAAGCCGGTTGGCAGCACTTCGCCGGGGCCCGGCGCATCGCATGGAAGACCGGTACCAGCTACGGCCACCGCGATGCCTGGGCCATCGGGGTCACCGAACAGCATGCGATCGGGGTCTGGTGCGGCAATGCCGATGGCGAGGGACGGCCGGGGCTGACCGGGGGGCTCATGGCCGCACCGGTCCTATTCGAGCTGTTCGGGTTGATGGAGCCCGGGCCTCCACCCTCCCCTCCGCATGACCTGCTGGTGCCATGGCCGCTATGCCGCCGCAGCGGGCATCGCGCCCAGGCCGCCTGTCCGGACGTGGATACCGTGCCCATCCCTCGAACCGGGCTGGCCACCCCGCCATGCCCCTACCACCGCATGGTCTGGTGCACCGCCGATCGCGCACACCGGGCCTCGGGGCAGGACGGAGGTACGCCCGTGCCCTGGTTCGTGCTTCCACCGGCGATGGAAGCGTACTACGCCCCCACGGACCCGCTGTACCTCAGGCTTCCGCCCCCGTTGCCGGGCACTGCCGCTCCGGATCTGGAGGACCTGATGCAGCTGATCTATCCGGAGCCGGGTTCGGTGGTGCTCCTTGCCCGGGAACTGGACGGAAGGCGCGGAAGGGTCGTCGCCGAAGCCGCCCACCGCGAGGCCGGCGCCGTGATCCACTGGCATGTGGACGGAAGGTACCGGGCCACCACACGCACCGTTCACCGACCGGCCCTGGACCTTGATCCGGGTCCGCATCGCCTAACTTTGTCCGATACGGAGGGCCGCTCCACCACGGTCCACTTCCGGGTGGCCTACCCGGGGCCCGACCCATGAGCCGCCTGATCACGATCGTCCCTTTGCTCGTCTGCGCCGTGGTCCTTCGCGCCCAGCCGGACACGCTCTTCGTGCCATCCGGAGACAGCATCTATGCGTTCCCCCTCGTGCATGGCCCGATGCAGGACGCCGAGGCCTTCGTGCGCACCAGTCACTACGCCTTCGACACCACCCGCGTGGCCACCACCCTGAGCTACCGCCGCGGCAAACCCAGCGGCGTGTACCGCGCGTTCTACCCGGACGGACGGCCGCTCATTTTCGCGGTCTATGGCTGGGGTTCGCTCCATGGCGACTGGACCGAATACGACGAACAGGGTCGCGTGGTGCTCAAGGGTCAGTACCGAATGGGCGTCCGCGAAGGGACCTGGGCCTTCCGTGACCAAGGCATCGTGGGCCAGTACAAGGACGGTGTGCAGCATGGCAAGTGGCGCTACTACGAGGACGGCCGCCTGGTGCGCGTGGAGAAATGGCACAAAGGCAGGCTCCTTCAGGGCAGCACCTATCGCTTCATGGGCATCAAGACCCCGATCCGTTGATCCGCCCAGGCAACCTCACGCCCGTTAACCGCGTTCCATCGCCAATGTCCCCTTCCCTTCCGCTCCGCACCCTTGCCCTCCTCCTGGCCGCCGTTCCGTGGGGGGGCCAGTTGACCTATTGCCAGACCGCGAAGCCATCACCGGCCAGCAAGCTGGAGGCGCTGCTCTACCACATCGACCGCATGTACGTGGACAGCGTGGACCAGGAGAAGCTCGTGGAGGAGGCGATCGTCGGCATGCTCGAGGAGCTCGACCCGCATTCCATCTACATCCCCAAGGAGGAACTGGAGGAGGTGAACGAGCCCCTGAAAGGCAATTTCGAGGGGGTCGGCATCCAGTTCAACATCGTCCGCGACACCATCTATGTGGTGGATGCCATCGCCGGTGGCCCCAGCGAGCGACTGGGCATCCGTGCCGGAGACCGCATCGTGCGCATCGATGGCGAGGTGGTGGCCGGCATCGGCATCAAGAACCCGGACGTGATGAAGCGGCTCCGGGGCCGCAAAGGCACCAAGGTGGCCGTCTCCATCGCCCGGCGGGGGGAAGTTGACCCTCTTGAGTTCACCATCACCCGGGACAAGATCCCGATCTATAGCGTGGAGGCCTCCTACATGGCCACGCCCACAATCGGGTACATCAAGGTGAGCCGGTTCAGCGCCACCACCACGAAGGAACTGCGGGACAAGCTGGACGAACTGCGGGGCAAGGGCATGCAGGACCTGGTGCTCGACCTGCAGGGCAACGGCGGCGGCTACCTGCGCTCGGCCATCGAGATGGCCGACGAGTTCCTGGCGGACCGCAGGTTGATCGTGTACACCGAAGGGCGGAACACCCCGCGTGAGAACACCTTCGCCACGGCGGAGGGTCGGTTCGAGAAAGGGCGGTTGGTGGTGCTGGTGGACGAGGGCAGCGCCAGCGCGAGCGAGATCGTGAGCGGCGCGGTACAGGACTGGGACCGTGGACTGGTGGTCGGCCGCCGCAGCTTCGGCAAGGGCCTGGTGCAACGCCCGGTGATGCTGCCGGACGGCTCGGCCGTGCGGCTCACCGTGAGCCGCTATCACACCCCCAGCGGACGGTGCATTCAGAAGCCCTATGAGGACGGCGTGGAGGCCTACCGGAAGGAACGTGCGGAGCGGCTCGCGAAAGGCGAGCTGATGCACGCCGACAGCATCGCCCTGGCCGATACCGCCCGTTACTTCACCATGAACAAGCGGGTCGTGTTCGGCGGCGGCGGCATCATGCCGGACATCTTCGTGGCCATCGACACCAGCCTGAGCTCGGACTATTTCGGCCTGCTCGTGCGCAAGGGCACCCTGAACACCTTCGCCCTGGGCCTGGTCGACCGCGAACGCGACCGGCTGCTGCGGGCCCATTCCAATGTGGGGGCGTTCATCGCGCACTATCACGTGGACGATGCCGTGCTCCGCGAGCTCGAGGCCGCGGCGAAAGCCGACGGGGTGGATCCGGACCCTGAAGGACTGGCGCGGTCGCGCCCCCTCATCGCCCTGCGCCTGAAGGCCCTGCTGGCCCGCGACCTGTGGGACACGTCGGCCTACTGGCAGGTCATCAACGCCGACAATCCGGTGGACAGCAGTTTCCGCAAGGCGTTGGAAGCCCTTCAAGGCGACACCTATGAGCGGCTGGGCATGGCACGCCAGCAATGACGGGCTGTTAATGGATCGTTAAGGGGGATACGCCGGGCCTCGGCCACCCTATTTTCGCGGCCCGACCAAGACCAACCAAACACTTCGAGCGATGAAAGAGACCGTCAAGATCGCCCTGCTGGCCCTCATCGCTGGCACGCTGATCTACATGGCAGCCAGCGGCACCGGAACCAGCGGCGCCGCCAGCAGCGAAGCCAGCACCACCAGCACCGTTGCGGCCACCAAGCCCGCCACGCCCCCGAGCACCATCTCGGATGCCAAGACCTTCGACCCCCTGGCCCAGCAGGCACAGACGGCCATCGACAACCGGCCGAAGACCTCCATCAGCTTCGCCAGCATGGAGCACGACTTCGGCTCCATCAAACAGGATTCCGAGAACAAGTACGTCTTCTCCTTCACCAACACGGGCAAGGAGCCCCTGCTGATCGAGAACGCCCAGGGCAGCTGCGGATGCACCGTGCCGAACTACCCCAAGGAGCCCATCCCTCCGGGTGGCAAGGGTGAGATCGAGGTGGTCTACAAGCCCGGCAAGCAGGAGAACCAGCAGAACAAGACCGTCACCGTGACGGCCAACACCGAGCCCAAGCAGACCACGCTGCGCATCTCGGCCAACGTGCAGAAGGTCGGCTGACCTCGCTTGCACCGTGGAACGAACAAGCCCGGCCGATGGCCGGGCTTGTTCGTTCCACGAGCCCTCATCGCGCGCCCATGGCCCCGGCGATGCGGTCGATCGCCGCGGCAAGTTCCCTGTCCTTCACGGTCACGACCTGGCCTGCATCGTGCGTGGTCAGGCGCACCCACACCCGGTTCCAGGTGTTGGTCCAGGTGGGGTGATGACCCAGTCGCTCGGCCTCCATCGCCACGCGGGTCATGAACCCGAACGCCGCGTTGAAGTCCGGGAACCGGAAGTCCCGTTCCAGCCCGCCCTCCTTCTCGACCCACCGGGCATCCATCCCTCAGCGGTGGATCGGGAGTTCGATGAGAAAGCCGGGCGTGGCGGGCTGGCGCACCAGCGTCATTTCCTTCACCAGATGGCCCGCGCCGCACACCTTGTCGATCACGAAAAGCACATATCGGATGTCGGCGCTGATGTTACGGCACTTGGCGGGATCGAACTGGATGTCGCTCATGGTGCTCTCCCAGCTGCGGTCGAAGTTGATGCCGATGAGCTCACCCCGGCCGTTGAGGACCGGGCTGCCACTGTTCCCCCCTGTGGTGTGAAGGCTGGACGTGAAGCACACGGGCATGGTTCCATCCGCGTTGGCATACGGTCCGAAATCGCGTGTGGCATGGAGGTCGCGCAGGCGGCTCGGCACCTCGAACTCCGCATCCCCAGGGCGGTACTTCTCCATCACCCCGTCGAGGTCGGTAAAGGGTTCGTAGGTCATGCCATCCCGCGGGCGGCTCCCTTCCACCTTGCCGAAGCTGAGGCGCAGGGTGCTGTTGGCATCCGGCCAGTGGCCCCGCTCCGGGAACAGCGTCATGAGCCCGTCCACGTAAGTGCGCATGTGCACCTGCACCCGCTGGTTCAAGACCTCTGAGCGCGGCTTCACCTTGCTGGTGTATGCTTCTGTCAGTGTTCTGGCGAAGGTCAGGGCCGGATCCTTTGCCAGGCGCCGCATCACCTTGGTGGAGTAACCGGCGAGGGCCGCGTCCAACGCACCGGCATCAGCGAACACCGAGGTCGAATACACCTGGTCCGCCCAGGCCCGACCGTCCTTGAACTGTTTGTCCAGAGCGCTGAGGTCCGGTCCGAGCAGGGGATCCAGGTGTTCGCGATAGATGGGATACTGCGCGAGGAGCACACGCTTGTCCACGGCCGCATCGTAGTCCTTGTGGAACGCCTTCGCGGCCGCGCGCAGCCGGTCGAGCTCGCGCTGCAACTTGCCCTCCTTCTCCAACGCGGCTCGACCTTCGGGGCTGGCCAGCTGCTGGAAACCGAGGGCGAACCGGAAGAGCTCGGCACCCACGAGGAAGAACTCCACATGCAGGTCACGCGCCTTTGCCACGGCCGGAAAGCCGGCATATGTGGCCTCCAGGGAATCGAGCACGGCCAGCAGATCGGTGCGGCCTGCGGCCCGGGCACGCGCGCGGTACTCCACCTCCAGCTCCCGCTTGCGATCCACCGTGCGCAGCTCATTGAGGCCGCGCAGCTCGCCGATCCACTTCTTGTAGGCATTGCTGATGCCCTTCTGCTTGTCCGCGTACTGGATGCGGGTGCGGTCGCTGGCGAGCATCGCCTCGTCGATCACCGCCAGGCTGGCGCGCCGCATGCGGATGCGCAACGGATCGCCCGTGCCGGTGATGTACTCCACCGCCCGGCTGTGCAGGTAGCGCTGGGTGTTGCCGGGGAAGCCGAAGATCATCGCGAAATCACCTTCCCTGACGCCATCCATGCTGATGGGGAGGACGTGTCGCGGACGGAACGGCACGTTCGATGGCGACGGTTCGGCCGGGCGGCCATCGGCGTCCGCGTAGATGCGGAACACACTGAAATCGCCCGTGTGCCGGGGCCACATCCAGTTGTCCGTGTCACCGCCGAAGTTGCCGATGGAACCCGGTGGAGCCCCCACTAGGCGCACATCGCGGAAGACCTCGCTGACGATGAGGATGTACTGCAGTCCATAGTTGAACGCCCGGACCACCGCCTGATGGTGGCTGCCGGCCATGGCCTCACGGGCGAGTTCCTGTCCCCTGGCGGTCAAGGCCTTCTGCCGCGTCGGTTCATCGGATCCGGGCGGCACCGCCTCCAGCATGCGGTCGGTCACATCCTCCATCCGGATGATGAAGGTGGCCGCCAGGCCCGGGTTCAGCAGCTCCTGCGCGCGATCCATGGCCCAGAACCCGTCCTTCAGATAGTCCTTCTCCAGGGTGCTGTGCTCCTGAATGGCGCCAAAGCCACAATGGTGGTTCGTCAGGATCAATCCCTCGGCCGAGATCACCTCCGCCGTACAGCCCCCGCCGAACAACACGATGGCATCCTTCAAGCTGCCGTTGTTGACGCTGTAGATATCCTCGGCGGTGAGTTTCAACCCTTCGGCCTGCATCCTGTCCTGGATGCTGCCCAGCACGGTGGGCAACCACATGCCCTCGTGGGCCAGGACCACCACGGGGGTGAACAGGAAGAGAAGCGCCGTCTTGAACGATCGATGCATGATGGATGGAGCAAGGCCGGCAAGGTAGGATGCACCGGCCCGGGGTCCGCCCGGGATCCTCTACCTTGACCATCCCAACGGTCACGGCCATGAGAACCTTCGTCCCTTTCCTCGCGGGTCTGGCGATGTCCAACGCCGTTCAGGCGCAATTCACGGAACCCCGGCCCGAGTGGTGGATCACCAACGGCACCGTGCGCTCGGTGGCAGTGGACACCGCTTCCGGCACGGTGGCCCTGGGCGGCGCGTTCACCTATGTGGGCCCGAACAACCCCTACGGCGCGGAGATCGATCTGGCCGCAGGCACGGTGCGGCATGACCGGCCACGGATCAATGGCATTGTCCACGCGGCCGTGAGCGATGGGGCGGGTGGTTGGTTCCTCGGCGGGTCGTTCACCCAGGTGGGCGATGAAATGCGGTCGAACCTCGCCCACATCCTGGCCGACGGCTCGGTAGGACCATGGGCACCGACCACGAACACCCCGGTGTTCGCGATCCTGCTTCATGCCGGCAAGGTGTACATCGCCGGTGGCTTCGGCCAGGTGAACGGCATCACCCGATCACGTCTCGCGGCCGTCGACGCGACCTCCGGCGCGCTCGACCCCTTCTGGCAGGGTGCCACGAATGCTCCGGGTAACACCTACCGCAGCCTGTGCCTGGTCGGAGACACGCTGTTCGTGGCCGGGAGCATCGGGGCGGTCACTGTGCAAGGCACCCTGCATACCAGGTCCGGTCTGATGGCGATCGGCATCCCATCGGGTACGATGCTGGGTTGGGCTCCGCTGGCTTCGGCGGCGGTCTCCGGCCTTTGGGCTTCGACCGATACCCTGTTCATGGTCGGCCAATTCACATCCGTCAACGGAGTTCCACGGAACAGCTGCGCTGCCGTTTCCGCCGCAGGCGACCTGTTGTCCTGGGACCCTCAAGTGACCGGATCGTCCGAAAGTGTATCCGGGCTCGCCATCGGTCCGGACCGGATCCACCTGGGTGGTGCGTTCACCACTGTTCAAGGCCAGCCCCAGGCCAACCTGGCCACCGTGGACCGCGTCACCGGGGCGCTGCTTTCGCAACAGCCATCCCCTCCGTCCGGTGGTGTGCTGGACCTCGCCCTCTCCGTCGATGGCTCGCGGCTGTTCGTCTGCGGGAACTTCCTGAGCGCTGCAGGACAGCCGCGCTGGAGCCTTGCGGCCTACAGCACCAGTACCTGGGCGTTGGATACCCTGGACATCCGGTGCAGCGGATCGCCTGTTAAGCTGACGGCCACGGCGGCCGGCCTCTTCGTTGGAGGGAGCTTCACCAGCTGCGGAGGTCGCACGGTGAATAACGTGGCCCTGCTCGATCTGGGCACCAGCAGTAGCACCGTGCAACAGCCCGCGCTCGGGATCAACGGGGACGTCCATGCCCTTGCGTTCAGCGCCGGCCGTTGGTTCGCGAGCGGGGCGTTCACCGCTCCGCGGCAGCGGCTGTTGTCATTCGACGCTGTCGCACTGAGCCTTGACCCCTGGAACCCCGTTGCCGATGGCGCCGTGGATGTGCTGGTGGCCGATGGCAACGACCTTTTCGCGGCTGGCGCGTTCACCCAGGTCGGCGGCGCACCCCGGAATGGCTTGGTGCTGCTGAACACGACCTCGGACCTGGCGCAGCCCTGGGACCCCGCCCCCGATGGTCCGGTGCACGCGATCAGCGTAAGCGGCCAGGAGGTGCACATCGGCGGTTCGTTCAACACGGTCGGCGGCGGAAGCAGGAGGGGCGTGGCCTCGATCGACCGCACATCCGGAGCTGCCTCCGGCAGCGTGTTCGACCTCGACGCCACAGGCACCTGCCACGCCCTGCACCGCATCGACAGCCTGATCTATGTCGGCGGGCACTTCACTTCATACAACGGTGCCGCCGTGACGCACTTGGTGCGCGCGCACGCCGGGACCGGAGCGGTGGACACGCTTTTCGATGCCGCAGGGGCCGACAGCACGATCACTTCGATCGTGGTGCAGGGGAGCCAGGTCTTCATCGCCGGGCCGTTCGCCCAGGTGGGCGGCCAAGGCCGGAGCGGTGCGGCGGCCTTGGACCCCGCCACCGGGGATCTTACCCCGTTCGACCCCGCGTTGAGCTCCGGCCCGGTGCTGGGCCTGGTCGCTGCGGATGATCTGCTTCTGGTCGCAGGGGGCTTCACCCAGGCCCAGGGTGCACCCGGCCGATCCCTGAACGTCCATCGTGCCTGCTCCACCACGCCCTGGTATGCGGATGCCGATGGTGATGGCCGTGGAGATGCGGGGACGCTGGTCCTGGCCTGTGACGCTCCGCCCGGAGCGGTGGCCGATGGCACCGACTGCGATGATGGCGATGCCACCAAATTCCCGGGCGCTCCCTGCGATGACGGCGACCCGTACACGGCGAACGACGTGGTGGACAACGCCTGCGTGTGCGCCGGAACCACGGTGCGCCTTGCGGTGAAGGCCTTCCTCGGCGGGCCGTACGGCCCCCTTCCGAACATCATGGCCGATGGCGCGCGTGCCGCCGGCCTGGTGCCCGTGGTGGAGCCGTACACCGCTTTGGGGTTCGTGCATCAGGCCCAGGGCGGAGGTGAGACGATCGTTCCCGGGGTGCTCAGCGTCACCGGCAACGATGCCATCGTGGACTGGGTCTTCCTGGAGGTACGATCGTCCACCAGCCCCACCACCGTGGTGGCCACCCGCAGTTGTCTCCTGCAACGGGACGGGGATGTGGTGGACCTGGACGGCAGCTCCCCTGTTCATCTCTATGTACCGACGGCCGAATACCACATCGTCCTCCGTCATCGCAACCACCTCCCGGTGATGACCGGCCTGCCGGTGACCCTGCAGCCCGGCACCCCTGCGGTGGTCCGTTTCGACCTACCGACCACGGCCACCTACGGTACGAACGCACAGCGCAACATCAGCGGCGTGATGGTCCAGTGGGCCGGTGACTCCAACGGCAACGGCCAGGTGAAGTACGCTGGTGGCGCGAATGACCGGGATCCGGTCCTGGTGGCCATCGGCGGTACGGTGCCCACCGCCACCACCCCCGGCTATTTGGGCACGGACGTCACCCTGGACGGGGTGGTGAAGTACACCGGACCGAACAACGACCGGGACCGGATCCTGCAGACCGTGGGAGGCTCTGTCCCCACGGCGGTCAGGAACGCACAACTGCCTTGAGCCCCGGGCCTTTGGCCTGAGCCCTTTCCCTGCAGCGACCGGCCCCGGGACGGTCCGTTCGTGGTAACCCACGGCCCATTTGCCCGTTGAAGCGCTCGACCCTGCATGGGCTTGGACCGCCCTTGTGCACAGATCAACGACCTACCTATGCGCGCTCCCCTCAAGTGCAGAATGCTGCCTGTGTGCCTGGCACTTGGTCTTGGTTCAAGCCAGCAGGTCTTTTCCCAATCCTATACCTGGGCATGGGCACAAGGGATCAACGGCACCGACGATGAGGAAGTGACCGATCTGGTGACCGACAATGCCACCGGTGCGGTCTATGCGGTTGGCTACACAAAGAGCAACGGCGTTATCTCCGCTACGTTGGGCAACGTTCTGGGGAACCAGGATGCCTTCCTGGTGAAGTACAGTGCGGCCGGGGCCGTGGTATGGGGCTTCACACCCGGTGGGACCGGAGAGAGCCAGGCCACAGGTGTGGCGCTGGATGCTGCTGGTAACATCTACATCACAGGGTGGTTCAAGAACACGATCGATCTGCAAGGGCTTTCTGTTCTGGGTGCAGGATTACTGACCAGCACCGGTGGTGAGGATTGGTTCATCGCCTCCTACACCTCCACAGGCCTCCTTCGATGGTGCACGAAATTCGGGGGATCGAATGACGAACGTCCAGCGGGGATCGCCGTTACCGGCAGCGGCGCCTACGTGTTCGGGACGGCCAAGGGCAGCATCACCACTCCTTTCGGGAGTGTTCCAGCGAGCCTGCCGAACAACAAGCACAATCTTTTGCTGGCCCGGTACAGCCTGCTCGGTGTTGGGCAATCGCTGATCTCCGGCGGCAGTGGAGAGGATGAACTGGCCAACGGCGTGGTGGTCGATGATAACGCGGTGTACGTCGCCTCCAGGACCAAGAACAACGATCTCCACTGGTACGGTCCGACCGGTCTTCTGCTCGGTAGCGCTTCGGCGATGGACGAGTGGGACCAGCGGGTGACCGCTTTCACCACAGCGGGCGCACATGCCTGGACCACCACGGTGAGCGAATTGAGCGATGCACTGGAGCAAGCACCTTCGGGATTGGCACTCGGTTGCGGTGCGCTCTACCTCACGGGTATGACGCATGGACCGGCCACCTTCCCCGGTGTGGGATCGGTGAGCTCCACGACCCATGACTTCTTCTACCTCGCCCGCATCGAAAGGGCCACTGGTCAATTCCTCTGGGTGAACAAAGGCACCTCCACGGGGAGCCACCACACCACGGGCGGAACCGATCTGGCCGTTGGCCAGAACGGTGTGATCCATGTGGTCGGCAGGTTCAAGGATGACCTTACGATGGGCACCCGCTCGATCACCTCGACCAGCGGAAAGGTCCAGCCCTTCGTGGCCAGTTTCCGCCCTACGGGCTCCGGCGCCAGCCTCGAAGACCTGATCAGCTCCAATGATGCATCAGCCACCGCCATCACCGCCGATAGCCAAGGCAACTTCATCCTTGCCGGTGCCTACAAACAGAATATTTCCTGCGCTGCGCTTTCGCTCAACAGCTTCAACAATAGCTTGAACGGTTTCTTGGTAAAGGGTTCGTTCCCTGCTCTGGCCGGCGTGGATATCTCATTCTGGAATGCACCGGCCACCATGTGCTCCAATGCGGCATCGCTCGACCTGAGCACCTTGGTGACGCCCTACCAGACGGGCAATGCCGCATCGGTGGTAGGCTCGAACAATGTCTTCAGCCCGGTGAGCATTCTCGGCGGTATCCTGGGCAACTACGCTCTGTTCAACACCACCGGCGGCTTCGTGACGGTGGACCTCGGGGTCACGGTCCCGGTCGGGGGTATCATCAGCTTGCTCTGGAATGCGAACGGCAGCGGAGCAACAGCAACCACGTTGGTAGGCTCGGCCGATCCGCCGACCATCGCGCAGGGTTCGTTCATCACTTCCTCCAACACGGATGTGTACACCTCCATCGTGCTCACCACACCCGCGCGATACATCCGGATCACGCGTGCGGCTGGAAGCCCCTCCTTCGAGGTGGATGGCATCTACTATGAATACGGGAACGACCTGGGTGGCACGTGGTCCGGCACCGGAGTTTCCGGCAGCACCTTCGATCCAACCGGCCTTTCCGGCCCGGTAACGATCACCTACACGGTCGGCACACCCCCTTGCACCACCAGCAGCAGCAATGCGATCACTGTGATTCCCGAACCGGTGGGTGGTTCGATCACCGGCGGTGGCACTTACTGCCCAGGGTCGACGGGCACGCTCACGCTCTCTGGGCACACGGGCAATGTCCTCCGTTGGGAGCGCAGCACCAATGGGACCACCTGGTTCCCGGTCAGCAACACAACGACAACCCAGGCCTGGTCCGGTCTCACCGGCACGGTGCACCTGAGGGTGGTGGTCGACGGTGGTGCTTGCGGAACGGCCGTCAGTTCCACGGCCACGTTGGTCATGGAAGACACCACCCCTCCTGTGGCCGCCTGCCCGTCGAGCGATACCCTCCACGTGACATCCGGCGCGTGCACCGTGCCGTACACCTTGCCTTTGATCGCGAGCACGGACAACTGCTGGGGACCGCTCGTTGGTGGCCCGGTGCAGATCTCCATCGCCGGTGGTGGCCCCGTGGTCGTGAACGGCATACCGGTGCAGGCCGATCTTGACCTGAGCCTCGCCGTCGGCAGCATCATCGACCTTCCTGTCGGATCGCATCAGTTCACCGACACCATCTTCGACGGCAACGGCAACTACACCCTTTGCGATTGGACCATCACCGTGGTCGATACGATCGCGCCTGTGATCACCTGCCCGGCCACGATCGACCTGCCCGCCGGCATCTCGTGCAAGGCGGTCCTGCCCGATGTCACAGGCCTGACCATCACGCTGGGCGACAACTGCACCAGCACGCTGACCATCGACCAGGACATTCCCCAGGGGAACCATGTGGTCGCCGGTGACATCATCCATCTCACGGCCACCGACTCCTCGGGGAACACCAGCACATGCGCCATGCTGGTGGTGACGATCGACACCATCGCACCCGTGTTCGACAACTGTCCGGGGCCCGGGACCATCACGGTCACCTCCGACCCGCTCAGCTGCGAACACCTCTACACCTTCCCCACGCTGGAGAGTCATGATGATTGCGATCCGGACACCGAGAGCGACCATCGGGCGTTCATCCTTGAAGCCGGGAACACCAGCTGGCAGGAGGTGACCGGCCAGGTGAGCCACGCGTTCCAGATCGGCACGCACCACGTGATGGAGGTGCATCGCGACGACGGGGGCAACCAGGACACCTGCACATGGACCCTTGAGGTCATCGACCTATCCGCGCCCAGCGTCCATTGCCCGCTGTTCGATGGCATCGTGTACCCGCTCGGGGCCGGATGCCAAACCACGTTCCCCGACCTACGCGACTCGCTCATCGTCACGGATTGCAGTGGATGGACCATCACCATGGACCCACCGGCAGGAACGGTGATCACCGGTGACACGGTCGTACTGATGACCATGTGGGTGGAGGATGTCCACGGCAATGGGATCTGGAACAACCATACCATCCACCTTGCGGACGTCACCCCGCCGTCGATCGTGGGTTGTCCGACCACCCTGTCCATCACGGCCGCTCCCGGTGCTTGTGGAGCTGTCGTGTCCTGGACCGAGCCCACCGCGACCGATGACTGCCCGGGTGCATCGATCACACGGACGACCGGGCTTCCGCCGGGTAGCGTCTTTCCGATCGGCACGTCCACGGTGACCTACGAGGCCACCGACGGCATCAACACCGCCGAGTGCACCTTCCAGATCAACGTGCAGCCCACCGTGGTGGACATCGCATACGCGGTCACCACCGTGTGCCAAAGCTCCGCGCCCATCCTTCCGACCGTGGCCTCTCCGCCCGGCGGGGTGTTCAGCGATGCGAACCAGGCCGGTACCATCGACCCGGTCACCGGCGCGTTCAACCCGGCGGTCGCCACACCCGGCCTGCACACCCTGGGTTATGTCTTCGCCGGAGGATGCACCTCCCATGATTGGTTCACAGTGAACGTGGAGGCCGCGCCTACCGCGTCGATCGACTATGCAGGGCCCTTCTGCACAGATCATGGCGTGCAGCCCGTGATCCTGACCGGCACCACTGGCGGTACGTTCTCCGCCGACCCTCCCGGGCTTGCGTTGAACACCACCACCGGGCAGATCACTCCTGGCGCCACGGCCTGCACAAGCAGCGGAACGAACTATACCGTCACCTACACCCTGCCGGCCGCCGGCACCTGCTCGGGATCCACCACGACCGCCACCGTGACCATCTCCGAGGCGCCATGGGCGGGCACGAACGGCTCGCTCACGCTCTGCAGCACCGATCCCCAGACGGACCTGACCACCTCGTTGAACGGCAACCCTGCCGGAGGTGGCACATGGAAGGACCCGGCCAATGCGGCTCACAGCGGGATCTATGATCCGCTCGTGAACGGATCCGGCGGCTATGTGTATACCGTGCCGGGCGGCCCTGGTTGCGCTGCTCATAGTGCGGTGGTGCAGGTTCTGGAGACCACTGCCGCCACCTACCATGCCGATCAGGATAGCGACGGTGCCGGCGACCCCATGACGGTCATTCAAGCGTGCGCTCAGCCCGCAGGATACGTCGTGAACAACAACGATGGCTGTCCCAATGACCCTGACAAGATCGCACCCGGTGTCTGTGGATGTGGCCAGGATGAACCCGGGTCGACCTGTGATGACGGTGATCCGAACACGGTGAACGATGCGGTGAACGGTACTTGTCAGTGCATGGGCGAACCGCTCGACTGCGCCGGTGTGCCCAACGGTACCGCCGCCATCGATGCGTGCGGTGTCTGCGCGGGTGGTACGACCGGCATCACCCCCAACAGCTCCTGCGCCGACTGCGCCGGTGTCCCCAACGGCACTGCCGCCGTCGATGCCTGCGGTATCTGCGCGGGTGGTACGACCGGCATCACCCCCAACAGCTCCTGCGCCGACTGCGCCGGTGTCCCCAACGGCACCGCCGCCGTCGATGCCTGCGGTGTCTGCGCGGGTGGTACGACCGGCATCACCCCCAACAGCTCCTGCGCCGACTGCGCCGGTGTGCCCAACGGCACCGCCGCCGTCGATGCGTGCGGCGTCTGCGCGGGTGGTACGACCGGCATCACCCCCAACAGCTCCTGCGCCGACTGCGCCGGTGTCCCCAACGGCACTGCCGCCGTCGATGCCTGCGGTGTCTGCGCGGGTGGTACGACCGGCATCACCCCCAACAGCTCCTGCGCCGACTGCGCCGGTGTACCCAACGGCACTGCCGCCGTCGATGCCTGCGGTGTCTGCGCGGGTGGTACGACCGGCATCACCCCCAACAGCTCCTGCGCCGACTGCGCCGGTGTCCCCAACGGCACTGCCGCCGTCGATGCCTGCGGTATCTGCGCGGGTGGTACGACCGGCATCACCCCCAACAGCTCCTGCGCCGACTGCGCCGGTGTCCCCAACGGCACTGCCGCCGTCGATGCCTGCGGTGTCTGCGCGGGTGGTACGACCGGTATCACGCCCAACAGCTCCTGCGCCGACTGCGCCGGTGTACCCAACGGCACCGCCGCCGTCGATGCGTGCGGCGTCTGCGCGGGTGGTACGACCGGCATCACCCCCAACAGCTCCTGCGCCGACTGCGCCGGTGTCCCCAACGGCACTGCCGCCGTCGATACCTGCGGTGTCTGCGCGGGTGGTACGACCGGCATTACGCCCAACAGCTCCTGCGCCGACTGCGCGGGTGTGCCCAACGGCACCGCCGCCGTCGATGCGTGCGGCGTCTGCGCGGGTGGTACGACCGGTATCACGCCCAACAGCTCCTGCGCCGACTGCGCCGGTGTACCCAACGGCACCGCCGCCGTCGATGCCTGCGGTGTCTGCGCGGGTGGTACGACCGGCATCACCCCCAACAGCTCCTGCGCCGACTGCGCCGGTGTCCCCAACGGCACCGCCGCCGTCGATGCCTGCGGTGTCTGCGCGGGTGGTACGACCGGCATCACCCCCAACAGCTCCTGCGCCGACTGCGCCGGTGTCCCCAACGGCACTGCCGCCGTCGATGCCTGCGGTGTCTGCGCGGGTGGTACGACCGGTATCACGCCCAACAGCTCCTGCGCCGACTGCGCCGGTGTACCCAACGGCACCGCCGCCGTCGATGCGTGCGGCGTCTGCGCGGGTGGTACGACCGGCATCACACCCAACAGCTCCTGCGCCGACTGCGCCGGTGTACCCAACGGCACTGCCGCCGTCGATGCGTGCGGCGTCTGCGCGGGTGGTACGACCGGCATCACGCCCAACAGTTCCTGCGCCGACTGCGCCGGTGTGCCCAACGGCACTGCCGCCGTCGATGCCTGCGGTATCTGCGCGGGTGGTACGACCGGCATCACCCCCAACAGCTCCTGCGCCGACTGCGCCGGTGTCCCCAACGGCACTGCCGCCGTCGATGCCTGCGGTGTCTGCGCGGGTGGTACGACCGGCATCACGCCCAACAGTTCCTGCGCCGACTGCGCCGGTGTGCCCAACGGTACCGCCGCCGTCGATGCGTGCGGTGTCTGCGCGGGTGGTACGACCGGCATCACCCCCAACAGCTCCTGCGCCGACTGCGCCGGTGTCCCCAACGGCACTGCCGCCGTCGATGCCTGCGGTGTCTGCGCGGGTGGTACGACCGGCATCACGCCCAACAGCTCCTGCGCCGACTGCGCCGGTGTACCCAACGGTACCGCCGCCGTCGATGCCTGCGGTGTCTGCGCGGGTGGTACGACCGGCATTACGCCCAACAGCTCCTGCGCCGACTGCGCGGGTGTGTCCAACGGCACCGCCGCCGTCGATGCGTGCGGCGTCTGCGCGGGTGGTACGACCGGTATCACGCCCAACAGCTCCTGCGCCGACTGCGCCGGTGTACCCAACGGCACCGCCGCCGTCGATGCGTGCGGCGTCTGCGCGGGTGGTACGACCGGCATCACACCCAACAGCTCCTGCGCCGACTGCGCCGGTGTACCCAACGGCACTGCCGCCGTCGATGCGTGCGGCGTCTGCGCGGGTGGTACGACCGGCATCACGCCCAACAGTTCCTGCGCCGACTGCGCCGGTGTGCCCAACGGTACCGCCGCCGTCGATGCGTGCGGTGTCTGCGCGGGTGGTACGACCGGCATCACCCCCAACAGCACATGCCTGGACTGTCTGGGTATACCGAATGGCACTTCATTGCCCGGCACGCCTTGCGACGATGGCAACGCCAACACCGGCAACGACACCTGGGATGCGAACTGCACCTGCGCCGGTCAGCCGATCGACTGCCTGGGTGTGCCGGGTGGCAGCGCTCTTCCGGGCACGGCCTGCGATGACGGCAACGCCAACACCGGCAACGACACCTGGGATGCGAACTGCACCTGTGCCGGCCAGCCGATCGACTGCCTGGGTGTGCCGGGTGGTTCAGCGCTGCCGGGCGCCGCCTGCGACGACGGCAACGCCAACACCGGCAACGACACCTGGGATGCCAACTGCACCTGCAGCGGCACACTGCCCAATGACTGCGAAGGCACGCCGGGTGGCCCTGCCCAGCCGGGTACGCCCTGCGATGACGGACTCGCCACCACCGGCAACGACACTTGGGATGCTAACTGCGTGTGCGTGGGTCAGCTGATCGACTGCGAGGGCACCCCGGGCGGCAGCGCCCTGCCGGGCACCGCGTGCGATGATGGCCTCGCCAACACCGGCAACGACACTTGGGATACGAACTGCACCTGCGTGGGCCTGCTGATCGACTGCGAAGGCACCCCGGGCGGCAGCGCTCTTCCGGGTACGCACTGCGATGACGGACTCGCCACCACCGGCAACGACACTTGGGATGCGAACTGCACGTGTGTGGGCCAGCTGATCGACTGCGAAGGCACCCCGGGTGGCAGCGCACTGCCGGGCACGGCCTGCGATGACGGCAACGCCAACACCGGCAACGACACTTGGGATGCTAACTGCGTGTGCGTGGGTCAGCTGATCGACTGCGAGGGCACCCCGGGCGGCAGCGCCCTGCCGGGCACCGTCTGCGATGACGGCCTCGCCAACACCGGCAACGACACTTGGGATACGAACTGCACCTGCGTGGGCCTGCTGATCGACTGCGAAGGCACCCCGGGCGGCAGCGCTCTTCCGGGTACGCACTGCGATGACGGACTCGCCACCACCGGCAACGACACTTGGGATGCGAACTGCACGTGTGTGGGCCAGCTGATCGACTGCGAAGGCACCCCGGGTGGCAGCGCACTGCCGGGCACGGCCTGCGATGACGGCAACGCCAACACCGGCAACGACACCTGGGATGCGAACTGCACCTGTGCCGGCCAGCCGATCGACTGCCTGGGTGTGCCGGGTGGTTCAGCGCTGCCGGGCGCCGCCTGCGACGACGGCAACGCCAATACCGGCAACGACACCTGGGACGCGAACTGCACATGCGCCGGTCAGCCGATCGACTGCCTGGGCGTGCCGGGTGGCGCCGCTCTTCCGGGCACGGCCTGCGACGACGGCAACGCCAACACGGGCAACGACACCTGGGATGCGAACTGCACCTGCAGCGG
This sequence comes from Flavobacteriales bacterium, assembly GCA_016715895.1. NCBI lineage: Bacteria > Pseudomonadati > Bacteroidota > Flavobacteriia > Flavobacteriales > Flavobacteriales bacterium. The sequence continues at coordinate 2,097,986 of JADJXH010000004.1, read as the reverse complement.
CACCCTGCCCAATGACTGCGAAGGCACGCCGGGTGGCCCTGCCCAGCCGGGTACTCCCTGCGATGACGGACTCGCCACCACCGGCAACGACCGATGGGATGCCAACTGCGTGTGCGTGGGTCAGCTGATCGACTGCGAAGGCACCCCGGGCGGCAGCGCTCTTCCGGGCACGGCCTGCGATGACGGCAACGCCAACACTGGCAACGATACCTGGGATGCGAACTGCACCTGCGCCGGTCAGCCGATCGACTGCCTGGGTGTGCCGGGTGGTTCAGTGCTGCCGGGCACCGCTTGCGATGACGGCAACGTCATGACCGATTCGGAGGTGTGGGATGCCAATTGTATTTGTGTAGGCCTCGTAGTAGACTGCGCAGGGATGCTGAACGGCACAGCCCTGCCGGGTACCACCTGCGACGACGGCAACGCCAACACCGGCAACGACACGTGGGATGCGAACTGCAACTGCGCTGGCCAGCCGATCGACTGCCTCGGTGTGCCGGGTGGCAGCGCCCTGCCAGGTACCGCTTGCGACGATGGCAACGCCAACACCGGCAACGACACCTGGGATGCGAACTGCAACTGCGCTGGCCAGCCGATCGACTGCCTCGGTGCGCCGGGTGGCAGCGCCCTGCCAGGTACCGCTTGCGACGATGGCAACGCCAACACCGGCAACGACACCTGGGATGCGAACTGCAACTGCGCTGGCCAGCCGATCGACTGCCTCGGTGCGCCGGGTGGCAGCGCCCTGCCAGGTACCGCTTGCGACGATGGCAACGCCAACACCGGCAACGACACCTGGGATACGAACTGCACCTGCGCCGGTCAGCCGATCGACTGCCTTGGTGTGCCGGGTGGCGCCGCTCTTCCGGGCACGGCCTGCGACGACGGCAACGCCAACACGGGCAACGACACCTGGGATGCGAACTGCACCTGCGCCGGCCAGCCGATCGACTGCCTGGGTGTGCCGGGTGGTTCCGCGCTGCCGGGTACCGCCTGCGACGACGGCAACGCCAACACCGGCAACGACACGTGGGATGCGAACTGCACCTGCGCCGGTCAGCCGATCGATTGCCTGGGTGTGCCGGGTGGCAGCGCACTGCCGGGCACCGCCTGCGACGACGGCAACGCCAACACCGGCAACGACATGTGGGATGCGAACTGCACCTGCGCCGGCCAGCCGATCGACTGCCTCGGCGTGCCGGGTGGCAGCGCCCTGCCGGGCACCGCGTGTGACGACGGGGATGCGACCTCGGTCAACGACACGTGGGATGGCAACTGCACCTGCATTGGCACCCCGCTGCCCAACGACTGCCTGGGCGTGCCCGGAGGCAGCGCGCTGCCCGGAACCGCGTGTGACGATGGAGATGCCTGCACCACGAACGATGCGTGGGATGCCAACTGCGCATGCATCGGTGATCCCGTGATCGTGGATGCGTCTTTCGACTATGCGCAATCCGCCTATTGCGAGACCAGCGGCTCGGTGACGCCTTGGGCAGCGGATCCTTCCGGATCCTACCTGGGCAGCCCGGGTCTGATGATCGATCCCTCCGATGGCACGATCGACATCAGTGCGAGCGCACCGGGGATGCACTTCATCACCCACACCATCGCAGGCACCTGCCCGGCGGTGAGCATCGATACCCTGATCATTGACACCATGCCCGATCCGCTTTGGATCCTGCCTGGAAGCATTTGCGCGCAACAAGGCCCCCTTGACCTCGGCACCCTCGTCCTTGGAACACCGGGTGGGGCCTGGAACGGGACCGCAGTGACGGGGACGACCTTCGATCCAAGCGTGGGCCCGGGTTCCTACCCGGTCATCTATACGGTGGCCAATGGCACCTGCACCGCGGACCTGGAGCAGTTGATCCTTGTGACGTCCGGTCCGCTGGCCGATGCCGGACCTGACACCACGATCTGCGGCACCATGGTGCAGCTTCAGGCCTTGGTGCTTCAAGCGGGCGGCAGCTGGAGCGGCCCTGCTGGTTGCCTGTTCGACGACCCCACCAGCCCGAACACGGATGTGGCCGTCGTCAGCGCCGGTAGCTACACCTTCCTCTGGACCGTGGGCCAGGCACCCTGTATCGCAGTGGACTCCGTCACGGTGGTCTTCCATGAACCTGGGGCAAGCCTTTTCGTGGACGCGGGCGAGGACCAGGAACTGGCCGTGACGACCAATACCACCCTCACCGGCCAGACCGAACCCGGTGCCCAAGTGCTCTGGACCCGTATCTCCGGCGATGGGCACCTGGCCACACCCGAACAACCGGTGACGGATGTCCTGGGCCTGGCCTTGGGTACGAACACCTTCGTGCTCACCGCCTCTCTTTCGGGATGTGCCACGGCCAGCGACACCGTGCAGGTGAGGGTGCTGGATGTGTTCGTACCCCATGGCTTCTCACCGAACGGGGATGGTGTGAACGATCGCTTCGAGGTCACCGGTATCGAAGCCTTCCCGGCCAGCGAGCTCAAGGTGTTCGACCGCTGGGGCCGCCCGGTGTTCGTGCAGCGCGGATATGACAATGGTTGGGACGGCCTCGGGAGCAACGGTGTCCCGCTCATCGACGACACGTACTTCTTCGTCCTGAACCTGGATGAGGAACGCACGTACAACGGCTACTTGATCATCAAGCGGTGAGGAGCATGCGCCATTCCATCCCGTTGCTGTGCCTCGCCCTGGGCCTCTCCGCCCACGCCCAGCACACGCCGCTCACCAGCCAATACCTGTTCAACGGCTTGTTGATCAACCCGGCCTATGCAGGAAGCCGGGACGCCTTGGCCGCCAACCTGACCTACCGCCACCAATGGGTGGGCATGGAGGGAGCGCCCGTGACGCAGGTGCTCAGTGTCCACTCCCCGTTGAAGGGTCGCAAGCTCGGCCTGGGTGCGGTGCTCTATTCGGACCGCATCGGCGTCAGCCGCGAAACGGGGATCACCACAAACTACTCCTACCGCATCAAGTTCCGCAAGGGAAGGCTGTCCTTCGGCCTGGGGGCCGGTGCCATCTTCGCCCAGGCCCGTTGGACGGAGGTGGCCTTGCAGGATCAGCAGGACGCGGTGTACGCCTCGGACACCCGGGGCTCGTTCCGACCCACCTTCAGTGGCGGGGTGTTCTTCTACAAGAAGACCTTCTTCATGGGCGCTTCGATCCCCTTCCTCCTGGGCCGGCGCTTCGACGCCGCGAACGCGCGGTGGGTGGCCTCTGCCGACCTGCGGCAACTGCAGCCCATGATCACCGGTGGCTACGTATGGAAGATCTCCGACGACCTCAAGCTGAAGCCGAGCACCCTTATCCGCTACCAGACCGGTTCCAACGTGCAGGCCGACCTCAACATGAACGTGTTCTTCAAGGAGCGCTTCACCGCCGGGCTTTCCTACCGCACCCAGGACGCCCTGGTCGGCATGTTCGAGGTGCTGCCCACGCAGCAGTGGCGGATCGGGTACAGCTACGATCTGGGGCTGTCGGCCATCACGCCGCATCACAGCGGCACGCATGAGCTGATGCTGCTCTACGAACTTGGATACAGGATCCGCGTAAAAGACCCGCGCTATTTCTAATGGGCCGTTCCCACGCACTCTTCCCCGCCTTGGTGTGCGCCGCATCCGTGGCCGCCCAATGGACCTATGAGGTGCGCCCTGCACAGATCCGGCCACAAGGGGAGGACTACGCTCCGACCCTGCGCGACAGCACCCTTGTGTTCTGCACCCTGCGCGAGGGCGACCAGGCCGTCCGCATCCAGCAGGCCGAAAGTGAGAAGCCGCTCGCCGACCTCTTCTCCGTCCCCTACTCGCCCGCCGATGCCCGCCATGCCGTATCCATGGGGCCTGCGCTCAACACCCTGCTGAACGATGGTCCGGCGACCTTCACGGCGGACGGTGCCCTCATCTGTTTCACCCGCAACCTGGACAGCCCGTCCGGTCTGAAGGACCTCAAGCGCGCCCGCGGGGGCATCGGTCTGTTCTTCGCGCGTGCTGAAGCTGAGGGGTGGTCGACCCCCGAGGCGTTCCCGTTCAACAATGCGGAACACCGGATCATGCATCCCAGCCTCAGCGCCGATGGTCAGCGATTGATCTTCGCGGCCGACCTGCCGGGAGGCATGGGCGGCATGGACCTTTATGAGAGCGTGCGCGAGGATGGGTCGTGGAGCCTGCCGATGAACCTTGGGAGCGCCATCAATGGTCCGGCCAATGAGGTCTTCCCGTTCCTGCATGCCAGCGGAAGGCTCTACTTCAGCAGCGATCGCGAAGGCGGACTGGGCCGATTGGACATCCTTTCGGCGGAACCCGATGGCAAGGGCTGGGCGCCTCCTGTCGCCCTGCCCGAACCGGTGAACTCGCCGGCCAATGACCTGGGCTACACCAGCTTCGCCACGGACGTATCCGGAGCGTTCAGCAGCGACCGCAACGGTACCGACGAGATCTTCCTCTTCATGCGCACGGTGCCCCGCTTCGCGGACTGCCGGCCGCAGGAGGCGAACAACTTCTGCTATCAGTTCAGTGAACCCATCGACCCGGCCGTGCAAGGATTGCCGCTGCGATATGCGTGGGACATGGGCGACGGCACGCGGATCATGGGCGATGTGGCCGAGCACTGCTATGCCCGTCCGGGGATCTACATCGTTCAGCGGGACCTGGTGGACACCACGACGAACACCGTGTTCTTCACGGTCGCCAAGCACCAACTGATCATCGACGAGGTGCACCAGCCGCTTGTCACCGCGCTCGATTCCGCACGGACCGACAGGCCGGTGCGGCTCGATGCCACCCACACCTACCTGCCCGAATGGGTGATCGAGGACGTGCGCTGGCGCTTCCCCGACGGCAAGGAGGCCTCGGGCGCCGTGACCCAGCACCGCTTCGGCAGCGCCGGAGAACAGCTCGTACAGCTCGACATCCTGGGCACCGAGCGCGTCACCGGCCGTCTGATGAGCCGCTGCGTCACCAAGCCCATCACCATGATCCAGCGCTTCGTGGATTCCGAGGACGCGCCCGTGCTGGCCAGCTACCAGGACGCCAAGGGTGTGACGCACGAGTTCGCCTACCAGGCCCTGCCCTTCGACCAGTTCCAACTGGCCGTGAAGGAGGGCGAGGACGTGCGGTTCTCCGTGGAGCTGTTCGCCAGCAAGGACCGCCGTTCCCTGGACGACCCGATGTTCGCCGAGATCCGCAAGCACTATCCGGTGATCGAACGCTTCGACCCGGCCCGTGGGGTGTACACCTACTCGGTGGGTGAGGCCAAGACGCTGGCCGAGGTCTACGACCTCTACCAGAAGGTGAAGCAGCTCACCTTCCTGGACGCCGAAGTGATGGCGTTGAACGTGGACAAGGTGGTGGACCTGAGCATGCTGGGGCTTGTGGCCGCGGAGGACCTGAACAACACCGTGGTGCGGGCCTCCACCGTCTACTTCGCCACCAACTCGGCCAGCTTCGACAAGGCCTTCGAACCCTCGCTCGCCCAGATCACCGAGCTGTTGAACAAGCACCCGCGCGTGACCCTGGTGATCGAGGCCCACACGGATGACCGCGGCCGCGATGCCTACAACCGTGAGCTGAGCGACAAGCGCGCCCAGGCGCTTGTGGAGCACTTCACCCGGCAGGGCATCGCCGCCGAACGCCTCGTGCCCTTGGGCCATGGCGAGGCCAGGCCCATCACCTCCAACGCCAGCGAGTCCGGCAGGGCCAGGAACCGACGGGTGGAGTTCCGCCTGAACGTTCCCCAGGAGGACCAGGCCCGCATCAGCAAATAGGCTTCCGAGCAACATCGCGAAGGCAGGACACGTCCTGCTATCGCTACTTTCGCTCGATGCCTCCACCTTTCCCCTGCACCAGGGCACTGGCGCTCAGCGTGCTCGCCCTCGCGGCTCACCAGGCGCGTCCGCAGGAACGGATCCGGTTCGTGGAGAACAAGGACCAGTGGCCCGAGGCCGTCCGTTTCAAGGCGGATGTGCCCGGGGCCACGGTGTGGTGCGAAGGCAACGCCCTGCTCATCGACCGGTTCGACGCGCGCGAGGTGCATGCGGCCCACGCCCACGAAGGAGGGGCACCGGTGACCGACCGCCGTCCCGTGATCCCGCACCACGCCATCCGCCTGCACTTCGTCGACGCCCGGTCCACCACACGGACGATCGGGCATGGGCAGCAGCCCGGCCTTCACCACTTCTTCCTGGGCAACGACCCCGCGCGCTGGGGGCGCAACGCCCGTGCCTTCACCACCGTGGAATGGAACGCCATCGCTCCGGGGATCGCGCTGCGGCTCACCAGCACCGCCAACGGTCTGAAGTACGACCTGCACGTGGCCCCGGGAGCCGACCCCGCATCCCTGGTCCTTCGCTATGAAGGTGCGGAACACGTGAGCCTGCAGGACGGCCAGCTGGTGATCGGAACCTCGCTGGGCCCTGTGGTGGAGCGCATCCCGCTGGCCTACCAGATGATCGATGGACGGCAGGTCCCGGTGAACTGCGGATACCGGCTGAAGAACGGCCACATCGCCTATGACCTGGGACCGTACGATCCCCGGCACGAGCTGGTCATCGACCCCACGCTGGAGTTCAGCACCTACTCGGGCGCCACGACGGACAACTTCGGCTACACGGCCACCTTCGACGACCTGGGGTTCCTCTACAGCGGCAGCTCCAGCTTCGGCAGCGGCTACCCCACCACCACCGGCGCCTACCAGACCACATGGAACGGCGGCGACGGGCAGGGCACGATCGTGGGCACGGACATGGCGATCACCAAGTACGACACCTCGGGCACCTTCCTGGTGTGGAGCACCATGCTGGGTGGACAGGGCGATGACCTGCCGCACAGCATGATCGTGAACGCCAACGACGAGATCTTCATCCTCGGCACCACCGGATCTCCGGACCATCCGGTGACGAGCGGCGCCGTCCAGCCTGGCTTCGCCGGCGGCACGCCGTACACCCCTCAGGGGATCGGGGTGAGCTATCCGAGCGGGAGCGACATGGTGGTGGCCCGGTTGAGCGCGGATGGCAGCCAGCTCCTCGCCTCCACCTTCCTCGGCGGCACCCAGAATGATGGCCACAACAGCTCCACGGCCCTGAAGTTCAACTACGCCGATGAGATGCGCGGCGAGATCCTGCTTGATGATGCCGGCCGCGTGATCGTGATGAGCTGCACGCAGTCCGCCGACTATCCGGTGACACCGAACGCTGCACAGCCCCTCTACGGCGCCGGAACGCACGACGGCGTGGTCACCAAGCTGACGCCCGACCTCGGCTCCCTGGTGTGGAGCACCTTCCTGGGCGGAAGCAATGCGGATGCCGCCTTCGGTGGTGAACTGTTCGCCAACGGGGACCTGCTGGTCTGCGGCGGCACCAACAGCACCGACATGCCTGTGACCCCGAACGCCTTCCAGGGCAGCTACCAAGGTGGCCTTGCCGATGGCTTTGCCGCGCGGCTGTCCGCCGACGGCTCGGCGCTGCAAGCCTGCACGTACTATGGTTCACCCGCCTACGACCAGGCCTACTTCGCCGACCTGGACGATCAGGAGAACGTGTTCCTCTTCGGGCAGACCCAGGCGCCCGGAGCGTTGCTCATCCTGAACGCGCCGTACAACGTGCCGAACAGCGGCCAGTTCATCGCCAAGCTGAGCCCCGACCTGCAAAGCTGGCTTCTTGGCTCCCGCTTCGGACTGGCCAACGGCACCCCGTCCATCAGCCCCACCGCCTTTCTGGTGGACTACTGCGACAAGCTCTATGTGAGCGGATGGGGCAGCAACATCGGCATCGGACCGCCCATGACCACCACGGGACTGCCGGTGACCCCCGATGCCTACCAGGGCACCACCACCGGCAACGATTTCTACCTCGCCGTGTTCGAGGTGGACATGAGCGCGTTGACCTACGCCACCTATTTCGGCGGAGGAACGAGCAGCGAGCATGTGGATGGTGGAACGAGCCGGTTCGACCGTCGCGGACGCGTGTACCAAAGCGTGTGCGCCGGATGCGGCGGCAATTCGGACTTCCCGATCGAGCCGAACCCCGGGGCCTGGAGCCCGACGAACAACAGCCCCAACTGCAACAATGGGGTGTTCAAGTTCGACTTCGATGCACCGTTGGTCGTGGCCGCCGCCAACGCCCCCGACACGGTCTGCGCGAACACGCCGGTGGACTTCGCGAACTTCAGCAACGGGGTCACCTACCTCTGGGAGTTCGGCGACGGCGACAGCTCCACACAGGTACAACCCACGCATGCCTATCCCGGTCCGGGCACTTACATCGTGACGTTGACGGCCTTCGACCCGACCAGTTGCAACGGCGAGGACCAGACCAGCTTCACCGTGGTGGTGGTGGAGGCGGCCCCGACCGTGTTCGCCATGCCCGACACCACGCTCTGTGGACCTGTGGCCTCTTTCGTGCTGACGGCCACCAGTAATGGCACCGCCGCCGACTGGCAGTGGAGCACGAACGACCAGTTCACCGACATGCTGAACGACACACCCGCCGACAGCACGGCCCTGGTCGAGCCCGCCACCGGAGGCACGTATTTCGTCCGGGCCGACGCCGGCGGCTGCCAGGTGACGGACAGCGTGACCGTGACCGTATCCCTCGCGACCATCGCGGTCTCCCCGGACCAGTTGATCTGCGCGGATGAACAGGCGCAGCTCGTGGTCTCCGGCGCGGATCCCGGATCGACCATCGTGTGGAGCCCTGCTGCTGAGATCCTCGCCGGACAGGGCACCCCCATCGCCACGGTGGCACCTCAGGAGACCACCGTCTTCGGTGTCACCGTGAACGCGCCCAGCGGTTGTTCGTGGAACGGCACCACGACCGTGCAGGTGAGCCCGGTGAACGCCGCGGACGTGAACGCCACGGTGGACCAGCCCATCGTGGTCGCCGGCACCCAGGTGCAGCTCAACGCCACTCCCGGATCCGGGGTCACGTACAGCTGGACGCCCACCACCGTGAGCGATCCGGCCATCGCCAACCCCACGGCGGTGGTGGGCACCAGCACCTGGTTCGTGGTGACGGTGAGCGATGGCATCTGCACCAAGGAGGACTCCGTGCTGGTGACGGTGTATGAGCTGAACTGCGACGAACCGGACATCTTCGTCCCGAACGCCTTCACCCCGAACGGCGATGGCAACAACGACGTGCTCTTCGTGCGTGGCCGCTTCATCACCGACCTCGAGTTCAAGGTCTTCGACCGCTGGGGCGAGAAGGTCTTCGAGACCACCGACCAGGCCATCGGCTGGGATGGGACCTACAACGGCAAGGCGGTGGACCCGGCGGTGTTCGTGTACCACCTGCGCGTGCGCTGCGCCGATGAGCAGGAGCTGTTCAAGAAGGGCAATGTCACGGTGATCCGCTGATCCGATGCACCGCGCCCGCCTTCCGCTCCTCGCCGCCCTGTCGATCGGTATGGCTTTCGGGGTGCGTGCCCAGGACATCCACTTCACCCAGTTCTTCCACACTCCGCTGGCCACCAGCCCGGGCCTGATCGGCTCCTTCGACGGCGACCATCGCGTGCACGCCATCTTCCGTCAGCAATGGCGCGCCGTCACCCGTCCCTACCGCACCTTCGGCGTGGGCTACGATGCGGCCAACGCCTTTGGCAGGCAGGGCCTCGGTGTGGGGCTCTGGCTCTTCAACGACAACGCGGGCGACTCGCGGCTCAACACCTTCCAGCTGGGGGTGGGTCCCAGTTGGACACTGGCTCCGGGCCATGGTCCACATGCCATCACAGCCGGGTTGCAGCTGGGTTTCACCGCGCTGAGCCTGAACGACGACCAGCTGAGCTTCGACGCCCAGTACAACGGCTTCTACCACGATCCCAGCCTGGCGACGAACGAGGACTTCCAACGCGCCTCGCTCGTGCATCCCGATCTGCATGCCGGCGTGGCCTACCGCTTCCGTCCGGCCCCGCGCCAGCTGCTCCAGGCGGGCCTGGGCCTGTTCAACCTCACCCGCCCGCGCATCGGCTTCCTGGGCAGCCCGCCCGAACCACTGGACCTGCGCACCACCTTCCACCTCACCGGCCAGCTGCCGTTGAGCACCGCCTTCGACCTGCTGCCCACCGTGCAGTACATGGCCCAGGGGAAATTCAGGGAACTGCTGCTCGGTGCGATGCTGCGCTACATCCTGATCGACCGCTTCGGCACGCTGCGCGCCGTGCGGATCGGCGGCAGTTATCGCGCGGCCGATGCCGGGACCATCTACGCCGGATTGGAATACGACGACTGGACGGCGGGGCTCAGCTACGACATCAACACCAGCGATCTGGTGCCCGCCAGCCGGAACCGCGGTGGCTTCGAGGTGACCGTGACCCGTGTGTTCCGCCGTCGGCCGTCCGTACCGGCCCGCTTCAAAGCCTGTCCGCACCAGCTATGATGATGCGCCCCACGCTCCTCCTGATCCTCCTGCTGCCCTCCATCCTCCATGGTCAGGGGCTCGCGCAATGGATCGGCTGGGGCGATGCGGCCTTTGCCCGTGGCGACCATTACGGAGCCTCACGCTTCTACGGCGAGGCGCTGAAGCGCGAACCCGGCCGGATGGTCCTGCAATGGAAACAGGCCGAGGCCTGCCGCCTGAGCGACCAATACCCCGAGGCCGCCGCCCTGTATGATCGTGTGCATCGGAAGGACATGGGCCGGCAGTACCCTGAGGCCCTGCGGTGGCTGGGCGAGATGCAGCTGTGCGCCGGGGACCACACGGCCGCTCTGGCCACCTGGCGCAAGGTGCTCCAGAAGGAGAAGGACAAGGGCTCGCGCACAGCGGAACGGGCGGCCAACGCCATCCGCGGCTGCGCCCTGGCCGACAGCCTTGCGCGCGCCACTCCCACCATCGTCGTGGAGCACCTCCCTGAGCCGCTCAACAGCTTCGCCAGCGAGTTCGCCGCACGGCCCGACAGCACAGGGGCCCTGGTCCTGAGCTCGCTCCGCGGTGAGCTGGCCGACGACAATACGGTGGTGGACACCACCGCCTACCATGTCGCGGTGTACCGCAGCGTTCCCGCCGGCAAGGCCTGGGGCCGTCCCATCCACTATCCGGACAGTGTGCCGGGCGAGGACCGCGCGAACGGGACCTGGAGCCTGGACGGCCGGAGCTTCTACTTCACCCGATGCATCGACGGCACGTGCGGCATCGCCGTGCAGGACCTCGCCACCGGCCTGGTGCGCCCGCTGGAGGGCCTGGGCGACGGCCACCACACGCAGCCCATGGTGGCCCTGGTGGATGGCGTGGAGCGGATCTTCCTTACGAGCGACCGGTCCGGTGGTGCCGGTGGAACGGACCTCTGGTGGGCACGCCTGAACGGAACCTCGGTCGCCGACCCGTATCCCTTGCCGGGCGCGGTGAACACGATGGGCAATGAGGCCTGTCCGCATTTCGACGCCGCCAGCGGCACGCTGTACTTCAGTTCCGACCACCTGCCCGGGCTCGGCGGCTACGACATCTTCACCAGCGCCTTCAAGGACGATGTGTTCAGTGGACCCGTGCATGCGGGCGTGCCGATGAACAGCCCGGCGAACGACCTGTACCCGGTGATGGACGGACGCACGGGCATCGGCTACCTCACCAGCAATCGCGCGGGCTCACTGGCGAAAAAGGGCGAGACCTGCTGCAGTGACATCTACCGGGTGCGCCTTCCCGAACCGCTGGTGGCCCAGGAGCCGGCACCACCCGCGCCGGACACCATCCGCACCGCGCAGCAGCGCCTGGCCGACCTGCGCAGCAAGCTGCCTGTCCGCCTCTTTTTCCACAACGACGAACCCGACCCACGCAGCTGGAAGCGGACGACGGATCGCAGCTATCCGTCCACCTTCACCGACTACGAGGCGCTATTGCCGAAGTACCGCGCGGAGCTGCGCGACCCTGCGGCGATGGCGGACTTCGAGCGCTTCTTCATCGAGGAGGTGCGCCAGGGCCTCGACGACCTGAACGCCGCCGCGGTGGTGCTGCGCGAAGCCATGGAACAGGGGCAGCGCATCGAGCTCGTGGTGCGCGGCTTCGCCAGCCCGCTGGCCAAGAGCGATTACAACGCGAACCTCTCGCTGCGCCGCATCCAGAGCGTGGTGAACCACCTGCGCACCATCGATGGCGGCTTCCTCATCCCCTACCTCGACGGCACGGCCCCGAACGGCGGATCGCTCACCATCACCCCGGCGCCCTTCGGCGAGGAGAAGGCCGCCAGCGGGGTGAGCGACGCCCTCGGCGATGTGGAACGGTCCGTCTACAGCGTGGAGGCCGCGCGTGAGCGGCGCATCGAGATCGAGCAAGTGCTCGAGGTCCCCCAGGAAGGTGTCACCGTGCAGGTGGACCGCACGCTGGTGGACTTGGGCCGGATCACCATCGGCGAGGAGCAGAAGGTCCGGTTCCACCTGCACAACCGCGGTGCCCGGCCCCTGCGTGTGCTCGACATCGGGTCGGATTGCGGCTGCACCACTGCCACACCAGGCTCGAACGTGATCGCCCCGGGCGGCAGCACCGCGCTCGACGTCACCTTCAACGGCAGGGCCCCGGAAGGTTCGATGATGCGGCGCATCCAGGTGGTCACCGACGGCGAACCCCCGGAGATCCTCCTCACCCTCACCGGCACCATGATCCCCGACTGACCCATGCGACTCCTGTTGCTGAGCAACTCCACGCTTCCCGGTGAACCCTTTCTGCAATGGCCCCGCCCGCACCTGGCCGCCTTCCTGCCCGCTCCCGCGCGCATCGCCTTCGTGCCCTATGCCGCGGTCACCTTCACCTTCGACGCCTATGCCGATGCGGTGGCCGGGCCCTTCGCCGAACTGGGCCACACGCTGGAAAGCGTACATCGCGCTGACGACCCTGTAGCCCTGGTGGACGGGGCCGACGCCGTGGCCGTGGGCGGCGGCAACACCTTCCAGCTGCTGCGGCTGCTGTACAAACATGACCTGCTGCGCGCCATCCGGCGCCGGGTGCGCGATGGCATGCCCTACATCGGCTGGAGCGCCGGCAGCAACGTGGCCTGCCCCACGATCATGACCACGAACGACATGCCCATCACCGAGCCGCCCAGCTTCCGCGCGCTCGACCTGGTACCCTTCCAGATCAATCCGCACTACACCGACGCACGCCTCGAAGGGCATGGCGGAGAGACCCGCGACCAGCGTCTGGCCGAGTTCCTGGTGGCGAACCCGCAGCGGCGCGTGATCGGTCTGCGCGAGGGCTCCCTGTTGCATGTGACCGACGAGCGGATGCGGCTGGTGGGCCGTCCCGCCCGCCTGTTCCGTTCCGGGGCCGAGCCCGTGGAGCTCGCCGACGGCACCGACCTGCGCGTTGACCTCACCGGCCACTGACGGTCGCCGTGCCGCTATGTTTGTGCGGTCATCATGGATCCCGCCCTCGACCGCCTGCTCGACAAGCTCGGCCTGAACCTGCTCCTGTTCGCCAAGGTGGCCCTCATCGTGGCCCTGGCCTTCATCCTGGAGCGGATCATCCGCATCCTGCTCAAGCGTGGCTATCTGCGCAGCGACCAGGGCAACGAGGACCGCACCCGCTATCGCTTCCTGCGCAACGCCACCCGCTTCATCGTGGGCCTGGTGGCCACCGCCGCCATCATCTACACCATCCCCAGCTTCAGGCATGTGGCGGTGACGCTGTTCGCCGGTGCCGGCATCCTGGTGGCCATCATCGGCCTAGCGGCCCAGGGGGCCTTCAGCAACATCATCAGCGGGGTCTTCATCGTCAGCTTCAAGCCGTTCCGTGTGGGCGATGCGTTGATGGTCTCCGGGCATGTGGGCGTGGTGGAGGACATCACCCTGCGCCACACGGTGATCGTGACCGGGGAGAACCGCCGGGTGATCATCCCCAACTCCAAGATCAGCGATGAGACCATCGTGAACAGCACCGTGGTGGACCAGGCCATCTGCGAATACGTGGAGGTGAGCATCGCCTATGCGACCGATGCCCGGGAGGCGATGAAGGTCCTGCGCGAGGTCTGCATGGCCCACAAGGACCACCTGGACCGGCGCACCCCCGAGGAGAAGGCCAAGAACGAACCCATCGTCCAGGTGCGGCTCATCGCGTTGGGCGATTCGGGGCTGCTGCTGCGCGCCTACGTGTGGGCCAAGGACGCCCTCACCGCGCGGATGATGCATTATGACCTCAACCTGGCGATCAAGGAGCGCTTCGACCGCGAGGGCATCGAGATCCCCTTCCCGCACCGCACGGTGGTGCACAAATACGAGGGCGGCACGCCCCCGGCACCAGGGCATGAAGCGGGTGCATAGCCGCGCCGGCAAGGTGGGCCTGCCGCCGGGATCGCTGGTGCAGGTGTCCGGCGACGATGCCGAACGCGGTACGCTCCGCGCCTTCGTCTACGACGCCGACAGCTATACCGAGACCATGGCGCCCGACCTGATGGCGCTGCAACTGCCGCCGCCGCCGGGGATGGTGTGCTGGGTGGATGTGGACAGCCTGCACGACGGCCAGATGGTGAACGCGGTGGGCGAACGCTTCGGCCTGCACCCCCTGCTGCTGGAGGACGTGCTCAACACGGACCAACGACCCAAGCTCGAGGAATACCAGGACGACCTGTTCGTGGTGGTGAAGATGCTGGCCATGGACGAGGACACCGGGTCCATTGACGTGGAGCAGGTGAGCCTGGTGCTGGGCCGCGGCCATGTGATCAGCTTCCAGGAGCGGCCCGGCGACGTGCTCGACCCCATCCGTGAGCGCATCCGCCACAAGCTCGGCCGCGTGCGCAAGAGCGGCGCCGACTACCTGCTGTACGCCCTGCTGGACGTGATCGTCGACAACTACTTCCTGGTGGTGGAGGAGCTCGGCCGCCGCATCGAGCGCCTGGAGCGCAAGGTGACCGTGCGCCCCGGCAACGAGGACCTGCTGAGCCTGCAGGAACTGCGCGGACTGCTCATCACCGTGAACCGGTACGTGACCCCCACGCGCGAACTGGCCGGGCGCCTCAACACCCTGCAGAGCCCGTTGATCGACAAGAACACGCGCCGGTACATCAACGACCTGCAGGACCACACGGTGTACATCGCCGAGACCATCGCCACCTTCCGCGACATGCTCGCCAGCCTGGAGGCCACCTACCACGCCGGGGTGAACCTGCGCATGGGCCAGGTGATCAAGCTGCTCACCATCATCAGCACCATCTTCATCCCCCTCACCTTCATCGTGGGCATCTACGGCATGAACTTCGACCACATGCCCGAGCTGCGCTGGCGCTATGGCTACTTCGGCGTGATGGGCGTGATGGCGGTGATCGCGCTGCTGATGCTGGCGTGGTTCCGGAGGAAGCGGTGGTTGTGAACCGCTTTTTTCAACTGTCGTTCCACAGGCTCCCATCGCCCGCTACTTTTGCCCCATTCCGTCCATGACCAAGCGCGCCCCCGGCCTCTGCGACCAGACGTGGTCCGCCCTGCTCATCGCCGTGGGCGGTGCGGCGGTTGTGCCGCACGGGACGCCCGCCACCGCCTTCCGCTGATGAACGCGCGCGTGCCCCTCCGGCCCTCCTCCGCCGTCCTTGCGCACGCTCTTCCGCCCGTTCCGGCCACCACCCGCCGCACCCGTCCTCACCCCGGGGATGCGGCCACCTTCGCACACACCGACCCGCCCATCCGCTCCATCCACGCATGAAGACCCGCTACATCGACCTCATCGAGCAGACCTTCGACTTCCCGAAGGACGAGTTCGGTCTGGACGGCGACCGCCTCACCTGGAACGGCGTGGACCTGGTGCCGCTGCTGGAGAAGTACGGCACACCGGTGCGGGTGACCTACCTGCCCAAGATCGGCGAGAAGATCGACCTCGCCCGGAACAGCTTTGCCAAGGCCTTCAAGGAGCACGACTACCAGGGCGAGTACACCTACTTCTACTGCACCAAGAGCAACCACTTCAGCTACATCATCGACAAGGTGCTGGACAAGGGCGTGACCCTGGAGACCAGCAGCGCCTATGACCTGGAGATGATCGAGCTGCTGCTGGAGCGCGGCCGCATGCCCAAGGACGCCGTCATCCTGTGCAACGGCTTCAAGGACGAGCGCTACATCCGCAACATCGGCCGCCTGGCCAACGCCGGCCTGCGCGTGGTGCCCATCATCGACAACATGGCCGAGATCTACCAGCTGGACGAGGTGATCACCGGCCCCTGCGACATCGGCATCCGCATCGCCGCCGAGGAGGCCCCCAAGTTCGAGTTCTACACCAGCCGACTGGGCATCGGCTACAAGGACATCATCCCCTTCTACATGCGGAACGTGAGCAAGCAGCGCAAGTTCCGCCTGAAGCTGATGCACTTCTTCATCAACACCGGCATCACCGACACCGCCTACTACTGGAACGAGCTCAGCAAGTGCGTCAACGTGTACTGCGACCTCAAGAAGCTCTGCCCCACCCTGGACACGCTCGACATCGGCGGCGGCCTGCCCATCAAGAACAGCCTCAACTTCAGCTTCGACCTCGACTACATGATCGGCGAGATCACCGGCCGCATCAAGGACATCTGCGCGGAGAACAAGGTGAAGGAGCCCCACATCTACAGCGAGTTCGGCAGCTTCACCGTCAGCGACAGCGGCGCCACCTTCTTCAGCATCGTGCACCAGAAGAAGCAGAACGAGAAGGAGCGCTGGAACATGATCGACGGCAGCTTCATGACCACCCTGCCCGACACCTGGGCCATCAGCAAGCGCTTCATCATGCTGCCGGTGAACAACTGGGCCGACGAGTATGAGCGCGTGTTCCTGGGCGGCATGACCTGCGACAGCGACGACTACTACAACAGCGAGCAACACATCAACGCCATCTACCTGCCGCGCTTCCGCGAGGACCGCCGCCAGTACATTGGCTTCTTCAACACCGGCGCCTACCAGGACACGCTGGGCGGCTTCGGCGGCATCCAGCACTGCCTGATCCCCAAACCCAAGCACGTGCTGCTGGACCGCGCGCCCGACGGTTCGCTCACCGACCGCCTCTTCGCCCCCGAGCAGAGCGCCGAACGCATGCTGCAGTTGCTGGGCTATCTGCCCGTCGAGGAGCCGGTCCGCAAGTAGCCGGTCGCCATCCGCACCGTCCACGCTCCGCTTCTATCTTTCGCCCCGTCGCTCCACACCCACCCACCGGAGCCCGCCCAACACCCCCCTGATGAGCGCACGCCCCATCTCCGCCTTCCTGGAGAAGCACTTCCTGCACTTCAACGCCGCCGCCCTCGTGGATGCCGCCAAGGGCTACAAGGCCCACAAGGCCGCCGGCCGCAAGATGCTCGTGTCCCTTGCCGGCGCCATGAGCACCGGTGAGCTCGGCAAGATCCTGGCCGAGATGATCCGCCAGGGACAGGTCGACATCATCAGCTGCACCGGCGCCAATCTGGAGGAGGACGTGATGAACCTGGTGGCCCACGACCACTACGAGCGCATCCCCCACTACCGCGACCTCACCCCCCAGCAGGAGCGCGACCTGCTGGACCGCGGCATGAACCGCGTCACCGACACCTGCATCCCCGAGCACGAAGCCTTCCGACGCCTCGAGAAGCATGTGCTGGACCTGTGGACCGCCGACGACAAGAGCGGCAACCGCCGGTTCCCGCATGAGTACTTCTACGCCATGATCAATTCCGGCGTGCTGAAACAGTACTACCAGATCGACCCGAAGGACAGCTGGATGGTGGCCGCCGCCGAGCGCAACCTGCCCATCATCTGCCCGGGCTGGGAGGACAGCACCCTGGGCAACATCTTCGCCGGGCACTGCATCACCGGGGACTGCAAGCCCTCGATGATGAAGAGCGGCATCGAGTACATGATCTGGCTGGCCGACTGGTACACCCGCGAGGCCGGCCGCGAGGGCATCGGCTTCTTCCAGATCGGCGGCGGCATCGCCGGCGACTTCCCCATCTGCGTGGTGCCCATGCTGCACCAGGACCTTCAGCGCGAGGAGGTGCCCTTCTGGAGCTACTTCTGCCAGATCAGCGACAGCACCACCAGCTACGGCAGCTACAGCGGTGCCGTGCCCAACGAGAAGATCACCTGGGGCAAACTGGACATCGACACCCCGAAGTACATCATCGAAAGCGATGCTACTATTGTGGCCCCGCTGATCTTCGCCTACATCCTGGACATGTGAGCACCCCATGCAACGCCTGATCCGCTCCTTCAACACCCTCACCGACGAGCTGCGCGAGAAGCTGCAGGAGCAGTATCCCGACGGCATCGACAATTCGCACATCCGTGCCATCAGCACGGCCAAGGGCGAAACGCTCCGCGTGATCGAACTGCGCACGGCCGAGGCCATCTACCTGATCAAGATCAACCCCGAGAGCCGCGCCGAGATCGAGGAGTTCCTCGACCAGGACGACGGCGCCGCCGCCGTATCCGACGACATTGAAGCCGAGGGCCTGGAGGGCGGCGACGAGGAGAAGGACGATGCGGACGATGCCGGGGAGGAGGAGGACGCCGACGAGGGGGAGGACGACGATGCGGACGAGGATGACGGCGGTGACGAGGACGGGGCCGACGACGACGAGGACTGACCGGGCGGCAGCAGGCCCACCAACCGGGCGCTGCTCATAACCCGCACCCGAGGGCCTGTGCATCCGCGCAGGCCCTCGGTACTTTCGGGCGACCCTCGCCCCACCCACCATGACAGGCATCTTCCACCTCGCCTTCGCCACCACGGACCTCAAGCGCATCAAGGCCTTCTACGGCAAGTTCCTCGGCTGCAAGGAAGGCCGCAGCGCAGCGACCTGGGTGGACTATGACTTCTTCGGCCACCAACTGACGATCCAGGAGGTGCCCAAGCTGATCAAGACCGCCCGCATCTACAACCCGAAGAGCCCGGCCTCGCCCACCGGTGTGCCCAGCGACCACTGGGGCATCGTGCTGTCCATGAGCGACTGGAAGAAGCTCCGCGACAAGCTCAAGAAGGTGGGACATCCCTTCTTCATCGAACCCCGCACCGTGATGAAGGGCGAGGTGGGCGAACAGATGAGCCTCTTCATCGAGGATCCCGACGGCCATGCCATCGAGTTCAAGGCCTTCGCCGACCCCGATGCGGTCTTTCAGCGGGGCTGATCGCCTCGGTGCTGTTGATCAGTAGGTGCGCGCTGCCAGCAGGCGGCCCTCCGGGTCGTACTGCGCCCCGTCCACCAGCCGCCCATCGCTGAACCGCAGGTGGCCCGAGTTGCCATTGAACGGGTCGCGAAGCTCCCAGGTACCGGTGCGAGCGCCCCGGTCGAACTCCGCCCGCGTCAGCACCACACCGTTCGCGGCGAACTGCTGCCACACACCATCGCGACGTCCGTCGCGGAACGCGCCCATCTCCTTCACGCGCCCGCTCTCGAAGTAGGTGATGAAGTGCACCGCACCACCCTCGCGGTACAGCGTGCTCTTCAGCCGGCCATTCGCATGGTGTTCCTGCTTGAGCAACTCCTGTGCGGTCACCGGCGCGAACGCTGCGAAGGCGAAGAGGACCAGAAGGGTGCGCATGGCGGGTTCGTTTACCGGTTGAACGTCCGAAAGGTAAGGATCGTTTCACCACAACTTTACATTGCCTTAACATGACATTCCACCGGCACCGGTGGATGACGCGGTCTACTTTAGCCGCCCGCGGCCATGGTCTTCAGTTCGCCGGTCTTCCTCTTCCTCTTCCTTCCGCTGACGTTGCTGGCGGTATGGCTTTTCGGCCGCCGGGGGCAGAACACGG
This sequence comes from Flavobacteriales bacterium, assembly GCA_016715895.1. Classification (NCBI taxonomy): domain Bacteria; kingdom Pseudomonadati; phylum Bacteroidota; class Flavobacteriia; order Flavobacteriales; species Flavobacteriales bacterium. Next base: position 2,078,340 of record JADJXH010000004.1, on the reverse strand, counting down.
TGCTGCTGCTGGCCAGCCTGCTGTTCTACGCCTGGGGGGAAGGGGCCTACGTGCTGCTGATGCTGGCCACCGTGCTGGTGAACCATCTGTGCGGCCTGGCGATCCAGCGCGGTGTGCGCCCCCGCCTGTGGGTGGGCGTGGCCGTCGCCCTCAACCTGGCCACGCTCGTCGCCTTCAAGTACGCCAACTTCCTGGTGGACAGCCTCAACGCGGTGACGGCCACCTTCGGCCTGGCCCCGGTGGAACTGGCCCCGGTGCACCTGCCCATCGGCATCTCGTTCTTCATCTTCCAAGGGATGAGCTACGCCATCGACGTGTACCGCGGCACGGCCGAGGTGCAGCAGCGCCCAGGCCCCCTCGCGCTCTACATCAGCCTCTTCCCCCAGCTCATCGCCGGCCCCATCGTGCGCTACCAGGACGTGGCCCGGCAGATCGTCGACCGCACCACCACCCTGCCCGGCTTCGCCAGCGGGGTGCGCCGCTTCATCGTGGGGCTGGCCAAGAAGGTCCTCATCGCCGACCACTGCGCCCGCATCGCCGACGGGGTCTTCGCCGTGCCGGCGGATGAACTGCCGATGGCGAGCGCCTGGCTCGGCACCGTGGCCTACGCCGTGCAGATCTACTTCGACTTCAGCGGCTACAGCGACATGGCCATCGGCCTGGGCCGCATGCTGGGCTTCGAGTTCCTGGAGAACTTCGACCGCCCGTACATCGCCCGCTCGGTGCGCGAGTTCTGGCGGCGCTGGCACATCAGCCTCAGCACCTGGTTCCGCGACTACCTCTACATCCCGCTGGGCGGCAGCCGCCTGGGTACGGGGCGTACCTACCTCAACCTCTTCATCGTCTTCCTGCTCACCGGCCTGTGGCACGGCGCCAGCTGGAACTTCGTGGTGTGGGGCCTGGTGCACGGCCTCTTCCTGGTGATCGAACGCGCCGGCCTGGGGCGGGTGCTCGAACGTGCGCCCCGCCTCGTGGGCCACATCTACACCCTGGCGGTGGTGCTGATGGCCTGGGTCTTCTTCCGCATCACCGACCTCACCGAGGCCTGGCACACCATCCTGGCCATGGTGGGCGCCATCCCCGGCGATGCTGAGCTGAACCCGCCCGCGCTCTTCATCAACCACACCACGCTCACGGCCCTGGCCATCGGCGTGCTCGGCGCCCTCAACGCCCACGCGCTCGTGGGCCGCTTGACGGGCCTGCGCCGCACCGAGCCCCACCTGCCCGGCGGTCTGCGCGGTGCCGTGGAGGCCATCGGCCTGTTGCTGCTTTTCGTGGGCGTGGCCATGGCCGTGGCCAGCACCACCTTCAGCCCGTTCATCTACTTCCGCTTCTGACCATGGACCCCGCCGTTCGCCGCTTGTGGCTGCCCCTGCTGGGCGCCTGCCTGGCGTTCTTCGGCGCCTGGTGGGCCCTGCGCGTGGAGCCAGCCGAGCCCGGCCTGCGGGTGGACCTGGAGGTGACCACCACCTACGCCGACACCTACACGCTGTTCTGGGACGATGTCACCTATGTCTACGACGCCGGCCGCATGCGCACGGCGGAAGCCCACGCCGACGCCGCCCGCCAGCACCTCCGCTTCACCCTGCCGCCGGAGGTGACGCGCGTGCAGGGCCTGCGCATCGACCCCGCCACCGCCGCCACCGAACAGCTGCTGCACGCCGTGGTGCTGCGCGGCCCCTACCGCACCGTGCGCCTCGGGCCCGACCGCATCGCCGAGCTCTTCGCCCCCACACACCAGCTGAAGCCCTTCAGCGTGGACACGGTGCGCGATGCCATCCGCCTGGTGGCCACGGGCGATGACCCCTACCTGAGCACCACGCGCGACATCGCCGACCTCACCGCCGAGGCCATGGACCCCGTGCGCCCGGTGATCCGCCCCTTCGCGCTGGCCGCCGTCGCTGGGGTGCTCTCCTTCCTGCTGCTCACGCTGCTGCTCCGGCCCCGGCGCAATGAGCGCATCCATTGGACCGACGCACCACCACCACGGCTCGCAGTGCCCGCGCGTCGCAAGGTGCTCGCCCTGCTCATCGCCGCCGCCGCCGGCACGCTCGCCATGGGGCTCGCCAACGGCATCCACTTCAAGGACCGCGCGGTGCATGTGGAGTTCGACCTGGTGGCCACCCACCGGGACAACTTCCAGGTGTTCCACGCCGCCAAGCCCGGCGCCTTCAAGGAAGGCTTCTATGTGAACACCTCGCTCAGCGGGTCGCCCCGGCCCCAGCTGGTGAGCTTCCGCATGCCGGCCGACACCTCATACGGCTTCCTGCGCTTCGACCCGGGCAACATGCAGGACAGCCTGCTGATCCGCGGCATGACGCTGCGCTGCAACGACGAGCGCACGACCTTCACCAGCGCGGAGCTCTTCGACCTGTTCGGCACCAACGAGCAGGTGCGCATCAAAGAAAAGACGGAACGCGGCCTGCGCCTGGTCTTCAGCGGCAACGACCCCTTCCTGTACTGTGACACGGACCTGCGCTCGCGGGTGGAGGACCTGCAGGAGCGCTCGGGCAACGGGCCGCTGCCATTGTGCATCGGCCTGGTCACCGGCCTCTTCGCCCTGCTGGGCGCCTGGCGCTCACCCGCCCTGGACCACGCGGCCCGCAACGCCCGCCCCACGGAGGCCGCGCTGGCCGGCGCCTTCGTGCTGCTGCTCTGGCTGCCCCTGCTCGCCGACTGGCTGCCCATCGAACCCTATCTGGAGGACACCGAGAAGCGGCCCCTGGCCGAGAAGCCGCTGGCCCGCATGCACTCGCTGCAACAGTTCCCGGCGAAGTACACCCGGTACTACGGCGACCACTTCGGCTACCGCAAGCTGCTCTTCCGCTGGAACGCCCTCTTCCACACCTACGTGCTGCGCTCATCGCCCATGCCGGACAACGTGGTCTTCGGCAAGGACGGCCACCTCTTCCTGATGCGCAAGGGCGTGGTGGACCAGTACCGCAACCTGCCCATCTTCAGCGAGAACGAGCTGCAGTTGATCTGCGAGCGCCTGGAGAAGCGGCGGCGTTGGCTGGCCGAACAGGGCATCAGCTACTACCTCACCGTGGCGCCGATGGCCAGCACCATCTACCCGGACAAGCTGCCGGACAAGTACGCCCCGCTGCCCGGCCGCACCAGCGGCCTCGACCAGCTGATCACCGCCCTGCGCGAACGCACCGGCGTCAGCTTCATCGACATGCGCGCACCGCTGCGCGAGGCCCGCGCCGTGCGCGACCCCTACTACACCACCGACATCCACTGGAACCCCTGGGGCGCCTTCGTGGGCTACCGCACGCTGATGGACCGCATCGCCCGGGACCACCCCGCGGTGGGCGCCCCCTGCCTGCCCGAGGACTACATCGTGGAGGCCGACACCAACGACCAGGGCGACCTGGCCCTGCAGCTGGCCATCAACGACAAGCTCACGCGCGTCACCTACATGATGGTACCCAAGCAGGACTTCCGGGCGCGCGATCTGGCCGAGGAGGAGCTGCCCGCCTCCGCCTTCTTCAAGTACCGCCCGGTGTTCAAGCAGGGACCCGACCCCGAGGCGCCCAAGCTGCTGATGTTCCGCGACTCCTTCGCCGTGTACCTCATCCCCTACCTCAGCGAGCACTTCAGCCGCAGCGTGTACGTGTGGTCACCGGTCTTCATCCCCGACATCGTCACCCGCGAGAAGCCCGACATCGTGGTGCAGGAACTGCTGGAGGTCTTCATCACCGACCTGAGCCACGACAAGGTGCGGGAGGATCTGTGAAAGGAATCCGACATATTCGTAAACCTGAATCCGATCCGGCCGCAGTCCGCTCTTCTCAAAAGCGACGAGTTCTACACCCATAATCAGCAACCAACACGCTGTGCAGATGAGTACGCGCTATGATGTCAGACAATGGGAGCTATAACATGATTTAAACAATGAAGAAAGAATTCAATATCGCCCATGTTTGGGTGTTCCTTCTCTTCATTTTCAGGCTCCACGGCATCACTAACCCACCGCTTGAAACATCGCACCACTGGCGACAGGCCACAGTAGCCATGGTGGCGAGAAATCTTGTTACGGACAACTATGATGTGTTGCATCCACGCATGGACACCGCAGGTGAACTCAGCGGTATCACAGGAATGGAGTTCCCACTCCTTAACCTCCTGATAGCGTTCATGATTACTATTGCAGGTCCAGCGCATTGGTATGGTCGATTGATAGTTCTATTCTTCTCAACATTTGGTTTAATATCGTATCACTCGCTCATTGAGAGACGTATGAACAAGACCACTGCATACTATTCGACTATTTTATTGTCCGTTTCTCTGTGGTTCATGTATAGCAGAAAAATTATGCCGGATGTGTTTTCCATATCTCTTGTTATCATCGGCCTTGAACGAATTGACTTCTATATCGATAGACCACGGCAGTACCGTCAACTTATCGTCGGCTGTCTTTTCATTGCACTGGGTCTTCTCAGCAAAATAACATCAGGTTGCCTGCTTGCAGTCCTTCCCATTTTCCTCCATCGAACTATTAAGAATGTAAAATTCATTTTCTTCTTACTTGTTCTAGTCTTGATTTCCTGCACCCCGGCCCTCTGGTGGTACTTTGAATGGGTTCCCCGACTAGTAAAAGATTACGGGTATTGGCATTTCTTTATGGGTAAACCCCTGCGTGTAGGACTAGGTGAGCTAATGGGCAATCTAAATCGCACATTCGACAACTTCTATTTCGACGCCATGCGCTATAGTGGCTTCATTGTGTTTTTGTTCGGATTCTATCACATGATTAGTAGAAAGTTAACCGGACTAATAGGCACTTTCTGTCTTATATCATGCGCTTTTTCGTACGTGATGCTCCGCTCGGGGAACACGTTCTGGATGCACGCCTACTATGTACTCCCATTCATCCCAGCAATGACTCTTGTGGCCGGGGCTGGAATGGCAGCACTGAAACGCAAATACCTCGCACCGTTTCTATTGGCAATCGTCATTATTGAGGGCATCATGAACCAGTATCACGACTTCCGAATCTCTCCTTCAAATGCATACATGCTATCTCTCGAGCAAGATGTCAAAACAATAATTCCAGCAAATTCATTGGTAATAATAAATAGTGGTAACATACCAACACCAATGTATTTCTCGGCACGCCGTGGTTGGACAATTAGTAATGTCGCTTTAAATTCCGCGAGCACAATCGACTCACTCCGAGCCCTTGGTGCCGAATACTGCATATTGGTCGACAGGGCAAGCGAAAAATCCGCTCCTTGGTCTACGGTTCTTTCCCGTGACGAATACACAATACAACGTGATATTTCAATACCCTAGTCCTTAGTGTAAGCTTCCCCAAGGTTCGGCCAGGTGATAGTGGAGGTCAGGCGGTTTTCCCCGGCCCCTTCAAAGGCCTGGGGGAAAACCGGCTGACCGGTCGGGGGCTACCTTCAACCGATCGTAGCCATGAGAAAGACCAAGTTCACCGAGCATCAGATCGTCTCGATGCTCAAGCAGCATGAGGCTGGTGCCAAGGTGGCCGACATCTGTCGGGAACACGGCATCAGCAACGCCACGTTCTACCAGTGGAAGGCGAAGTATGGCGGCATGGATGCCAGCCAGCTCAAGCTGGTGAAGGAACTCCAAGAGGAGAACAGCCGCCTGAAACGCATGTATGCGGAGCTGAGCATGATGCACGACTCCCTCAAGCAGGTGGTGGAAAAGAAGTGGGGGTCTGACGAGAAGCGCGAGATCGTGCAGGCCCTTATCACCGAGCATGGACACACCCAGCGGCAAGCGTGCCGCATGGTGGGTCTTGCTCGCAGTACCGCGCAATACCGCAAGCATCCGCCCGACGACACGATGGTGATCGGCGCATTGGACGACCTGGTGACCAAGCATCCGGCCATTGGGGTGTGGCAGTGCCATCACCGCATACGCCTGATGGGTCATGTGTGGAACTTCAAACGTGTCTACCGGGTGTACACCGGCATGGGGCTCAACATCCGTCGGCGGACCAAGAAGCGCCTGCCTGCACGCGTGAAACAGGCCTTGTTCCAGCCACAGGCCCCCGACCAGGTATGGAGCATCGACTTCATGCACGACACCTTGTGGGATGGCCGCACCTACCGCATGCTCAACGTCCTGGACGACTACAACCGCGAAGTGCTGGCCATGGAAGTGGACACTTCTTTGCCTGCCTTGCGTGTGATCCGCGTGCTTGAACGCCTGAAGGAACAACGCTCACTGCCGGCCATGATCCGCGTGGACAACGGGCCGGAGTTCATCAGTGCCAAGCTTGACCACTGGTGCCGAGAGCACAAGATCACCCTCACCTACATCCAGCCCGGCAAGCCCACCCAGAACGCTTACGTGGAGCGTCTCAACGGCAGCATACGCCGTGAGCTCCTCGGCGCCTACGTCTTCCGCACACTCGAAGAAGTGCGCTTGCGCACCACCGAGTGGATGTACGACTACAACCATCTTCGGCCTCACAAAGCACTCGGTTACCGGCCACCTGTGCTCATCCAACCCTAACAACAAATGCCCCTGAGACCTCCAGTTATCGCTGGCCCGACTTTAGGGGAAGCTTACACTGCTTACAAATGTTCTCAGTACCCTAAGTTTGTAACAACTAACCGCAAACTGGCTGCCGGAATTTTTGAATCACGTGTAATCAACTGAACCTGATAGACACCACTCGACAGGGCGGAAATGTCAATAGATATTCCATTCCCAGGCCAGGTTCCAGCTTGCACTTCACGTCCGTAATTATCTGATACTATGTACACAAGTTCCCCTTCAATCGCGCTCTCAACGGGTTTATAATTGATCATGTCGATGTAGAAGCTCGTTGTAGCTGGATTTGGTTCAATCACATAGGATACTGGCATTGTTCGCACTAGGTCATCCTGTACTAACTTCATCGTTGCACTTTCGCCGTCGTCGGTGGGCGATTCCACAACCATGCCTGCCCCCCCGCATGAAGTTTCGCCAATCCGGAGCAAACACCAGGAATAGGCATCGGCTTCGAAACCGGCATTCAAAGTTATCCTATCCTCAGCCACTAGCTCAATTTGCTCTCCATAGCCAAGTGTAATATTGCCAACTGTTTCGAACGATGTACCGTGTTGTACGTTGTACTCGGATGTTAACTCTAAATCACCGTGATCATTAATGATGCTATTCCCCTTGCATGACACAGGTCTAAAATAACGAATGTAGTCGACTTTCATCTCATTCGGACCCCATGGGAAGCTTCCATTCTGCAGACGCCCTAGTGCAATATTGAAAATAATTTCGCCTGGATGGAGGGGATATCTATGATCAACCGTTCTGAGGTACGCCGCATTCAGAGTAAGTGATTCGCAATCAACGAGTTGGGAATTTAATTGGAGAATTCTAGGTGTTACCCGATAAGGACTGCCGTTTAAATACCAAGTTATATTGAACCGATCCCACAATAATCCGAATGTCAACCATCCATCGGCGCAGCTTGACGGCAGTGCAGCACTATAGCCGCAAGCCCATTCATCGCTAAGGCATCCACACCCTCTATCTCCAACATGGGTTGTCATGGACCATGCGCTGCATCCTTGCGTACCACCAAAATCATTAACAGGTACGTTAAATTCGAAAATATCCACTTCAGTTACATGTACATTCGGCACCCACGGTTCCTGCCCATATATCCACCACCCGGGCCAAACCCCATCATACAAAGTCGGTAGCCATACCTTCGCATCGTAGTATCCATAGCTGTATCTGAAATGTGAATCTATCTCACCAGAAGTAAATTCCAACTGAACATTCGCGTTATCCTCGCTATCGTAACACGAATTAGGCTCGTATTGATGTATTATATGAAGAGACCCGTTGTTCACGACAACCTGATCTTCTTGATAACACTGAATCTCTACATCGTGGTTTCTAATGCGTCCAGTTCTGACATTCCATTTAGAATAGTCAAGTTCCAGACCATCAAATTCGTCACTGAACACTTGCATATAAGGCACGCTACAATCAGGAAGTTGACTATACATGAAGGTGTGCGCATTTCCGCACGTAACGGTTTGTGCCTGCGCAAACCCACGCGTTGGGATGAGATGCAAGCAACAGATGCTCGCCAACCTAAAAAAATAGCCGTGATGGTACATCTTTAGATGCTGGATTGCAACTTATAGGCCCGACGTGCAAATTATTCGAGTTCGCTTATTCGTTTTTCAAGTTGAATAATGTATAGTGTCAATTCTTCAATCTTAGCCAGGAGAATTGCGTCTGTTTGTACAACGTCCAAACCGTTATCCACCATGGACGAAGCCGATGGTACACCAGGTAGATGGCCATATTTCTCAATGTACGAGGCTACCTCATCTAAGTCAGGTAAACAATAATCAGCTTTAAAAATGTGATCACTCCATTGCGTCGTTGACCTTATCGCAACCTTCACCTTTTCGGTCAATAGACCTCCCTGCACATAGAGTCTATAACCGTTGTCCGGCGTAGTAACGTCGTCTCCAATCCGCACGCGCCCATCACTTAAAACTGCGAAATCGTCGCCAACATTCAACAGGGAGGAAGGGTCACCCACATCTCCAACTGTCAGCTTACTCGCATGCAATCCGCCGCCCACACGCACCCGCATGTCCAAGGATGAAGGTTGGTTATCGCCAATACTCACATTGCCATCATTCCAAAGAGTCAAGCTGCTCGCTTCGGGTGAGTCACCATGCTGGTCAGTATAGTAGAAAATCAACCTGCTGAAATCCGGGCCGGGGTTGTGCAAATGCCAGAAACCGTCATCGTTCGGATCGCTTGTCCTACGTCGTAATGTCAACCAATCATTCCAACCTGTCTTGATCGTCAACGCACCCGCCATTGGGAGTTGATCAATCTCCTCTCCCAGTGCGGCGCGTCCATCATCGGAAATAATCATTCTTAACAGATTATTGGTCTTGATCCACAGTGACGAATTATCCCGAGTGCCCAAAAAAGCCGGAGTCCCTATTGACGTAACCAAGTAGTTCCCATCAGTTCGCCAAAAGGGATAAACGTCATGGGGCATCAATGACTCCGAGAACGGAAAAACCTCGACCAAGCCACCACCTGAGGACTTGAGTATTCCATCACCGAGACCACTGAGTTTCACTTGTCCAGTCCCCAATAGGCGCAGTCGCTCGATGCCATTGCTCTTGAACACCACATCCTGGTTGTCGCTGGTGCCGAAGTAGTGCGGCCCAGGGATGGTACCGGCATTCCCGTTCATGGTCCAGTCGTTGCGCTGCGGTTCGCGCAGGATCAGGGTGATGCCGGCCGCTTCGCAGCCGTTGGCATCGCGCACCACCACGGTGTAGTCCCGCGCGCCCAGTCCGCTGCGATCCTCCACGGTGGAGCCGTCCCTCCATTCGTAACTGTACGGCGCCACACCACCGATGGCCCCCGCATCGATGCTGCCGTTGTAGCACGAGTGGCAGCTCACGTTGAAGTCGTTCGGGTATTCGAAGGCCGTGGCTGTCCCCACCAAGAGTTCCGGCTCGCTCAGGGTGATCTCCCGTACCACATAGCCCGTGTCGCTGTCGTACACCGCCACGCGGTAGTACCCTGCGGCCACACCGAAGATGTCCTGGGTATTGGCACCCGTGCTCCACTCGTAGGTGTAGGGCGGTGTGCCGCCGGAAACCGTGAGGTCGATGCTCCCATCCTTCCCGCCGAAGCAGGAGATCGTGAAGCCGTTGTGGTCGCTGGGGTCGAGCTGTACACTGAGGACTTGGGCGCTCATCCCTTCAGGGATCGCGAAAAGAAGCGCGAGGATCAGCGGACTTCCAACTCCAATACCCCCCCCCATCCGGTCCGCCGAACGCCGCGCACAACAGGTGTGTGTGCACATGGTCCGGTCGTTTGATGCGGTGAAGCTATTCGCCCGGAAAACGATAACCAAATCGATCTGAGGAACGGTTATTGACCAACGGCTTCCAGCTTGCGGCCACCAGCTTCCAACTTCAAGCCGCGAGCTTCCAGCCGAATGCCAACGTCCAATGATGAACGCCGATGGCACAGATGCTCGCTGACGCTCGCCTGCTCACAACGCGAACTGCCAGTCGTGCACGCCGCGGCCCAGGTTGGGGTTGTAGCAGGGGTCGTCGTCCACGTAGCCGCGCCAGCGCTCCTGGAACAGCGCCACCTCGCGCAGGTGCCGTTCGTAGCTCTCCTTGGTCATGTGCGGATGGCCGCGGGTGAGCGACTCGAAGTGGTAGAGCGAGACGTGCGGCAGGTACACATTGTGGTAGCCGGCCTCGCGCAGGCGCAGGCAGAGGTCCACGTCGTTGTACTCCACGCTGAAGGCCTCCTCCCAGCCGCCGATGCGCTCGAGCTTGCGCCGCTCCACCATCATGCACGCGGCCGTCACCGCGCTGTAGTTGTTGATGGTGTTGATGTAGTTGAAGTAGCCCGGCCCGTCCTTGTGGTAGCCCACGAAGGTGTGGCCGGCCACTCCGCCCAGGCCGATCACCACGCCGGCATGCTGGATGGTGTCGTTGGGGTACAGCAGCTTGACGCCCACCGCGCCGGTGGAGGGCCGCTGGCTCCAGCTGTGCATGGTGCGCAGCCAGTCCGCGTGGATCACCTCCGTGTCGTTGTTGAGGTAGCAGAGGTGGTCGCCCGTGGCCTTGGACGCGCCGAAGTTCATGAGCCCGCTGAAGTTGAACGGCACGTCGTGGCGATACCAGCGGAAGCGCTCGGGCTCGCGCGCGGCCATGTCGTCCAGCAGCTCGAAGAGCGCGCCCTCGCGGCTGTTGTTGCTGATGACGATGACCTCCAGATCGGGATGTTCGGTGAGCGCGAAGAGGGAGCGCAGGCAGGTGCCCAGCACCTCGGCCTTGTCCTTGGTGGGGATCAGCACGCTCACCTTCCCCTTCAGCGGTGCGGTGAAGCGGATGCCGTAGCCGCGGAAGCCCTCCAGGAAGCCCACCTCGGCCGGTTCGCCGCGGCGGTCGAGCGCTTCGGTGAGGGCGCGCTTGGCGGCGTCGTAGGCGTAGGGCTTCACCTCCTCGCTGCGCGCCGCGCTGCCGGCATGGATCCGCCAGTGGTAGAGCACCCGCGGGATGTGGGCGATGCGGTCGGTGCGTTCGGTGACGCGCAGGAGCAGGTCGTAGTCCTGGCTGCCCTCGAAGCCGGGCCGGAACCCGCCCACCTCGCGCAGCAGGGCCGTGCGCAGCACCACCAGGTGGCCGAAGTAGTTGCGCGAGAGCAGGTGGTCCGGGCACCACTGCGGCTTGAAGTGGGCCTCGCTGTGCCGGCCCTGCTCGTCGATCTTGTCCTCGTCCGTGTAGAGGAGGTCCAGGTCGGGTGCCCGCTGCAGGCGCTTCACCACATGGAACAGGGCGTCGGGCGCCAGCAGGTCGTCGTGGTCCATCAACGCCGTGAAGGTGCCCTGCGCCAGCTCCAGGGCGCTGTTGCTCGCGCGGGCGATGTGGCCGTTCTCCTTGCGGAACACGACGCGGATGCGGTCGTCCTCCTTCATCCAGCGCTCCAGGCAGCGGCGCACCTCGGCGTTGGGGCTGCGGTCGTCGGCGATGCAGAGCTCCCAGTGCGGATATACCTGGTCCACCACCGAACGGATGGCGGCATCGAGCAGGTGCACCGGCGGGTCGTACACCGGCATCACCACGCTGATGAGGGGCCGGTGCGCGAAGCCCTCGATGAGCTCGGCCTGGTCGCGCAGGTCGCTGGGCCGCGCGAAGTGGCGGGCCATCCACTGGTGGTAGGGGTCGCCCTGCACGGCGAAGAGCTGCTGCTGTTCCTCGCCCACCAGGATGCGCACAGGGCGTTCCTCGGTGAGCAGGTAGAGCGCGCGGAACACCTTGGCCAGGAATTTCCGCAGGATGCGGCGACCCTTGCCCGAGACGAGGAAGATGCCGCGCCGCAGCCACTTGAAGCCCCGGCCCGAGGTGTCGCTGGAGGTGCGCAGCAGCGCGCGCATCTTGTGGTAGGCCAGGCGCATGCGCCACAGCCGGCTGCCCTCGATGGCCTTGATGCGCGCCTCGTACTGGCCGATGAGCGCCTGCAGGGCCCGGCCGTGCTCGCGCTGGGCGGACAGCGCCTGCATGGCCTTGTCCACCTCGCCCACCAGGCGATGGGCCTCGGCGGCCAGGATGTCCTTGTCGGCCTCCAGTTCGGCGAGGCGCGCGGCGTCGCGCTCGGCCTCCTCGCGCAGCTGCTGCCCGGCCTCCTTCGCTTCGGCCAGCGCACGGTGGACGTCCAGCAGCTCGGCGCGCATCTGGTCCAGTGCGGCCCGGGCCTCCGCCGTTCCGGCGTGGGCCCGCTCCGCCGACCGCGCCGCCTCCTCCGCTTTGGCATCGAGCTCGGCGCGCAGCCAACGGTCGTACGCCTGGGTGCGGTGCAACTCCATGGCCACGGTGCCCGCATGCCTCGCATAGAGCTCGGCGTGCTTGTCCACCACATGGCGCAGGATGCGGGCCCGCACCTCGGGATCATCGGCGCGGGCAAGCAGCGAGCCGGAACGCACGCGGTAGGCGAAGAGCGCTTCGGGGATGTGGTGGAAGCGCGCGCCCGCCGCCGTGGCGCGGATCCACAGCTCCCAGTCCTCGTAGCCGTCGCGCATGGCCTCGTCGTAGCCGTCCAGTTGTTCCAGCAGGCCGCGGCGCACGAGCGCGCAGGCGTCGATGCGGTTGCCCACCAGCAGCCGGGGCAGGTCGTCGGCATGCTGCCGCACCACGCCGTCGCGGAGCCCGAACTCGCGCTTGTCGGTGAAGCACACGTCCGCCTGCGGATCGCGGGCCACGGCCTCCGCCAGCCTGGCGATCAGCTCCGGTTCCACCCGGTTGTCGGCGTCCAGGAAGAGCACCCAGGGGGCCGAGGTGGCCCGCCAACCCGTGTTGCGCGCCGCGGCCAGCCCGCCGTTCGGCCGGTCGATCACGCGCACGCCCTCATCGCGGAGCGTGGCGAGCAGCTGCACGGTGGCCGGATCGTCGGAGCCGTCGTTCACCACCACCAGCTCCGCCGGGGCGCTGGTCGACGCGTACACGCTGTCGAGCGCCTCGCGGAGGAAGGCGCCGTCGTTGTAGCAGGGGATCAGCACCGCGATGCCCGCGCCCTCCGGATGTGCCGTATCGCGTCCGCTCATCACCCTTCCACCGGTATGCCCAACAGGCCGTGATAGAACACGCCCACCTCGTGGGTGCCGCCCACCTTCACCAAGCGCCCCGCCTCCATGCAGCCCGCGCGGTCGCAGATGCGCTGCACCTCGCCCAGCGCGTGCGACACGAACACGATAGTGCCGCCCTTGCGCTTCAGCTCGGCGATGCGTTCGTAGCACTTGAGCTGGAAGCCTGCATCGCCCACGGCGAGCACCTCGTCGATCAGCAGCACTTCCGGATCATCGGTGGTGGCGATGGCGAAGCCGAGCCGGGCCATCATGCCCGTGCTGTAGCGCTTCACCGGCATGCGCAGGTCGTCGTCGCTCAGGCCGGCGAAGTGCCGCACATGGTCCACGGTGCGCCGCATCGCCTGGCGGTCCCCGCCCATGAGGGCCGCACAGAGCCGCGCGTTCTCCAGCCCGTCGAGCTCGGGCTCGAGGCCCACGCCCAGGGCGAGCATGGGCGCCACGCGCCCGCGCACCGTCACCGATCCGGCCGTGGGCTCCACGATGCCGGCGAGCACGCGCAGCAGGGTGCTCTTGCCGCTGCCGTTGCGGCCCACGATGCCGAAGCATTCGCCCGCCGCGATGTCGAGGTCCACCTGCTCGATGATCCGCTTGCGTTCGAGCAGGCCCTTGCGGCCGAACGAGACCAGGTACTCCTTGATGGAGCCCGCACCGTGGCGTTGCACGTGGTAGTCGGCCTGCAGGCCGCGCACTTCGATCATCGGCGCTGCGCTCATCTCAGTAATTGGCGATCAGTCCACGACGGAGGGATCCGTACACCACCATGCCCAGCGCCAGCGATGCCGTGGACAAGGCCGTCACCAGCACCAGGGTCCCCGCATCGGGGCTGAGCCCGTCCACCACGATGGTGCGGAACAGGCCGATGTACCAGTAGAGCGGGTCCAGGCCGGCGATCCAGCGCAGGTCGGCGGGCACCAGGTCCGGCGGGTAGGCGATGGGCGTGATGTAGAAGAGCGCAGGCAACAGGGCGTTCCACAGCAGGCCGATGTCGCGGAAGTAGACGTTCAGCGTGCAGAGGGCGAGGGAAAGGCCGAAGACGAACACGGCGAAGAGCACCAAGGTGGGCAGGGCGAGCAGGTGCACCGGCTGGGGCCGCCAGCCGAAAGCCGCCAGCAGCAGCGCGAAAGGCACCAGCGAAAAGAGCAGGTTGATGAGGCCGGCGAACAGTTGCGCCAGCGGGAACACCAGCGGCGGCACCGCGAGCGAGCGCAGCACATGCGCGTTCTCCACCAGCGCGCCGAGCACGTGGGCCGAGGTGGTGGCGAAGAAGGTCCAGAGGATGAGGCCGGTGAGGGCGAACACGGGGTAGTTGGCCACCTGCTCGAAGGCCCGGCTGAAGATGAACAGGAAGATCGCCAGGTAGATGACGGGGTTCAGGAAGGTCCACACGAAGCCGAGGAGCGAGCTCTTGTAGCGGAGCCTGACGTTCTTCCAGGCCACCTGCAGCACCAGCGGCCAGGCGATGCGACGCCCGTGCAGGGCGTGGACGGCGGGCGCTGACATGGCGCGCAAGTTAACCGGGCACGCGCGGCCGTCCGCCTACCTTGTGCGCCATGGCGCTGGTGCTCAACGGCCGCTGCCTGCACCGGCCGGTGACCGGCGTGGAGCGCTACGCCCTGCAACTGGAGGCCGCGCTGCAGCGGCTGGAGCTTCCGTTCCGCACCATCACCACCCGGCATGCGAGCGGCTTCACCGGCCACCTGTGGGAGCAACTGGTGCTGCCCCTGCGGCTGCGGAGGCATGACCTGTTGCTCGGCCCGGCGAACACCGGCCCGTGGCTGCTGCGCGATCAACTGCTGGTGGTGCACGACCTCGCGTGGCTGGAGCACCCCGAGTGGTTCAGCGGTGCCTTCGGGACCTGGTACCGCCTGCTCCTCCCCTCCTTGATCCCGCGGGTCCGCGGCCTCATCACCGTCAGCCGCACGGTGGCCGATGAGCTGGCCCGGCAGGTCCCCTCCACCGCCCAACGCATCCAGGTGGTGCCGCCTGCCGTCGCGCAGGACAACGAACCGGGTCCGGCACCGACCGGACCTCCCCTGTTCCTCTTCATCGGGCCCGGCGACCCGCGCAAGGAGGTGGGCATCTTTCAGCGCGCCTTTGCCCTGTGCCGCGAACGTCGTCCGGAGGCGCTGGCGGTCATCGTGGGCGATGCCGGCCGCGTCTTCGCCCGACAGGACCTGAGGCCGGGACCCGGCGAGACCTGGACCGGACGCGTGGACGACGATGCGCTCTTCGCCCTGATGCGCCGCGCCACCGCCTTGGTGATGCCCAGCCGGTATGAAGGCTTCGGGCTGCCCATCCTGGAGGCCATGGCCCGGGGATGTCCGGTGATCGCCAGTGACCTTCCGGTGTTCCGCGAATCGTTCGGCGACGCCGCGCTGCGCGTGCCAGTCGGCGAGGCCACTACCTTGGCCGGGGCCATGACCGAGCTGGCGAACGATCCGCAGTCCCGCGAGGCCCGGGTCCGCAGCGGCCTCCTCCGCGCCACCCACTACGCCTTCGACGCGCAGGACGCCGCCCTTCACCAGGCCTTGCGCGCATTCGCTCCCGAGCTGAGCCACTGACCGATGCGCATCGCCCTGGTGCATGACTGGCTGGCCGTGCAGGGCGGCGCCGAACGCGTCACCCGCGAACTGATCGACCTGTTCGACCCGGACGTGTTCGCGCTCGTGGACTTCCTGACGCCCGAGGCCCGGCAGGAGGTGCTCGGGGGACGCCGTGCACGAAGCACCTTCATCCAGCATCTGCCCTTCGCCCGCACCCACTTCCGCAGCTACCTGCCCCTGTTCCCCATGGCCATCGAGCGGCTCGACCTGCGCGGCTACGACCTGGTGCTGTCGGCCTCCTACGCCGTGGCCAAGGGGGTGCGGACCCATCCGGGGCAGGTGCACCTGAGCTACATCCACACCCCCATGCGCTACGCGTGGGTGATGGAGGACGACTACCTGCGGGACCACGGCATGCACGGGGTGAGGGGCTTCCTCCTCCGGCGCGTGCTCAACCGGCTGCGGCAGTGGGACCGCGCGAACACCGAGCGCATCACCTGCCTGGTGGCCAACAGCCGCACCACCGCCGATCGCATCCGGACCTGCTATGGCCGGGAGGCGCGCGTGGTGCATCCGCCGGTGGACCTGGAGCGCTTCACCCCGGGACCGGCACCTCGCGACCACTATCTCGCCGTCTCGCGCCTGGTGCCTTACAAACGCGTGGACCGCATCATCGACGCCTTCCGCGCCATGCCCGGTCGCCGGCTCATCGTCTGCGGGGATGGGCCCGAGCGTGACCGGTTGATGCGATCTCGTCCACCCAACGTGCAGCTCATGGGCGAGGTGCCGCACGAGGAGCTCGTCCACCTGCTGCGGAGCGCGCGCGCGCTGGTCGCCGCCGCGCACGAGGACTTCGGGCTCACGCCGTTGGAGGCCAACGCCTGCGGCACGCCCGTGATCGCGCTCGGCGCCGGCGGTTATCTGGAAACGGTGGTGGACGGCGTGACGGGCCTGTTCTTCCCCTCGGCCGACGGAGCATCGATCCGCGAAGCGGTGGAGCGGTTCGAGCGCTCGGGTGTGCGCTGCGGACCCGACGAACTGCGCGCCCATGCGGCCCGGTTCGGTCGCGATGTGTTCCGCACCGCCATGCGCGAGGCCGTGGACCAATGCCTGACCCATGCGGCGCACTGACGATCGGCTCGACCACGCGGCCAGCGGTCTGCTGCTGCTGCTTGCGGCGCAGGCCCTGTGGCCCCTGCCGGCCACCGGAGCCATGCTCATCGCCTTCGCGGCCGTCCAGCTGACGCGTGCCTTGCGGCAGGGATCCGCGCCTGAGGCAAGGGTGCGCCGGCCCCTCGTCCTCGCGCTCGGCCTTCCCTTTCTGCTGCTCGCCCTGCGTGCGCCGTTCTGCGAGGACCCGCACGCCGCGTGGCTCAGTGCCGAACGCACGGTGCCCCTGCTCCTGCTTCCCGTGCTGCTGCTGCTGGCCCCACCGCCGCCCCTGCCCCGCCCGGTGGCGCTGGACGTCTTCAGCGGTGCCGCCCTGCTGTTGGGCCTGCGCGGCCTGCTGCCCGTGCTTTTCGCTCAGCCGGACCTGCTCGACGAGCCCCGCGCCCTGCGCGAAGCCTTCGCCGCGAACACCGGCATGCACGCGGTGTATGCGGCCTATCACCTCTTCCTCGCCGCGCTGATCCAGACGGCCCACCTGGTGCGCCGGCGATCCGCCGTTCGCATCGCGTTGGTGGTGGCCTGCGCCCTGCTGGGCGCCCTGCTCGCCTCGCGCATGCCGGCCCTCGCCTTCCTGGTCGCGTTCGCGGTGATCATGCTGCGCAGCACCGGTGGTGTGCGGCGAAGCGTGGCCCTTCCCCTGGCCACCCTGCTGGTGTTGATGCTGATCGCAGCGCCGACCCTGCGCGGAAGATGGAAGGAGGCCCTCACCACCCCCGCCGCCGTGCCCAGCACCGCCACCACCGACACCGGTGAACGCTGGGCCTTGGTGCACTGCGGCCTGTCCCTGCTGGAAGCGCACGCCCTCATCGGCATCGGTCCCGATCGGGTGCGCGGGGCCATGGACGAGTGCCTGCGCGGCATCGCGGGCGGTGCCTATGCCGACGGCCATCACGGTCCGCACGATCAATTGTTCCTCTGGTGGATCGGTCTGGGCCTGCCCGGCGCGATCGCCTTCGCGCTCCTGTTCGCCGTGCCGCTGCGCGAAGCGATGCGCCGCAAGGACGCCCTGCATGGGGCCCTGCTCACCTTTCTGGCCCTGTGCTGCCTCACCGAGGACCTGCTGGACCGGCAGTGGGGCGTGGTGCTGTTCGCCTTCCTGAACACCTGGGCACTGGCCAGGCCGGAAGCCAGGGAGCAAGGGTCGATGGCGAACTGAGCCGGGCCGTCGTCCCTTTTCAAAAGTTATCCACACGGTCCGGGCCACCCTTACGCACCCGGCTACTTTCGCGGCGTCATTCCACGCATGTCAGCCCCCAACGCCGCAGCCAGCAAGGCCTCCCGCGCTTCCACCGACGACCTTGCGCGGACCTGCTCGCAGGTGCGCCGCGACATCATCCGCATGGTGCATGCCGTGCAGAGCGGCCACCCCGGCGGATCGCTCGGGTGCACCGAGTTCATGGTCGCCCTCTACTTCAAGGTGCTCCGCCATGACCCTGCGGCCTGGAGCATGGACGGTGCCGGCCAGGACCTCTTCTTCCTCAGCAATGGTCACATCAGCCCGGTGTGGTACAGCGTGCTCGCGCGTTCGGGCTACTTCCCGGTGAAGGAGCTCGCCACCTTCCGCCGCCTCGACAGCCGCTTGCAGGGGCATCCCACCACGCACGAAGGGCTTCCCGGGGTGCGCATGGCCTCCGGCTCCCTCGGTCAGGGGCTCAGCGTGGCCATCGGTGCGGCCCTCGCCAAGCGCCTCAACCAGGATCCCCATCTGGTGTACAGCCTGCACGGCGATGGCGAACTGCAGGAGGGCCAGGTGTGGGAGGCCGCCATGAGCGCCGCCGCCCACAAGGTGGACAACCTCATCGCCACGGTGGACCGGAACGGCCGGCAGATCGACGGCGATGTGGACCAGGTGATGCCGCTCGGCGACCTGCCCGCCAAATGGCGCGCCTTCGGCTGGGACGTGCTGGAGATGAACGGCAACGACCTGGGCGACGTGCTTCGGGGCCTGGACGAGGCCCGCGCGCGCACCGGCCGGGGACGCCCCGTGGCGATCCTCATGCGCACCGAGATGGGTCAGGGTGTGGACTTCATGACCGGCAGCCACCACTGGCATGGCGTGGCCCCCACCGACGAGCAGGCCGCCCGCGCGCTGGCCCAACTGCCGGAAACGCTGGGCGACTATTGACCGGACCCTCCGCTCCGCCACCGATGCCGCGCGTTCTGGTACCCCGTTTGCTCCGGCGGGGCCCGATGCGTTCCACGCTCCTCGCCCTCCTGTTGCTCGGCGCCGCCAGCCTTGCGGCCCAGGCACCCGGCAAACCGCTCACGCGGATGCTCTTCGTGTTCGATGCCAGCAACAGCATGAACGCGTTCTGGGGCGACAAACCGAAGATCAACACGGCGCGCGAACTGCTGCTGCGCTCGTTGAGCGAACTGCAGGGACGCACCGACATCGAACTCGCCCTGCGCCTCTACGGTCACCAGACCCCCATCGAACCCGGCAAACAGGACTGCAACGACACCCGGCTGGAAGTGCCGTTCGGTGGTGATGCCATCCCCGCCATGCGCCGCGTGCTGGAAGGCGTGCGCTGCGTGGGCACCACGCCGATCGCCCGCTCCCTCGAGAAGGCCGGCGGTGATTTCCCGGAAGGCAAGGGCGTGCGCAACATCATCATCCTCATCACCGACGGCATCGAGGCCTGCGACGAGGATCCCTGCGCGGTGAGCCGGGCCCTGCAGGCGAAAGGCATCGTGCTCAAGCCCTTCGTGATCGGCGTCGGCATCGAAGAGGGCCAGCAGTACAGCCTGCGCTGCGTGGGCAACTACTACGACGCCAGTTCGCCGGAGCTCTTCGCCCACGTGCTGGACGTCGTGGTGGCCCAGGCCCTCAACACCACCACCTGCCAGGTGGACCTGCTGACCACTGCCGGAAAGCCCTTGGAGACCGACGTGGCCATGACCTTCACCGACCAGCGCACGGGCCAGGTGCAGCACCAGTTCGAGCACACGCTGAACGAACGCGGTCTGCCCGACACCCTCACCATCGACCCGGTGCTCACCTACCGGCTGGTGGTGCACACCATCCCGCCCGTGGTGCAGGAGAACATCAAGCTGACGCCCGGTGCGCACACCGTGATCAAGGTGCCTGCCGGTCAGGGGCAGCTGGAACTCAAGCTGGGCTCCGGCATGGCCGACCCGCACGGCGTGCAGTGCCTGGTGCGCAAGGCCGGGGAAGCGGCCACCCTGCACGTGCAGCGGGTGAACAGCACCGACCGCTACCTCGTGGGCACCTACGACCTCGAAGTGCTCACCCTCCCGCGGATGCTGGTGCCGGGCGTGCGGATCGAACAGGGCGCCACCAACACGGTGCACATCCCGCAGGAGGGCGTGCTCAACGTGCAGGCCGGCGCCCCGGGACATGGGGCCCTCTTCGTGGTGCGCGGCACCGACCGCGAGTGGGTCGCCGACCTCGACCCGCGTGATGTTCAGGACCAGTTCCGGCTGCTGCCCGGCACCTACGAAGTGGTGTACCGCAGCGCCAACGCCCGTCGCACCGAATACAGCATCGTCAAGCCCGTCACCGTGGAAAGCGGTCGCTCCGTCACCCTCACCTTCTGAACCCTCCGCCGATGAACCCCTTCCCCAAGCTCGACGAAAAGGACACGCGCTCCGGCTTCGGTGCCGGCCTCCTGGAGGCCGGGCAGCGCGACCCCAACGTGGTGGCCCTCTGCGCCGACCTCACCGGATCGTTGAAGATGGACGCCTTCGCCAAGGCCTTCCCCGACCGCTTCGTCCAAGTGGGGGTGGCCGAGGCCAACATGATGGGCATGGCCGCCGGGCTCACCATCGGTGGCAAGATCCCCTTCACGGGCACCTTCGCCAACTTCAGCACCGGCCGCGTGTACGACCAGATCCGCCAGAGCATCGCCTATGCCGGCAAGAACGTGAAGATCTGCGCCAGCCATGCCGGGCTCACCCTCGGCGAGGATGGCGCCACCCACCAGATCCTGGAGGACATCGGCCTGATGCGCATGCTGCCCGGCATGAGCGTGGTGGTGCCCGCCGACTTCAACCAGACCCGGCAGGCCACGCTGGCCATCGCCGTGCATGAAGGCCCGGTGTACCTGCGCTTCGGCCGCCCGAAATGGCCCGTGTTCATCCCGGCCGACATGCCCTTCGAGATCGGCAAGGCCCAGGTGCTCGTGCGCGGCACCGACGTCAGCATCTTCGCCTGCGGCCACCTGGTCTGGCGCGCCTTGCAAGCCGCTGAAGCCCTGGCTGCCGAGGGCATCCGGGCCGAGGTGATCAACGTGCACACGATCAAACCGTTGGACGTGGCCGCCGTCCTAGACTCCGTCGAACGCACCGGATGCGCGGTCACCTGCGAGGAACACAACCGGCATGGAGGCCTGGGCGATGCCATCGCCCAGGTGCTGGCCTGCCATCGCCCCACACCGCAGGAGTATGTGGCGGTGAACGACGTGTTCGGCGAGAGCGGCACCCCGGACCAGTTGCTGAAGAAGTACGGCCTGGACACGCAGGACATCGTGGCCGCCGTGCACCGGGTGCGCGCACGCCGCTGACCGCCGCCGCAGGCCCTGCGGTCCTTCCACCGATGCCTGCATGACGCCGCTCAGCGACCGCGAACTGCTCGACCTCTTCCGCCAGGAAGGCTCCAGGCACTACGCCTTCAACCTGCTCGTGCGCCAGTACCAGGGCCGGTTGTACGCCTTCGTGCGGCGGATGATCACCGACCCCGACGAGTCGAAGGACGTGCTGCAGAACGTGTTCCTCAAGGCCTGGAACGGTCTGGACCGCTTCCGCGAGGACGCCCAGCTCTACAGCTGGCTCTACCGCATCGCGCACAACGAGTGCATCTCCCACCTGAAACGCCTGCGCCGCGGCCTCTTCGTCAGCGAGGACCACGTCATCGAACGGCTCACCACCACCCTGGACAAGAGCGAGCACTTCACCGGCGACGCCATCCAGGCCGCCCTCCAGCGCGCGGTGATGACCCTGCCCGACAAGCAGCGTGCGGTCTTCACCATGAAGTACTTCCAGGAGCTGAAGTACGAGGAGATCAGCGCCATCACCGGCACCAGCGTGGGTGCGCTGAAGAGCAGCTACCACATCGCGGTGCGCAAGATCGAGGACCATCTCACCCGCGATCGAACCAAATGACCTCCGGAACGTCCAACACCTGACGACCATGGAACACGGAACCGAGAACGACGACCTGGAGCGCATCGCACCGATGCTGTCCCGCATCCCGCGCACGGACCCCTTCGCGGTGCCCGATGGGTTCCACGACCGGTTCGCGCAGGAGGTGCAGGCCATGCTGCCGCGCACGGCTCCGGCACCCGCATGGCGGCGCTGGCTGGTTCCGACCGCGGTGGCCCTGCCGGTCGCAGCACTCCTCCTCGCTGGCTGGTGGATGTGGCGTCCGGCGCCAGGAACGCCCGCGCACGCGCCGGCCATCGGCAACGTGCCCGATGGCATCGCCATGGTCGTTTGGGAGGAGAACCTGCTGGACGGCCTTTCCGAGGAGGACCTTGCCGCCCTCGCGCCTGCACCCGAAGCGCCAGCCTTGTCCGCCGATGAGCTGGCCGAGTATTACGACCTCACCGGCACCGAAGTCACCGACCTCATCGAAAGCCTATGATGACCCGCCACCTGCTCCGCACCCTCGTTCTCGGCCTCACGCTCGGAACCGTCCTCCTGGCCTGCGCCCAGGAGGACGACCTGCCCATCGCCCCGGAGCGCCTTCAGGAAGTGAAGGCCCAGCGCAGCGCCTACCTCACCCAGAAGATGGACCTGAGCCCGGAGGAATCACAGCGCTTCTGGCCGGTGTACAACCAGTACGACAAGGAGCTGGAGACCCTGCGCCGCGAGCGTCGCGAAGGCCATCGTGCCTTGAGGACGGACGCGGACCTCACGGATGCCGAAGCGGCCGGCCACATCGACCGGGAACTGGCCTCGCAACAAAAGGAGCTCGACCTCCGCAAGCGCTACAGCGGGGAGTTCATCAAGCTCATCGGGGCGCGCAAGACCCTGGAGCTGCACCGCGCCGAACGCGACTTCAACCGCGAGCTGCTCCGCCGCATGCGCGAACGCCAGGGTGATCGCCCCGGTCCCCCTCCCCAGCGCCGTTGACCGCGCAGCACGCACCTTTGCGCCGGCTTCCCCGGCGACCATGAAGGACCTGCTCCCCGCGTTCCACGCCCACCTCGCGCAGACCAGCCCGCGGCCCCTGGCCCTGGACATCGTCCATGCGGAAGGATGCCACCTCACCGCGCGGAACGGTCAACGCTACCTCGATCTCGTCTCCGGCCTGGCCGTCGCCAACGTGGGGCACCGGCATCCCCGCGTTGTGCAGGCCATCAAGGAGCAGTGCGACCGGTACCTGCATGTGATCCCGTACGGCGAGTTCATCCAGGAGCCGCAGGTGCGCTTCGCCGAACGCCTTGCCGGGCTGCTGCCACCGGCACTGGACAGCGTGTACTTCGTGAACAGTGGCACCGAGGCGATCGAGGCCGCCGTGAAGCTCGCCAAGCGGGTCACCGGCCGCACCCGGCTCTTCGGCTGTCGCAAGAGCTACCACGGCAGCACCCACGGGTCGCTGAGCCTGACGGACAACGAAGCGAAGAAGTACCGCAACCGACCACTGCTGCCCGATGTGGCGCACATCACCTTCAATGCACCGGCCGACCTTGCGCTGATCACCGAACACGCCGCCTGCGTGGTGGTGGAGCCCATCCAGGGCGATGCCGGCGTGCGCGTGCCCGACGCCTCATGGATGCAGGCCTTGCGGGCGCGCTGCACCGAAGTGGGCGCCCTGCTCGTGTTCGATGAGGTGCAGACCGGCTTCGGGCGTACGGGCCGTCTCTTCGCCTTTGAACACTTCGGCGTGGTCCCGGATATCCTGGTGCTGGGCAAGGCCCTGGGCGGCGGCTTGCCGATGGGTGCGTTCGTCAGCACGCGCGCCCACATGCAGCTGCTCACGCACGATCCGGTGCTCGGCCACATCACCACCTTCGGCGGACACCCCCTGCCCTGCGTGGCGGGGCTGGCGGCGTTGGACGCCCTGCTCGACGAGGAGATGATCGCGAACAGTGTGCACATGGGCGCCCTGTTCAAGGAACTGCTCGTTCATCCCCGGATCGCTGAAGTGCGCGGAGCGGGGCTCATGCTGGCCGTGGACCTCGGCGATGCCGATCGGGTCCAGCGCGTGGTGCATGGCTGCCTGCGCCGCGGCGTCCTGGGCTTCTGGTTCCTGAGCTGCCCCACGGCCTTCCGCATCGCACCGCCGTTGGTGATCACGGAGGAGGAGGTGCGGCAGGCGTGCGCGGTGGTGCTGGAGGAGGTGGGCTGAGCACCTCAGTACGTCCCCGCCGCCAGCATCACCAGCGTGCACCCCCCCACGACCTCGATGCCCCGTCGGCGGGCCTCCTCCGCCAGTCGGCGGTTCTCGGCGCCCGGATTAAAGATGATGCGCTGCGGTGCCAGGGCCAGCAACCGGTCCTGCCAGATCTGTTGGTTGTGCGCGTTGAGGTAGAGCGTCACCGTGTGGCACCGCAGGCCGTCGGGGATGTCCGTGCGGATGGGCTCCTCGCCGATGTGCCCGGCCCGCGCACCCACGGCCACCACCGGATGGCCATGGGCCAGCAGTCGACGCACAGCCATGTTCGCGTATCGATCGGGCTTCGGGCTTGCGCCCAGGACCAGCGTGGTGAGCCCCGCCATGCCCCGAAGATCGATGATCCATCCACAGCCCCTGTGCATAGCGCACAGGATGGTCACACCGGCTTAACGCTGGATCCACATGCCCGGGGCAGCTTCGCGCACTGGATGAAGCGCCGCATCGACGTGCTCGTTCTGAGCGACCTGCACCTCGGCACCTACGGTTGCCGGGCCCGCGAGCTCAACAGTTACCTGCGCTCGGTGAAGCCGCGCATGGTGATCCTCAATGGCGACATCATCGACATCTGGCAGTTCAAGAAGCGCTACTTCCCCAAGAGCCACATGCAGGTGGTGAAGCGGTTGTTGAAGCTGGCGGGCAAGGTGCCGGTGCACTACATCACGGGCAACCACGACGAGGCACTGCGGCGGTTCAGCCCCAGTCACCTGGGCAACCTGCACCTGGTGGACAGGCTGGAACTAACGCTGGACGGGCGTCGCCACTGGTTCTTCCACGGCGACCTGTTCGATGCCACAATGACCCATGCCAAGTGGCTCGCACGGCTCGGCGGCTGGGGTTACGACCTGCTCATCCGCATCAACACCGTGGTGAACTGGACGCTGGTGCGGCTCGGTCGTCCGCGCATGAGCCTGAGCCGCAAGGTGAAGAACAGCGTGAAGCGGGCCGTGAAGTTCATCAGCGATTTCGAGACCACCGCGGCGGAGATCGCCATCCACGAGGGCTTCGACCGGGTGGTGTGCGGGCACATCCACCAGCCAGGCATGCGCACCATCATCACCGACCGCGGCCGCGTGGAGTACCTCAACTCCGGCGATTGGATCGAGCACCTCAGTGCGCTGGAGTACTACGACGGGGCGTGGCACCTTTACCTGCACGAGCGGGATGCGGCGGCGGCTGCGGCGGGTGCACCGCTGCGGGCCGAGGCCGTCCACGCCTGACGGTCATGCACCTTCGGCCATGCCCTTGCGCAGGTCCTCCACCGTGCGGGGAGGCAGCTTGTGCAGATCGAGCACCATCAGGCCGTCCAGCGCATCGTTGAAGTGGGGGTCGCAGTTGAAGCCGATGATCTTGGCGTTCAGCAGCAGGTACTTCTTCAGCAGCACCGGCATGGCTGTTTCGTGCGGATCGATCTCGGCGATGAGCCGGTCCATCTTCTTCATGTCGGCCTCCGACGCCTGGACCAGCGCCTCGCTGTCGGCGCCGTCCCGTTTCACGCGGAAGCGGTTGCGGGGCGTCACCATTGCGGCCAGCGCATGATCGTAGTGGTGCCGCTCCACGTATGCCATGATCAGGGCGCGCGAGAAGTGGCTGTAGGTGCTGCTGATGCTCACCGGTCCGATGAGGTACTGGTGCGACGGGTTGGAGGTGATGTGGATCAACAGTCCCCGCCACAGCATGAACAGCGGAAGCCGGTGACGCTGGTACTCCTGCGCGATGAAGGAGCGGCCGAGCTCGAAGCTTCGACGCAGCACGCGATCCATCGCACGATCCATGCGGAACAGGGTGCTCAGGTACAGGCCTCTCCGCCCGTAGCGCGGCATGATGCGCGCCCCATCGCCGATGCGATAGGCGCCGACCAGGCGACGCTTGTCCCGGTCCCAGAGGAAGAGGTGGTCGTAGTACAGGTCGAACTCATCCAGGTCGATCCGTTTGTTGGTGCCCTCACCCACGGCGCGGAAGGTGACCTCGCGCAAGCGGCCGATCTCGCGCAGCATGACCGGGATGCGCTCACTTCCGGCCAGGTACAGGTCGAACTCGGCCTGGCTGTTCAGCTTGAGGTCCTGGATGCCGGCGAGCTCCCTTTCGAGCAGGCCGGGGTCCACGGCCTCCACGACCTCCTTGGGGCGTCGCGGGAACAGCAGCGGCTTGAACTGCTCGCGCCGGACCTGCACCCCTGAGCCCAGGGCATAGGTCTTGGCCCGCAGATACCGGCCCAATTGCTCGGCCGAGGTGAAGGCGGCGATCTCCTTGACCGGGATGGGCTTGCCGATGCGCATGCGGACGTGGCGGCCCCGCATCCGCAGCATCTCGTTAGGCAGCGTGAGCGTACGCAGATTGGGGTGGATCATGCCCAGCATCTGGAACACCACCGAGTTGGCGCCGTCGAACCAGACCGGCACCACGGGTACGCCCGCATGTTGCACCAGTTTCAGGGCCGGCACCTTCCATCGGGGATCGGCCACGGCCTTGAGCTCGGTACGCCAGCTGCTGACCTCTCCGGCGGGGAACAGGGCCAGGGCCCCTCCCTGCTTCACGTGGGCCAGGGCGGCCCGCATGCCCTGGAAACTGCTCGCGCTGCGCAGCTGCTCGAAGGGGTTCACTCCGATGAAGCGATGGCCCAGCGGCTTCAACTGCTGGAGCAGGAAGTTGGCCATCACCTTCAGATCGGGCCGCACTTCGCCGAACACCTCCACCAGCGCCATGCCATCGATGGCCCCGTAAGGATGATTGGCCACGAGGATCAAGCCCCCCTCGCGCGGCAGCTGCGCGAGCTGATCGGCCTGGACCTCCATTTCCAGCTCCAATCGCTGGAACACCGCCTTCACGAAGGCGATGTCGTGCAGGTGGCTCACCTCTTCATAGACCTTCTGGAGCCGCTTCAGCCCGCTCACCTCGGTGAACAAGGCCACACGCGGGTCGCCCGGCCGCATGTGGCTGGCCTTGGCCAGTTCAACCGGGTCCACCAGGCGGTCGTTCGGGGGCATCTCGTCAAAGGTATCAACCCGCCTGACCCGTTGGCGCGGCGTACGAATGGCCCGGATGGACTACCTTGGGGCTCCCTATCCGACCGACCATGCGCCGAACGCTGACCCTTCTGCTGGCCTGTTGCCTGTTCCCATGCACCTCCTTGCTGACCGCCCAGACCTATTGGGGCATGACAAGCACGGGTGGCACGAGCGACATCGGCACGATCTATTCCATCACCGAGACCGGCACGTTCACCAAGAAGCACGACTTCTTCCGCATCTCGGGCGGTGGCCCCAAGTGCGACCTGATGCAGGCCGGCAATGGACGGCTCTATGGTGTCACCGAGTTCGGTGGCACCGACGGGGTGGGCACGCTCTTCGAGTTCAACCCCACCACGGGGGTGTTCACCACCCTGGCGAGCTTCAGCAACACCCTGGGTGAACAGCCTGTGCGCGGCCTGGTGCAGCACACGAACGGGAGGCTCTACGGGACCTGCAGCGCTGGCGGGGCCAATGGGTTCGGGACGATCTTCGAGTACAACATCACCACCGGTGTCCTGGCCAAGCGCCACGACTTCGTGAACGCAGGGGCCAACCTGAACGGCCGATCACCCCGTGGCGGCCTGGTGCAGGCGGCGAACGGGCAGCTCTATGGCACCACGCTCCTGGGGGGCGCCACCAATCAGGGCATCATCTTCGAGTTCCAGCCCACGGGCAACAACTTCTTCAAGCGGGCGGACCTCACCCTCGCCAACGGTGCCCGTCCGTTCGCCGGGTTGATGCGTGCGAGCAACAACCTGCTGTACGGCACCACGACGCAGGGCGGCGCCAACGGGGAGGGCGTCATCTTCAGCTTCAACAGTTCCACCTTCGCCTACACCGTGCTGTTCAATCTATCCTCGGCGGATGGATCGGTTCCGTACGCCGAACTGATCCAGGATGGCACCGGTGGGCTCCTCTACGGCACCACCAGCGAGGGCGGGGCCAACGGCCAGGGCGTGCTCTTCAGCTTCAACCTATCCGGCAATCTCTACGCCCGGCTGGTGGACTTCTCCCCGGCCATCGGCTATCGCCCCCTGGGCCGCCTGCGCCGTGCGGCCAGCGGCGTCCTCTATGGGACCACGAACCTGGGCGGAACCTCCAGCTTGGGTGTGCTCTTCTCCTACACCCCGGCCACCAGCACGTACGCAGTGGTGAAGAACCTGGCCGAGATCGGGGTGAGCAGCTGCTGGAGCGGCGTCTTCGAATCGCCCGCAGGCACCCTGAACGGCGTGGGCAGCGACGGTGGTGATGGTGGCAGCGGCGCACTGTTCCGCTATGTGATCGCAGGGAACACCCTCACAGAGGATGTGTCCTTCGCGCTGAGCAGCGGTTCGCAGCCGAAGGGACGTCTGGTGCGCGACGCCAATGGCAAGTTCTACGGCCTCACCTCGGCCGGCGGCACCAATGCGAGCGGCATCTGTTTCTCCTTCGATCCGAACACGAACACCTTCACGCGCCTAGTGGACCTCAACAGCACGACGGGCAACTTCCCCACCGGCTCGCTCACAGCCGCCAACGGCAAGTATTACGGGCTCTGCAACCTGGGCGGCTCCAGCAACGCGGGCACCTTGATCGAATTCGATCCAACCAACTCCTCCCTGATCGCCAAGGTCAACTTCGCCGGGGCCACAGGCACCCTTCCGCGCGCCGGGCTTCTGCTCGCCTCCAACGGCCTGCT
The DNA here is from genome assembly GCA_016715895.1 of Flavobacteriales bacterium. Lineage (NCBI taxonomy): Bacteria > Pseudomonadati > Bacteroidota > Flavobacteriia > Flavobacteriales > Flavobacteriales bacterium. The sequence continues at coordinate 2,049,437 of JADJXH010000004.1, read as the reverse complement.
CTATGGCACCACCACCGCCGGTGGGGCGAACGGCTTCGGCACCTTGTTCAGCTATGTCCCGGGTGCAAGCAGCGTGACACCCTTGGTGGACTTTTCCCTCAGCACCGGCATCGAACCGTACGCGGACCTCATCCAAGCCTCCAACGGTCTGCTCTACGGCACCCTCAGCGAGGAAGGCGCCTTCGACAACGGCAGCCTGTTCTCCTTCAACACCGCCACGAACTCCTTCACCAAGCTGTACGACTTCGACGGACTGCAGGGTGGCAACCCGGCCGGCCGCCTGGTGCAGGCGGGCAACGGCCTGCTCTATGGCATGTGCCGGGAGGACGGTCTCTACTTCAACGGCACGCTGTACAGCTGGGACATCGTCACCGGCACCTACACCCAGCTGTACGACATGGCCACCACCGAGGGCTCCGCGTCAGAGAGCAACCTCATCCAGGGCACCGACGGCAATCTCTATGGGGTTTGTGTGCAGGGCGGCACCAACGGCCTGGGCACCATCTTCCGCTACAACCCGACGAACAACAGCTTCACCGTGGTGCGGTCGCTGGCCCTTGCCGACGGGACCCAACCCTTCGACGGGCTCGTCCCGGAGAACCTTCCCACACCACCCACCGGGGTCGGGCTCTCGCTGAAGGCCGTTCTTGAAGGACCGTACAACACCGGCACCGGCCTGATGAACGATGCGCTGCGCCTGCAGGCATCCTTCCCGCTCACCGAGCCGTTCACCGCGCTCGGGTTCACCCATGTGGGCGGGGGTGGCGGGGAGACGATCGCTCCGGCCGTGCTCACCACCTCCGGAAGCAACGCGATCACCGACTGGATCCTGGTGGAACTGCGCTCCAAGACCAACAGCGCCACCGTGCTGCACACCCGCAGCGCCCTGGTCCAACGCGATGGCGATGTGGTCGACCTGGACGGCACCTCGGCCTTGCAGGTGAACGCTCCGGCGGACGAGTACTATGTGGCCGTCCGCCACAGGAACCACCTCGCCTGCATGACGCTCAACACCGTGAACCTCACCGCCGCGCCGACCGCGATCAACTTCACGGACGGCAGCGTGCCCACCTTCGGCACCAACGCCCAGAAAGTGAACGGCAGCGTGCGCCTGCTCTGGGCGGGCAATGTGGTGCGTGATACGCAGCTCAAGTACGCCGGTGGCTCCAACGACCGGGACCCCATCCTGGTCCGCATCGGCGGTACGATCCCGACCGCCACCGTGACCGGCTATTGGAGCGAGGACGTCAACATGGACGCCACCGTGAAATACGCCGGTGGGGCGAACGATCGCGACCCCATCCTGGTGAACGTGGGCGGTACCGTGCCCACGGCAACACGTGCACAGCAGTTGCCCTGATCGCACGTCGCTGCGGGACTGAGCGCGGGGTGGTTCCGGATGGCCCGGAGCCACCCCGACCGCGTGTTGAAACTATTTAACGTCCACGGACTTGCATGGTCCGACCTCGCGGATAGCTTTGCGCGCCATGCTCCGGAACGCGTCCATCATCGCCCTGGTCGTGAGCCTGCTCGGCGGTCCGTTGTTCGCCCAGGTGGACAGCGCCGCCATCGGCGGGGCCGAAGAGGTCGAAGCCTATGAGGAGGCGATCGCGGATCCCGGCTATGATGAGCTGGCGCTTCCGAGCTTCTCGGGTGGTGCGCTTACCTTGAAGGACAGCTTGTGGCTGATCCCCGGGTACGACCTGTATTGCGATTGGAACACCGAGAGCATCTTCGGGCATCATGACCAGACGCTGCCCGTGGCCCCGACCACCGTGTGGCTGAGCCATGCCGCCTGCGATCATGAGATGCCGGTCTGCGGACGGATCACGTCGCCCTTCGGCCCGCGTCACGGGCGCATGCACTACGGGGTCGATCTGAAGCTGGAGACCGGTGACCCTGTGGTTGCCGGTTTCGCGGGCATGGTGCGCATCGCCCAGTACCACCGCTCCTTCGGCAATGTGGTGGTGATCCGCCACGCCAACGGGCTCGAGACCCTGTACGCGCACCTCAGCCGCATCAGCGTGGACGTGGGGCAGCTGGTGGAGGCCGGTGAACGCATCGGTCTGGGCGGCAATACCGGGCGGAGCACGGGTAGCCACCTCCACTTCGAAGTGCGCTACCTCGGACGGGCCATCGACCCGGCGCGGGTGTTCAACCTCAGCGAAGGCGAGCTCACCGCCAGCACGCTCCGCCTGGATGCCTCATTGTTCGAGCGCCCTGCGGCCGCTTCCTCGGCGTACTACCGGGTGAAGCGTGGCGACACCCTGTCCTCCATCGCACGTCGTCATGGCACCACGGTGGCACGGCTGTGCAAACTGAACCGCCTCTCCACGCGTTCCATCCTGCGCATCGGCCAGCGCATCCGCACGTCCTGAACTGCGGCTAGACGCGACGGGCAGTGCCCGTGTCCGCCTCGGTGTGGTGGGCCCAGCGGCTCAAGGTGTCCACAAGGTCCTGATTGTAGACCGGCGAGAGCAGCAGCTGACGCTGACCGGTGAGCCGGAGCAGCACCAGATCATCCTTGGAATTGGGCAATCGGTCGATCAGGCGTCGACCCAGCCCGAAGGTGAGTGAATTGAGGCCGATGTCCACGCTGCAGAACCGCACGAAATCCCGTTCGAGTTCGCGCGCCCGCTCCCTGTCCACCATGGCCCCTGAGATCTGCCGGATGTAGTCGCGCGCGGCCGCGCGGTCCACCAGGCTGGCATCCACGAACTCGGTGCGCCCCACCCGGCGCGTCTGAGCGCCGGCGGTGAGCACCAGCGCGGTGCTGTCCACCAGATAGGCCCCGGAGCTGCGCCGGTCGCGGTGGACGGCCACCATGAAACCCAGCGCCACCAGGACCGCGCCCATGAACGCGATGGGCAGAACGCGCAGCACGGCCGCCAGCACCAAGGACCCCAGCACGACCGCCACGCTCACGTACGCCCAAGCCTTGGTGTTGTACCACAGGCGCTTGGTGCGGAATCGCTTCACGCGGTTCATGACGGCCAAAGGTAACCGCCCAGGGAGGGAGGCCCCTGAACAAGATCGGCCCGCCAGTGGCGGGCCGATCAGTGGTACCGGAGAAGGGACTCGAACCCTTACAACCTTACGGTCACACGCCCCTGAAACGTGCGCGTCTACCAATTCCGCCACTCCGGTGGGTGTGGCCTTTCCTCGATCAGGGGGTGCAAATATAGCGGTCCCGATCGAACCGATGGACCTCCGTCATGGGTGTTCACGGGTGCTACCTTCGGAGCACAGCGCACAGATGAACGGGTTCAGGCGAATGTCGGATGGCGGGATGGTGGACCCCATCGCTCACCTGGGTGGACTGCTTTCCAGTGCGCCTGACGCCCTGCTGCGGATCGGCAGCGACAGCCAGAACCTGGGGGACCGGACGATCTACACCACCACGGTGGTCCTGCGCTACCGTGGCAACGGGGCCCATGTGATCTACCGCCGCGAGAGGGCACGGAAGATCACCGATAGGTGGACCCGGCTGTGGGGTGAGGTGGAACGCAGCCTGGACGTGGCGCGCTGGCTGAACCTTGAGGGGCACCTGCCCATCCACGGCATCGATCTGGACCTGAACCCCGATCCCGCAGCAGGAAGCCACCGCCTGCACAGCGCTGCCGTAGGCTTCGTGAAGGCACACGGCTACGAGCCGCGCACCAAGCCCGATCTGCTGATGGCCACCTGGGCCGCCAACCTGCTGTGCAACCGGGCCGGCCGAACGCACGAAACCCCCCACCGGGCTGAGCCCTTGGCAGGGGGTTCGTGACTCTTCAGATTGACCGTTGAACTACTTGGACAGGCCTTGTTACGCCGGCCCCGCCCGGCGAGTTTCGGGCGCACCAGGAATTTCCGACAGCCCTCACAAGGCGACCGACCAATAAGGGCCGATCATCGACGAAAACGGCGGTCGGTCAGTTCACATCGGGCAGGAAGCTGTGCTTCTCCCCATAGTGAAGCATCTGCTTCAGGAAGTCATCCGGGAACTCCAGCTTCACATCGGTGATGTTCCCCGAAACGTCGGTCACAGGCACCATCTGCGGCTGGATGAACCCGGCATAGGGCGCGGTGCGGATCTGCTCCGCACGCTTGAGCACCTCGGCGTGCAGCGCCGGATCGACCTTCACCCCGTAGGTCTCCACGAGCGCCTTGCCGGCGGCATGGTCCCCCTGGCTCTTGATGCGTTGCACCTCGCGCAGCAGCTCGCCGAACAGCCCGCGGAGCTTGTCGTAGTCGCGGATGTCATAATAGGTGGCGCCATCCCGGACCACCTTGGCCACCGCCCCATCCTTCAGCCCCTTCTCCACCACCCAGGCGCTCACCCACATCCGGTTGCGCATGTGGGCCTCCTCGATGTCCTTGCCCGGCTTGATCCGCCTCAGTTGCACCAGCAGACCGTTGCGGAGGTAGCCATCATACTCGGCCATGCCCACTTCGAGGCTCGGCATGACGCCCAGCTCCACCAGTTTCGGGTCCATGATGAAATAGAGGGCCACGAGGTCCGCGCGGCCCTCCTCCAGGGTGCTGGCGTAGCTCTTGAGGGTCTGGTCGGTCTCGCCCACCCCGGGCTCCAACTGGCCGCTGGCATGACCCACCACCTCGTGCAGGGCGGTGTGCAGCTTGCCCGCGAGCGCGCCGTGCGCCTTGGCCCGTTCGATCTCCTCGGCATCGTAGCAGAAGACCTCCAGCGTGCTGCTGCCCGCGCTCTTCTCGTAGGCCTCGCTGATGTTGCCCAGGCTCACGCTCTTGCTGCCGTGGGCAGCCCGGATCCAGTTGGCGTTGGGCAGGTTGACCCCGATCGGCGTGCTGGGTGCCGCATCGCCGGATTCGCCGGCCGTATTGATGAAGCGATAGGTGATGCCCACCACGTTCTTCTTCTTGTGCTCGGGAAGCAACGGGCTGTGGTCCTCGAACCATTGCGCGTTGCGCTGGATGGCCAGCATGTTGCGCGTGGCCTCCGGATCGTTGACCTCCACGATGCTCTCGTAGCTGCCGCGCTTACCCAAGGGGTCGTTGTACACCTCCACGAAGCCGAGGATGAAATCGACGCTGTTGGTGGTGTCCTTCACCCAGGCGATGTTGAACTCGTCCCACGTGCGGAGGTCGCCCGTGCGGTAGTATTGGATGAGCAGCTCGATCGCCTTGCGCTGCTGGGGGTTCTCCGCGACCGCCGCGGCCTTCTCCAACCACCTGACGCTCTCCTCCAACGCCTGTCCGTAGAGGCCGCCGACCTTGTACACCTGCTCCTGAAGCCGGCCGTCGGCGCCGCGGACGATGCGGCTGTTGAGGCCATGCGCCAGGGGCTTCGCGGGGTCGTCCTGCTTCTCGCGCTCGGCGTAGAAGGCCTCCACCTCGGCCTGTGTGACCCCCGGGCCGTAGAAGTTCACCGCGCTCGCCTGCACCAGGTCCTTGCCGGCCTCGAGGCTCACCTTCTTGGCGGCCACCGCCGGATCGAACATGGTGCCGAGCACCTCCTCCGGTAATGCCGCGCCGCAGCCTTTCAGCAGGCCCTCGAAGTACGTACGGCTGAACGCGGGCTCGTGCTTGTCGTTGCTGTAGTGGTGGTGGATACCGTTGCTGAAGAAGACCTGCTTGGCGTAGGTGACGAAGTGGTCCCATTCGGCTCCGGTACGGGCACCCTTGTGGTCGCGCAGGATGCGTTCCAACGCCCGGCGCACCTGCAGGTTGTGCCGGTGGTTCTGGTCCCACAGGATGTCGCGACCGGCCAGGCCCGCCATGTTGAGGCAATAGGCCAGCTGCTTCTGCTGCAGGCTGAGCTGCTCCCAACCGGGCACCTGGTAGCGCAGGATGCGCACATCGGCGAACTGATCGGTCTGCCAGACGAAGCTGTCCGGCGGGGCGGTGTGGGACGCTTCGGTGCGGGTGCGCAGTTCCGGGCCACCGACCTGGAACGCAGTGAGGAGAGGCAGCAGTGCGAGCGGGAGTGCGTGGGCGGTCTTCATGGGGATGGCGATGCGTGGAACGACGGGCCGTGGGTCCGGCTAGTGGATGATCATGTTGGCGCGGGCCTGCTCCACCAGTTTCTTCAACCGGTGGTACGCGGCCAGCTGCTTGTTGTAGCGCTTGAGGTCGGCGTGGCTCAGGGTGTTCACATGCAACAGGTCCATCTTATCGGCCAGGTCGTGCAGCTTCACCCGGATGGCCAGGGGGTCCTGCATCACCCGTTCGATGTAGGCCTCATAGTCCTCGTCAGCGCGCCGGCTGATGTGCACCAGCGCCTTGAGGATGCGCTCCGGGAAGCCCTTCTCCTGGAGCTCGCTGACAGTGAGGCTGCTTCGCTCCAGCACATCGTGCAGAGCGCCGAGCACCTGCTCCTCCAGGTCGTGCCCACGCATCATCACGCGCATGACGTGCAGGATGTAGGGTTTCTCGAAGCGGTCCACCTGGCCCTTGTGGACCTTGGCCGCCAGCCGGATGGCGCGCTCCAGCAGGTGTTCCTGCAAGGGATTCACTTGTCCAGGGTGATGCGGAGGTCGAGGGCCGAGGGGTCCTTCATGATCACGCTCCAGTCGGTATCCAGCTTCAACTGCCGGGGCTCCGGGCTCTCCTGGCTGACGCCCTCGGCCACCTGACGGTCACGGATGGCCTCGGCGAAGGTGAAGCTGTACTTGTAGTGCATGCTCTGCAGGAAGGCCGTGGGGTCGGTGCTGTCACCGGAGGCGTCGGCCCCCATGTCATCGCCCATCTCCAGGGCGTGCCGGTTGTTGGTGCGCACCAGGGTGCTGCCGTCCCAACGGAAGAAATCATGCGAGACCCCGGTACTGTCCGGCATCAGCACGTTCAGCGCGCCGTTGAGCGCGGTGAGGTCCTTGAAGCGGAAGGTGAGGCGCTGGACGAACTTCTCCTTGTTCTTCACCTTCACCTTGCTGATACCGGGCAGGGACTTGAGCTTGGCCGCCTGGTCCTTCATGTCCAGGTCGCCCGGCCCTTCGTCGCCGCCCTTGCCTTCGCTCATGGACTCGAGGCTCTTGAGCATCTCGCCCAGGGCGCTCATGTCCACCACGTATTCCATGGTGCCACTGCCGTCCTTCTTGAAGGTGTAATTCTCCTCGATGGTGAGGCAGCCGGTGAGCAGGAGAGCGGCCGCCAGGGCCGACAGCAGGTCGCGCAGGGAACGGGGCATGGCGCAAGGTAGCACCACGGCCGGAAGTGCCCTGGGACCGCTTGAACGGCCATCGGATCAGAACGCCAGTCGGCCCTGCTGCTCCATGGCCAGGCGCAGCTGGCCCACTTCCTTGCGCAGCTCCACCACGCTGCGGGCCAGATCGTCGCGGCTCATGTTGGGCTCGGGCAGCTCGGCGCTGATGAAGTGCACGAACTTCCACACCTCCAGCACATTGGTGACCGGGACCTCGAAGGGTGCATAGAGCGGGTTGGTGCTGCACAGCAGCAGGGTACCCTTCTCCTTCAACTGGTTGTACACCACCTTGAAGACGATGCCGTCGTCCTTGGTGACCACGATGTAGGGCTGGCCATCGCGGATGGTCTGCCAGTTCTGCACGTACTCGCCCGTGACCCACGAGCCATCACCCACCGGCGGCATGCTGTCGCCGCTGATCTGGAAGGTGCGGTACTTGCGGTCCTTGGCCAGGAAGGGCATCTGGAAGGTGGGCAGGATGCTGATGTACTCCGGATCGGCATAGCCCAGCGCGTAGCCGGCCTTGGCCTTCTCGGGCACCAGCTCCACGTTCTCGCGGTCCTCGCGGTCCACCGTGGTGGCCAGCACGCGCAGGCGCCGGCCGCTGAGGTCGATGTCGCCCCCGCGTTCCAGGATGCCGAGCTGGCTTTCGCTGAGGGCCGTGAGGTCGTCCTTCAATAGCTTGTCGATGCTCACCTTGAAGTACTCGCTCATGCGCACCAGCAGGTCGAACGAGGGTTCGGCGCTGCCGTTCTCATAGCCGCTGTAGCTGCTGCGCTTGACGTCGAGCGCGATGGCGACCTCCTCCTGCGAGCGGCCGCGGCGCTGGCGGAGGAGCTTGATGTTGGAACCGAAGAGCGGGGTTGCCATGGGTGATGACGGTTAGCGGTTGTCGGTGTTGGAGGGTTTAAAGCCGATGGGACCGCGCTGCGGTGCGGTCGGCGATACCAGTTCGGTGAGGTGGTCGAAGATGGCCTGGATCTCCTCGTCGTGACCGGTGAGGCGTTCCTCCAGCTGCTCCAGCTTCTGGAGGATCTCGCGGTGCGACAGGAGCACTTCGCGCATAAGGCTGAAGACCCGGATGATGTGAATGTTGACCAGGATGGCCTGCTCGCTATTGAGCACGCTGGAGAGCATGGCCACCCCCTGCTCGGTGAAGGCCATGGGGAGGTACTTGATGTTCTCGCCTTGTTTCAAGGTGCCAAATTGGCTCCTTGAACGTTCGGCCTCCTCCTTGGTGAGTTCGAACATGAAGTCCTCCGGGAAGCGACTGATGTTACGCCGTACCTGGCGCTTGAGCTGCTTGGTCTCCACGCCGTAGAGTGCGGCGAGGTCGCGGTCCAGCATCACCCTCTGGCCACGGATCACATGGATACGGCCGGTGATGGCGGCATCGGACGGGGCCACGGCGGGGTAACGGGCGGGCGGCTCCTGGAGCAGGGTGTCCACGGCTGTGTTCATGCTTCGTCGGGTCTGTAGCCGATGCGCTTGCGTGGCTCGGATGGCGGTGCCAGCAGTTGCTTGAGGTGATGGAAGAGCAGCTGGATGTCGGCGCCCTGCTCCCCCACCCGGCGCTCCAGCTGCTCCAGCCGCAGGAGGATGTCCTGGTGGGCGAGCATGACCTGGCGCATCCTCACAAAGAGGTCGATGATGCGGATGCTGACGGCGATGGCCTGTTCGCTGCGCAACACGTTGGCGAGCATGAGGACACCGTGCTCCGTGAAGGCGAAAGGCGGGTACTTGCCGTGCTCGCCCTGCTTTAAGGTCACAACCTGTGATCTTAACGCGTGGTCCTCCTCGAGGGTGAGTTCGAACATGAACGCTTCGGGGAAGCGCTCCCTGTTGCGGCGCACGGCCTGCTTCAGCACCCGGACCTCCACACCATAGAGCTCGGCCAGATCCCGATCGAGCATGACGCGCTGGCCCCGGATGAGGTGGAGCCTGCCGAGCAACTGCTCATCGGTGGGCACAGGGCCACCATGGCCTGCAGGAGGCTCGGCCACAACGATGTGCTCCAGCGGCAACAGGTCCGTGTGCGGTGCCTTGCGACCGGGAGGCATTGCCAGGGTTCCCATCATCCCGCTGATCAGTTATCCGACAGCGCAAACATAATGACTAATTTATCGGACGCAACATGACGGTTATTTTGTCAGCTCGGAACTATTGGCTGGACGGGACCCGCGCCCGGGATGGGAGCGGCAGCCTGCCGCGGACGGGGCCTGCGGATGGGTGCAGCGAGGAGGCGACCAGCGGAAGCCACCGGAGCGCCCCAGCCGCTGGACCGGACAAGGCAGCTACAGCGGACAGCCCGATCAGGCGCCCACCATTCACCAATGACCATTCGCCATTCACCACTGCCCAAGGGAATGAAAAATGCAGAATGAAGAATGTAGAATGACCAACGGCGAACGCACCATCCTCCACCTGGACCTGTAAGGGCGCATCATGATGCGCCCCAACGTCATGGAACGAACGATCCTACATCTCGACCTGAACACCTTCTTCGTAAGCGTGGAGCGCCTGCGCGAACCGAAGCTGAACGGCAAGCCCGTGCTGATCGGCGCCGATAGCGACCGCGGCGTGGTGGCCAGCTGCAGCTACGAGGCCCGCGCCTTCGGGGTGCGCAGCGCCATGCCCATGAAGATGGCCAAGCAGCTGTGCCCGGAGGCGATCATCCTGCGCGGCGACAGCGGGCTGTACCTGAAGAAGAGCGATGAGGTGACCGAGATCATCCGCGCCAACGTGCCGCTGTTCGAGAAGAGCAGCGTGGACGAATTCTACGTGGACCTGAGCGGCACGGACCGCTTCCACGGCAGCCGCAAGCTGGCGAAGGAGCTGCGGCAGCGCATCATCAAAGAGAGCGGGCTGCCCAACAGCTTCGGCATGAGCATCAACAAGACGGTGAGCAAGGTGGCCACCGGCGAGGCCAAGGGCGGCGCGGGCGAGTGGTACGTGGAGCGCGGCACGGAGAAGCCCTTCCTGGCGCCCATGCCCATCGAGCGCATCCCCGGCGTGGGCGAGAGGACGGCGCACCTGCTGCGCAGCATGGGGGTGGCCCGGGTCCACACGCTGCAGGAGGTGCCCATGGACCTGATGCAACGGCTGCTGGGCGAGCACGGGCCGGTGCTGTGGCGCAAGGCCAACGGCATCGACGACAGCCCCGTGGTGGCCTGGCACGAACGCAAGAGCATCAGCACGGAACGCACCTTCGAGCGCGACACCATCGATGTGGTGAAGCTGAAGGGCATGCTCACCGCCATGGCCGAGAGCCTCGCCTTCCAGCTGCGCAAGGGCGCGAAGCTCACCAGCTGCATCGCGGTGAAGATCCGCTATGCCGACTTCAACACGCACCTGAAGCAGCAGCGCATCCCCTACACCGCCTGTGACCACCTGATCCTGCCCACGGTACACGAGCTGTTCCGCAGCCTCTACGACCGCCGCCAACGCATCCGCCTGATCGGTGTGCGCTTCAGCCACCTGGTGGGCGGCGGGCACCAGATCGATGCCTTCACCGACACCGAGGAGGCCATGAGCCTCTACCAGGCCATGGACAGGATCCGCAAGCGCTTCGGCGACCGCACCGTGATGCGCGCCAGCGGCATGGATGCGAAGAGCATCGGCCGGATGGACAACCCCTTTGACGGGCAGGCGCCGGTGCTGTTGGCGAACAGGAGGACCTAAGAGAATGAAAAATGTAAAATGATGAATGTAGAATGACCAACAACCCTCCGAGGCATTTGCAGCACCAAGGCGGCGGATCCATCATTCAGCGTTCACCATTTTACATTCTACATTTTTCATTCCTGCTTCCTGGCAGGGCGTGCCCCCTCTTCCCTCCCACCGGCCGGCGCGCGGGGTCGGGTGCTTCGCTGTAGCTGCTTCGTCTCGCCGGGCGCCGACACCGGCTCCGGGGTCTGCTCGTTCCTCGCTGCCTCCTCGCGCTGGCCGCGCCAACGGCTCGCCTTCAGCAGGCTGCCGCTGCGCCCCCTCACGCAAAGACATACCCCACTCCTATCGATCTATCTTCGGAACATGACCACCGCCAACATGCGTCCCTCCCGTTCGCATGCCTTCGCACTGCTGTGCCTCAGTGCGCTCATCCCGAATGGAATACGGGCACAGAACCACGCGGCCACCCGCATCAGCGACCTCTTCGCCCTACAGGTCAACGGATCCGGCGACGACGCCTACATCAACTTGGAGCCGGATAGCACCACAGCCAACACCGCACTGGATAGCCAATGTGCCGCACTGTTCTGGCACCACATGTACCTCTTCGATAACTACGCGAAGACCGCCTCCTACGTCTGGAAGTTGAAGCCTCTCCTGCCCGACACTGTCCTCATCCGCACCAAGATCGATTCATCCTTTACCGCGGACACCGCGTTCACCACGATCTACAGCAAAGCGATCACCAAAGCGCCCGTCGCCGATCTGCCCATCGATAGCGCGCTGAAGATCGCCGCGCACTTCTTCTACCTGCACAGTGAGAACGGCAAACCTGTAGTCCATGTCTGCGTGGGCTTCAATAAGGTCAGTGATCTCCTACCTGGACCGGCACATCCGTACCATGCGGCCTTTTGCTACCAGACCATCTGGCAGATGAAGGACCAGTTCGCGCTGCTCAAGAAGGTAAAGGCTCCCTATTCCAAAGAGTTCAAGAAGAAGCCACCGACCGAAGCGCGTATCCAGGAGGTGGAGCAATTGATCTACGCAGGCATGGCGGAACAACCGGCCCTTCGCACGGCCTTGATCGATACGTATGAGCGCACCAGGGAACACTTGAACTTCCGGCTGGTGTATTGACCTGAGATCATCACATCGCAACGCCCAAACTTGCCCGCCGGCAGGCTTACATCGCCACAACATCGACAGCGACTTCTTCGGGGAGCAGTGATGCCCCCTGCAACTCCTCCCTCCCTTCCCCGTCCCATTGCCGGTCGTCGCACCCTCCCGACCGTCCGTGTGATCGGCCATTGTGCTGCATCTTCACGTCTCAACTTGCCGACGCAACACCCCCTGCCCCGCCATGGAACTCATCATCAACGGCCTCAGCAAGACCTACGCGAACGGCGTGAAAGCGCTGGACAACGTGAGCCTCACCATCCCCACCGGCATGTTCGGGCTGCTGGGGCCCAACGGCGCCGGAAAGAGCACCCTGATGCGCATCCTGGCCACCCTGCAGGAGGCCGATGCGGGCACGGTGACGCTCGACGACCTGGATGTGCTCAAGCAGAAGCACGAGGTGCGCAAGGTGCTGGGCTACCTGCCGCAGGAGTTCGGGGTCTATCCCCGCGTGAGCGCCTACGACATGCTGGACCACATCGCGCTGCTGAAGGGCGTGGTGCACAACGGGGAGCGCAAGGCCCTGGTGGAGGCGCTGCTGCAGAAGGTGAACCTGTGGGAGCACCGCAAGCGGAAGATCTCCGGCTTCAGCGGGGGCATGAAGCAGCGCTTCGGCATCGCACAATCGCTCATCGGTGAGCCGAAGCTCATCATCGTGGACGAGCCCACGGCCGGTCTTGATCCCGGTGAGCGCAACCGCTTCTACAACCTGCTCACGGAGATCGGTGAGAACGTGGTGGTGATCCTCAGCACCCACATCGTACAGGACGTGCAGGAGCTGTGCCGCAACATGGCCATCATCAACAAGGGCCGCCTGTTGTTCGCAGGCTCCCCGGGCGATGCGCTGAACGAGGTGAAGGGCCGCATCTGGGAGAAGAGCATCGCGAAGAGCGAACTCGAGGCGCACCAGGCCACGCACAAGGTGATCAGCAACAAGTTGATCGCCGGGCGCCCGATCATCCACGCGTACAGCGAGCTGCGTCCGGAAGGCTTCACACCGGCCGAGACCTCCCTCGAGGACGTCTTCTTCAGCCACATCAACGGGGCCTTCAACACCGTGGCGGCATGACCGGGCGGCTCTTCCTGAAGGAACTGCGCCATTGGTCCGGGCAGCCGATGGTGTACATCTTCCTCCTGCTGTTCGCGCTGCTGGCCTTCGGCGCCACCACGTGGGACAAGCTGCAGATCGGCGGGCCCATGGCCAACGTGAAGATGAACTCGCCCTACGTGGTGTTCAACTGGTATGCCACGCTGGCCTTCCTGGGTCTGTTCATGGTGACGGCTTTTGTGAACGCGAGCGCGATCCGCGACTTCGCGAGCAACACGGCGCAGATCATGTTCAGCACGCCGATCAGCAAGGCGCAGTACCTGCTGGGCCGCTTCCTGGGCAGCACGCTCGTGGCCTCGATACCGCTGCTGGGTGTCACGCTCGGTGTGATCGTGGGCAGTTGGATGCCCTGGGTGGATCCCGAGAAGCTCGGTCCCAACGACCTGCTGGCACATGCGCAGGCCTTCCTGTACCTCACCCTGCCGAACATCCTGTTCTCGGCGGCCATCATCTTCTCCGTTTCGGTGCTCATGCGCAGCACGGCGGCGGCCTACATCACCACCGTGATCGTGCTCGTGGGCAACGGGTTCGCGAGCACGCTGATGAGCGAGATGGAGAACCGAACGCTCGGTGCCCTGCTCGACCCCTACGGCAGCACCGCCTTCGAGCTCATCACCCGCTACTGGACGGTGGACGACAAGAACACCATGCTCCTGCCGATGCATGGCGTGCTGCTGTGGAACCGCCTGCTGTGGATCGCGGTCTCCATCGGCGTCTTCATCTTCTGCTACTGGCGCTTCAGCTTCACGGACCGCCGCACCAAGGCCGCACCGAAGGAGGAGAACGGTGATGCCGTGCCCGCCCACGTGGCCCTTCCGGCGGTGACCAAGGCCGACGGCTTCGCTTCGCAGGCCCGCCGCTTCCGCCGCATCGCGTGGAACGACTTCACCGGCATGCTGAAAGGCACGGCCTTCATGATCGTCGCCGGCATCGGCCTGGTGAACATGTTCTTCGGCCTGGCCTTCTCCACCTCGCTCTACGAGAACGAGATCCATCCGGTGACCTACCACGTGGTGGACATGATGCGCGGTTCCTTCGACCTGTTCACCATGATCCTCATCGTCTTCTACAGCGGCCTGCTGGTGTGGAAGGAGCGCGAGCCGAAGTTCGATGAGGTGGTGGACGCCACACCGATGGCGCTCGGGGTGCCGCTGCTGGGCAAGTTCGCCGCGCTGATGATGCTGTTGCTGGTGATGCTGGTGGGCAGCGCGCTGGGCGGCATGATCTTCCAGCTGATCAAGGGCTACACGCGCCTGGAGCCAGGCGTATACCTGGGCCTGTACATCCTGCCGGGACTGGTCACCTATGGGATCATGGCGGCCTTGTCGTTCACCGTGCATGTGCTGGTGAACAACAAGTACCTCGGTTATGGGGTGTTCATCGCGGCCATCTTCCTTCCGGGCATCCTGCTCAGCGCACTGGACATCAACACGAACCTGGTCTCCTTCAACGGCGCGCCGGGCATCATGTACAGCGACATGAACAGCTACGGCACGGCGCTCACCGGCTGGCTGTGGTTCAAGGCCTATTGGTGGGCGTTCGCGGTGCTGCTGTTGCTGGTATCGCTGTTCTTCTGGGTACGGGGCAAGGAGAGCGTCGGGCGCCAGCGGTTGAAGCTGGCGGGGCTGCGTTTCCGTCCCAATCGCTGGCTCGCGCTGCCCGCATTGGGGCTTTGGGTCGCGCTGGGCGGATGGAACTACTACAACACCAAGGTCCTCAACGAGGTGATGAGCGGCGATGAACAGGAGGAGGACGCCGTGTACTACGAGAAGACCTACAAGAAATACGAAGGCATCCTGCAACCCCACTACACGGACATCCGCTTCACCATCGACCTGACCCCGGCGGAGCGGAAGCTCCACAGTGTGGCGGAGGTCACGGTGCGCAACAAGGGCATGCAGCCGATCGACTCCCTGCACCTGCTGCTGAGCGAGGGCATCGAGCAGGAGGTGGAGATCCCCGGTGCGGAGAAGGTGCTGGACGATGAACGGGTGAACTACCGGATCTACCGACTGTCACCGCCGCTCGCACCCGGTGCGGATCTGAAGTTCACGGTTACCGCCAGCTACGCGCCGAAAGGCTTCGAGAACGATGTGCGGGTGATGCAGGTGAACCACAACGGCACCTTCTTCAACAACATGGACATCCTGCCCATGATCGGGTACACGGCCCAGGGAGAACTGCTGGACAAGATGAAGCGCAGGAAGCACGAGCTGCCGCCCAAGCAACGCATGCAGCGGCTGACCGATGATCCGGCGAAGCGCATGCAGCAGTACCTGATGCACAACAGCGACTGGGTGAACGTGAGCACCGTGATCAGCACCACCCCGGACCAGGTGGCCATCGCCCCGGGCAGCCTGAAGCGCACATGGGAGGAGAGCGGGCGGAAATACTTCGAGTACGTGGTGGACCACCCGAGCATGAACTTCTACTCCTTCATGAGCGCGCGCTACGAGGTGCACCGCGAGAAGCTCGGCGATGTGGATGTCGAGGTGTACTACCACGCCCCGCACGCGGAGAACGTGCCCCGCATGGCGAACAGCATCAGGAAGAGCATCGTGTACTACAGCCGGAACTTCGGTCCCTACCGCCACAAGCAGGTACGCATCATCGAGTTCCCGCGCTACCAGAGCTTCGCGCAGGCCTTCCCGGGCACCATGCCGTACAGCGAGGGCATCGGCTTCATCGCCGACTTCAGCGACACCGCGGACATCGACATGACCTTCTATGTGGTGGCGCACGAGATGGGCCACCAGTGGTGGGCGCACCAGGTGATGGGGGCGGACATGCAGGGCAGCACCCTGCTGAGCGAGAGCATGAGCCAGTACAGTGCGCTGATGGTGATGGAGAAGGAGTTCGGCCGCGGCACGGAGCGCATGCGCAAGTTCCTCAAGCTGGAGAGCGATCGGTACCAGCGTTCACGGGGCACCGAGCAATTGAAGGAGGTGCCGCTGATGGAGGTGGAGAACCAGGGCTACATCCACTACAACAAGGCGAGCGTGATCCTTTACTGCCTGCGGGACTTCGTGGGCGAGGACAGCTTGAACAAGGCCTTCCGCACGCTGGTGGACACCTTCGGCTACGCGCCCCCCCCGTATCCCACTGCGCTCGACATGTACCGCGAGCTGGACAAGGTGGTGCCGGACAGCCTGAACTATCTGTTGGAGGACGGCTTCAAGAAGATCACGCTTTACAACAACCGGGTGGAGGAGGCCACCGCCCGCATGTTGCCGGACAGCACCTACGAGGTGAAGCTGAAGCTCTGGGGCGAGAAGAACCACGCCGACTCCCTGGGCCGTGAAACGCCTGCGGCCATGAACGACTGGATGGACGTGAGCATCCTGCGTTACCCGGCCGTTGGTCGCAAGGCGGACAGGTCATTGAACGACGTGCCTCTGCTCCACAAGCGCGTGCGCCTCAAGAGCGGCTCGAACGAGTTCACCTTCCTTGTGGACAGGAAGCCGATGCGGGTGGAGATCGACCGTGATCACCTCTTCATCGATCGCGTCATGGAGGACAACGGAATGAAGGTGGAGGTGAAGTGATGTCCGCCGATGCGGTCGACCTGGGAAGAAAGCGTGACGGAACTTGGGTACACGCATTCCACGGGTGATCACGGGTGCCGGACCAAGGTCGGATCCCGCTGAACGGCTTGGTTGAATGATCGCGCGACTGATCCTCTTCGAACTGCGGTTCTGGTCCCGGCAGCCCCTGCTCTGGGTCTTCCTCGGGCTCGCGTTCGCCTTCGCCTGTGCGCTGTCGGTGTTCGAGAACGGGAGAGAGGGCAGTCCCGGCATGGTGCATGTGAACTCGCCGCGCCATGTGTACGAGCTGTATGCGAACCTCGCCTTCCTGTGGTTGCCGATGGTCACGGCCTTTGTGAACGCCACGGCCATCCGCGACTTCGCCTACCGCACATCGGACATCGTGTTCAGCACGGTGGTCACGCGGCGCCAATACCTGCTTGGGCGCTTCACCGGCAGCACCTTGGTGGCGCTCATCCCCACGCTCGGTATCTCGGCGGGCCTGGTCGTCGGCAGCTGGCTGCCCTACGGCGATGCCATCCGGTTCGGACCGAACAGCTGGGTGGTGCATGGCCAGGCCTTCCTCTGGTTCGCGGTGAGCAGCATCGCCTTCCAAAGCGCGATGATGTTCGCCGTGGCGACCTTCGCGCGGTCCACGGCCGCGGCCTTCGTCACGTCCATCGCCCTGGTCGTCCTCAATGTGGTGGCCACGGCCTATGCCACCGAAGTGGACAACGTGTGGCTCGCCTCATTGCTCGATCCCTTCGGCGTGCAGGCGCTGGATGAAGTGACCCGCTACTGGAGCGTGCACGACAGCAACACGGCGCTCCTGCCGCTCTCCGGTGCCCTCAGTTGGAACAGGCTGCTCTGGCTGGGGATCGCAGCGGCCGTCCTCGCGTTCGGGTTCCGGAGGTTCTCGTTCACGGAACGCAGGACCGGAGCGACCCCTGCCGCCGATGGACCGGTGTCGGGTGCCACTGACACCGAACTGCCGGTGGTCGGGCTTTCCCACCATGGAGCGTCCGACCTGAAGCGCTTCGGCCAGCTCCTCCGGGCCGACCTCTCCGTCATCTTCCGCTCCACGGTGTTCTGGATCATCGTCGGGCTGGGCCTGTTCATGTGCCTGGTCGCCTTGAGCGAAGTGAACCAGGCCTTCGGGAATCGCTCCTGGCCGGTCACGTACAACGTCACCGAACTGCTGCGGGGCCTGTCGATGCTGTTCATCGTGGTGATCATCACCTACTACAGCGGGGAGATGTACTGGCGCGACCGCGACACGGGCTTGGACGGCATCGCGCATGCATTGCCCGTTCGTTCGCGCTGGCGGGTCCTGGCCCATTTCGTCGCGCTGCTCGTCATCGGAGGCTTCGTCCTCGCCGTCATGTCGCTTTCCGGCATGGCCACGCAGCTGGCGATGGGCTACACACGCCTCCAGGCAGGTCTCTACCTCGCCGGGTTCATCGGTCCGGGGCTGGTGGCCTTCGCGTTCTGGTCCATGCTCGCGCTCACCATCCAGATGGTGGTGCATCACAAGTACGCGGGCTTCGGCCTCTTCATCGTGCTCTTCGCAGTGAACACGCTCATCTGGAAGTTCCTCAAGGTGGAGTCGCATCTGGTGGTGCTTTTCGGTGCACCCAGGCTGTGGTACTCGGACATGAACGGGTTCGGGCCGTTCCTCGCTCCTTGGATCTTCTTCCGCACCTATTGGACGTCCGCTGCGAGCGTGCTGTTCTTCATCGCGGCGCTCTTTCTGGTGCGGGGAGGAGAGACGACCTGGCGCTGGCGATCGCGCATCGCGGGGAGCAGGCTCCGGAGGTCCTGGTCGACAGGTGCGGCGCTCTTCGGCGTATGGCTCGTGCTGTTGGCTTCCGGCTACTACAACACGCGCATACTGAACGAACCGCATACGCGCCAGGACACCGAAGCCGTGCAAGTGGCCTATGAGCGCACCTACAAGCCGTTGGCGAACACTTCGTTGCCGCACATCACCGCCACCGACATCACCATCGAACTGGACCCCGAAGCACGCTCGATCGGCTACCGCGCCGTCCTGACGCTCACCAACAAGGGACCACGGACGGTGGATACGCTGTGGTTCGGCCTGCCGGACCGGATGAAGCTGCGTTTCGAGATCCCCGGTGCGAAGGAGGTGCTGAACGACAGCGCCCTGTACGTGCGCATGTTCCGATCGGAGGTGCCGCTCGCCGTGGGCGACAGCATCCGGATCGGCATCGCCTCCGAATGGCGCCAGCGGGGCTTCGGGAACGATGTGGACTTCCTGGAACTGGTGGAGAACGGCACCTTCATCAACAACAGCGACCTGCTTCCATCCATCGGTTACCAGGCGGATGCGGAACTGGTGGACCCCGGTGCGCGCCGCAAGCACGGGCTGCCGCCGAACCGGCGCATGGATCCGTTGAGCGACGACCCTGACGCCCGGCGATCATCCGCAGTGATGCCATTCGCCGATCACATCCGCTTCTCCTGCACGATCGGAACGGCCATGGACCAGACCGCCATCGCCCCGGGTGAACTGGAGCGCGAATGGACCGGGAACGGAAAGCGGTGGTTCCGCTACGTGAGCGGGACGCCCATCCTGAACTTCTGGTCCGTGTTGAGCGCGCGGTACGAGGTGGTGAAGGAAGAAGCCGACGGCGTGACGCTGGAGGTGTACCACCATCCCGGGCACGGCACCAACGTTCGGCGCATGTTGAAATCGATGCGCGATGCGATCCGTTACGCGTCGTCCAACTTCTCCCCGTACCAGCACCAGGTGGCGCGCATCATCGAGTTCCCGCGCTACCGCAGGTTCGCCCAGTCGTTCCCCGGCACCATGCCCTACAGCGAGGCCATCGGCTTCATCACCGACCTGCGCGATACGGCGCGGATCGACATGGTGTACTATGTGGTGGCGCACGAGGTGGCGCATCAGTGGTGGGGCCATCAGGTGCTCGGCCCGCGCATGCAGGGCACCTCCATGTTGAGCGAGAGCATGGCCCAATACACCGCGCTCATGGTGCTGGAGAAGGAATACGGCCGACCTGCGATGCGCCGCTTCCTGCACTACGAGCGCGATACCTACCTGCGAGGTCGCGGCAAGGAAGGGATCGGCGAGCAGCCGCTCATGCGTGTGGAGAACCAGCAGCACATCCACTACAACAAGGGCAGCGTGGTGATGTACGGCCTGCGAGACCTCATCGGCGAGGAGCGCATGAACGCCGGCTTGCGCGCGTTCGTGGATCCATTCGCGTTCCGTGATGCGCCGTACCCCACCGCGCTCGACCTGTATCGATCGCTTGCGGCCGTAACACCGGACAGCCTGCGCTACCTGCTGGACGATGGTCTGGCGCACATCACGTTCCACAGGAACGCTGTTACTGCGGCCACGGCTGTACAGAACGCGGACGGCTCATGGACCGTGCTCGCTTCGATCACGTGCGCCAAGCTCCACGCCGACTCCCTGGGCAGGGAGACCGAGATCCCGATGAACGACTGGCTGGATGTGGGGGTGGAGCATGAAGGGGGTGAACTGGACCAACGCGTCCGGCTGCGCTCCGGGGAGAACAGGCTGCGCCTGACCGTTCCCGGGAAGCCCAAGGCCGTGGTGATCGATCCGGACCACCTGTTCTTCGATCGGGAAGGAGGGGATGACCGGCGCACGGTCGACTGACGGCTACTTGTTCCCGTACCGCGGGTCCGGTCTCCACGGGAGTTTCTCCATGCTCGTCGTGCGCAGGGCGCAATGCCCGAACTCCTCCTCCACCACGCCGATGAGCCGGTACACACCGCGCCCGCGGAAGGGGTATTGTGCCGCCACCTGCGGGAATTGCGTGCTGTCCCAGAAGTCGCCGGCGGGATCGATGAAGGAGCCGAAGCTCATGTAGTTGCCTGTTTGTGTGGTGGTCGCCTTCACATGGATCATGTAGCCGAGCATCTCCACGTTCCGGCCCACGTACGCGCTCATCTCCTTTGCCAGGATGCGGACAGTGCCCTCCCGCGGTCCTTCGCGCACAGTGGACAGTGCCACCGCGCCGGGCTCCCGCGCAACAGTGCTCCCCCGCGGGCCTTCGCGCACTGTGGACAGTGTCACCGCGCCGGGCTCACGCGCAACAGTGCCCTCGCGCGGCCCTTCACGCACAGTGGACAGTGCTTGCGCGCGGGTACTGTCGAGCGTCGGCTCGTGCGCAGGCACTGTCGAGCGTGGGTCTTGTGCGTGGGCACTGTCGCGTGGTGGCTCCGTGTGTGGGCACTGTTGCTCCACAAGGGTGAACGGATCGCACAGCGGGAAGCCCAGCAGCTCCAGCTCATCGTAGGCATCGGCGAGCGGGTAGTGCTGCAGGTCGGGCAACCGGGGCTCCTCCACGCGGGTGATGAAGAGATCGCCATCGGCGGTGACGCCCGCGGGCTTGTGCAGCAGCGTGAGGTCCCACAACAGCTGGGGCTTGCTCCTGCCGGTGAAGCGCAGTGCGCCCACACGGATGAGGATGCGCGCCTGCTCCACGTGCAGCGGCACGCGCTTCAGCAGGTCCTGCAGATCGGCGAAGGAGCCGTGGCGGCGGCGCTCGTTCAGGATCAGTTGCACGGTGTCGCCCTCAAGGCTCTTGATGTTGGAGAGGCCGAGGAAGATGCGGGGAGGAGGTGAATGGCGAATAGGAGTTGGCGAATGGTGATCTCCTCCATTCGCCATTCGCCATTGACCATTCACCTGCCGGTCCTTTACCAAGGAGCACAGCTCTTCACTGCGGTTCACGCACGGCGCCTCGATCACCGCACCGGCCCGCTTCGCCTCGTGCAGGTAGAACTCCGTGCGGTAGAAGCCGCCGAAGTTGTTGGCCACGCCCACGAGGAACTCCAGCGGGTGGTGCGCCTTCAGGTAGAGGCTCTGGTAGCTCTCCACCGCGTAGCTGGCGCTGTGGCCCTTGGCGAAGCTGAAGCTGGCGAAGCTCTGGATCTGCCGCCACACCTCCTCGGCCTCGCCGGGCGGATAGCCGAACGCCTTGCAGTTCGCGAAGAACCGCTGCTCCACCACCTTGAACTCCGGCCGGTCGCGGTAGCGGATGTTCATGCCGCGCCGCACCTGATCGGATTCCTCGAGGTCCAGCCCGCCGTAGAGGTGCACCACCTTGATCACATCCTCCTGGTACACCATCACGCCGTAGGTCTCGGGCATGATCTCCAGCAGCCGCTTGGGGGCCAGCTTGCGGCGCTCGGGGTCGTTGTGCCGCAGCAGGTACTCGCGCATCATGCCGCTCTCGGCCACGCCCGGCCGGATGATGCTGCTCGCCGCCACCAGCCCGAGGTAATCGTCCACCTTCAGCTTCTTCAGCAGCATGCGCATGGCGGGGCTCTCCACGTAGAAGCAGCCGATGGTGTCGCCCCTGCGCAGCAGCTCCTTGATCTTCGGGTCCTGCTTGAAGCGCGCGATGTCGTGGATGTCGACCGCTTCGCGGAAGTCACAAGGCTCAAGGTTCAAGTCACAAGCATCAAGTTGGTTGGCGGCGGTTCTTGGGCCTTGACGCTTGGGACTTGGGACTTGGGTCTTGTTCACCAGTTCCACCGCATCGCGGATATGCCCCAGCCCGCGCTGGCTCAGCAGGTCGAACTTGTGCAGGCCCATGTCCTCGCACTCCAGCATGCTGATCTGCGTCACCGGGAAGCCTTTCGGCGGACGGAACAATGCGGTGAAATGCGCTACCGGTTTCTCGGTGATCACGATGCCGCCCGCATGGATGCCCAGGTGATGCGGCATGCCGATGAGCTCTTTGGAGTAGCGCACCACCGCACGCGCCACCTTGTCCAGATCGCCGCCCTTCGCGTACGCGCTGGGCCGTCCGCGGGCGTAGTAGCCGTGGTCGCCTTCGCTCAAGGCATCGATCTCCCCCGGCGGAAGCCCCACCGCCTTGCCCAGCTCGCGGATCGCGCCGCGCCATTGGAAGGTGGTGTAGGTGGCGATCTGCGCCGCGTGGATGCCGCCGGCACGTCCATCCGGAGCGTTGTACTTGCCGAACACGTAGCGGTACACCTCGTCCCGGTCCTTCCAGCTGAAGTCGATGTCGAAGTCGGGCGGCTTCCGGCGCGCGGGGTTGATGAAACGCTCGAAGTAGAGGTCCAGCTCCATCGGGTCCACGTCGGTGATGCGCAGGCAGTAGGCCACCAGGCTGTTGGCGCCGCTGCCCCGCCCCACATGGAAGAAGCCCCGGCTGCGCGCATGGTCCACGATGTCCTGGTTGATGAGGAAGTAGCTGATGAAGCCCATCCGCTCGATCACGTCCAGCTCGTGGTGCATGCGTGCGAGGATCTTCGGCGTCACCTCCGCATAGCGGTAGCGCAGGCCTTCGCGCGTGTCGCGGTGCAGCTTCTCGCGGTCGGCGCGCGTGTCGCCCGTGAAGGCCGCGCGCGTCTTGTCGCTGCCATCGAAGGTGATGGTGCATTGCTCCAGCAGGCGCTCCGCATTGGCGAGCAGTTGCGGCCGGTCGCGGTAGAGGCGTTGTGCATCCTCCACGCTGCGGAAGTGCTCATCGGGCTCGGCCAGTTCCTCCTTCGGCAGCATGCTCACCACGGTGTTCTTCGCCACGGTCCGCAGCAGGCGGTGCACGTTGAAGTCCCTTCGCTCACCGCGGAAGGTCACGGGCATCAGCGCCACCAGGTCCTGCGGCCGCTTCGCCCAAGCACTGAAGGGCAGGCGCGTGAGGTCGGACGGCCTGACGCCCACGCGCTCGTTCGGCCGCAGCTGCAGGGGTGCGTGGCCCAGGGGGTGGATGAAGAACACATCGTCCAGCTCCGGTGCGCGCTCCGGCAGGACCGCGTCATCCAGGAGGTGGAGGCTCAGCAGTTCGTTCAGCCGCTGGAAGCCGTCGTTGTTCCTCGCCAGCCCGATGTACAGCAGCTTCGGCCCCTGCCGGAACTCGATGCCCGCCACCGGGCGCACGCCGAAGCGCGGCGCATCCCGCACCAGGTCGGGGATGCCGGCCGAACAATGGATGTCGGTGAGGGCGAAGCTGCGCACGCCCATCCGCGCCGCCTCCTCCAGCAGCACGTCGGGCTTCATCACGCCGTGCGTGAAGCTGAACCAGCTATGGCAGTTGAGGTACATGGACGTGCACGTGGTGTGGCCGCCCACGGGCTGTCCGCTTTGGCCGGCTTGCTGCACGCGGCATCGCAGCGGGCTGCGGGGTCTGCGCCTTCCGCGCAGCCTCCTCGCTCCGTGCGCTGCTCGCGCTTCGCTACCGGGCCGCCGCTTCCATCCCTGGCGGGAATGTCGGTTTTTACGTCGATCCAGCGACGGATAAGATAGCACGCCGCAGGTCCTCAGCGACGATCGGGAGGCACTCGCGCCAGCACCCACCCGCCAGGCCCCCGCCATACCACACGAGCGCCTTGGGCGAGGGCAGCCTCCCAATTGGTGGCCGGCGGCAGACCGGCCCATTGCGCCGCCAAGGCGTCCGGGCGCACCACCACCCATGCACCGGGCTCGAACCGGGCGATGCGGCCGTACCACAGCTCATGCACGGCCACGCCCGGCACCTGCTCCATCAGCGGGCCGCCCAACCCGTGCGTGTACACCACCTGCGGCCGCAAGGCGCGCAGCAGCCGCGCCAGCTCACGCTCCTCGCCCGCCTGCCGCACGAAGGGGGCCATCGCCCGCACAAAGAGCACGGCCTGCAGCAACGCGAGGACCCAGAGCACGGCTCCGCGCCGGATGCCCCGTTCCCCGCACCACACCAGCGCACGCCGGAACGCGGGAAAGAGCACGATGGCCGCGAACGGCTGCCCCAAGGCCAGCACCCGGTCGTTCTGGAACGGCAGACCGGCCAGCAGCAGCAGGTACGCCGCCAGCATCATCAGCGCCAGCCGCACCGCCGGCACCTGCGCATCGCTCCGCCGCACGAACGGCAGCAGCGGCAGGCCCATGGGCAGCAGCCCGGGATGCACCAGCACCCCGAGCACGTACAGCACGTTGGGAAGCGCATAGCGCAGCACGCCATCGTCCGAGGTGTGCGTGCGCGCGATCATGTGCCGCACGGACCACTCCTGCAGCGGTGTGTGCAGGGCGGAGATGCCGGAGCCCTCCGCGATGGCGATGCCACCGGCCAGCACCGCCACGGCCGCCAACGCCCACAGCCATGCGCCACGGCCCGAAGGCAGCCCCCGGGGCCACGTCAGTGCAAGCACCGCCAGCAATGGCGCACAGGCCGTGCGGATGCCCACCGCCACCGCCGCGGTCAACACCGCCATGCCGAGATCCGACCACTGGCGACGGTCGTGCCACCGCAGCGTGAACGCCGTGGAGAGGAGGACCGCCGCCATCGCCGGCACGTCGCTCATCACGGTGTGCGCATAGCGCAGAACGAAAGGCGCACCACCGATCACCAGCACCGCGAAGGTGCCCGCCTCATCGCCCGGCGCCTGCCGCAGAACGCGTCGGGCCGACAGCAGCAGCAGCACCCAGGACAGGCCGGTCACGAGCCGCAGCGCCGCGTGCTCCGCACCGAAGGCACCACCGAACAGCGCACCGAGGATGGGGTAGCCCATCGGGTGCTCCACCATCACCGGGCGCGCGCCGCCATGCGCCCAGGCCGTCCACTGCCGGGCCAGCCGCAGATAGTCATGCGCATCGGCGCCGAGCAGCCCCTCGAACCCGGCCACGTGGAGCAGGGCGGCCACCAGCAGCCATGCGGAGATCAGCACGGCCGCCAGCGCCCGGGACCGTGCATATCCCCGCATCATGCCGCCGAATGTAGCGTCCCTGCCCGGAGGCCTTCCGCATGGTCCACGCGCACGACCGGGCAACGTCCCCACCGAAGCCGCTGTCTTGGTCCGTAGTCTACCTTCGACGACCGCACACCCTGCTCCATCCACGTGCCGACGATCATCAACGAACCCCTCGCCCCCATCGTCGCGATGCCTCCCGTGGGCGATCCCCGACGCCGGGCGGACCTGCGGAGCTCCGTCCTGCGCACACTGGCCTACTTCGCCGTGTTCCGGCATCCGATGCGGAGCGACGAGGTGCTCGCGTTCGCCTGCACCCGGTGCCCGGCACCGAACGAGGTCGAGGGCCTGTTGCACGAGCTGCACCGCGAAGGGGTGGTCGCGAACGTGGGGGGCTATTGGGGGCTTCACATCACGGAGGCCGATGTACAGGCCCGGAGCGAGGACGCGGAACGTGCCGGTGACCGCATGCCCAGGGCGAGGCGCATGGCCCGTCGCATCGCCCGCACCCCCTTCGTGCGCGCCGTGTTCGTCAGCGGCAGCCTCAGCAAGGGGCGCCTTGCGCCCGATGGCGACATCGATTTCTTCATCATCACGGCGCCGGGCCGTCTGTGGCTCACGCGGACCCTGCTCATCGCCTACAAGAAGCTGTTCCTGCTCAACAGCCGTCGCGATTTCTGCATCAACTACTTCCTGGACACCGACCACCTGCGCGTGGAGGACCACAATCGCTTCACCGCCACCGAGATCGTCACCCTGCTCCCATTGCACGGCAACGGCACGCGCGACGCCTTCTTCCGCGCGAACCAATGGGCCTTCGAGCTGCTGCCGGTGGCCCGCGTGAAGCAGGTCCCCGAGGTGCTCGCGGGCAACGAGGGACGCAAGGCCTTCTGGGAGCGGCTGCTCGGCGGCGCCCTGGGCGAGGCGCTCGACAGCTGGTCGATGGCCTTCACCTGGCGCTACTGGCGCTGGAAGTTCAGCGACATGGACCCCTGCACCTTCGACCTGGCGTTGCGCACCCGCAGCTACGTCAGCAAGCATCATCCCCGCAACTTCCAGCGGCGCGTGCTCGACGCCTACCACGAGCGGCTCCGCGACCTGGAGCTGCGCACCGGCCGACCCCTGCACTGACATGGCCCGGGTACTGCTGACCAACGCCTACTTCTACCGGCTCGACCGCAAACAGTGGCGGGACGCGCGGCCCTATCCCCCGCTCGGCACCCTGCTCGCCTCGGCCGTGCTGCGCCAGGCCGGTCACGCCGTGCACGTGCATGACGGCAGCCTCACCGAAGGCCCGGACAGCCTGGTGCATTCCTTGACGGACCACGCGCCACAGGTGCTCGTCATCCACGACGACGGGTTCAACTACCTCACCAAGATGTGCCTCACGGTGATGCGCGAGGCCTGTCTGCGCATGATCGCCCTGGGCCGGGAACACGGCTGCAGGGTGGTGGTGAACAGCTCGGATGCATCCGACCATCCGGAGGCTTACCTGATGGCCGGCGCGGATGCCGTGGTGCTCGGCGAAAGTGAGGATGCACTCCGTGAACTGGTCGGCCATTGGTCCGCCGGAACAGCCTGGCACGCGGTGGCCAACGTGGCCCACCTCGACCCCGATGGTTCCGTTCGGCGTGCACCCAAGCGACCCGTGATGCGCGACCTCGACGCCCTCCCCCTGCCCGCCTGGGACCTCATCGACCTTGCCCCGTACCGCCGGATCTGGATGCGCTCCCAGGGCCGCTTCAGCCTCAATGTGGCCACCACGCGCGGGTGCCCGTTCAAGTGCAACTGGTGCGCGAAACCCATCTACGGCAACCGCTACAACAGCCGTTCACCCGAGCATGTGGTGCGCGAGCTGGAGCTGCTCCGGGCCCAGGCCGCACCGGACCACATCTGGATGTGCGATGACATCTTCGGCCTGAAGCCCGGCTGGGTGCGGCGCTTCGCCGATCTGGTCGAAGCACGAGGCATCCGCATCCCCTACAAGATCCAAAGCCGGGTGGACCTGCTGCTGGAGAGCGACACCATCGACGCCCTCGTGCGGTCCGGCCTGGAGGAGGTCTGGGTGGGTGCGGAGAGCGGCAGCCAGCATATCCTGGATGCCATGGACAAGGGCACCCGCGTGGAGCAGATCGCCGCGGCCACACGGCTGCTCAAGGCCAAGGGCGTGCGCGTCGGCTTCTTCCTGCAGTTCGGCTATCCCGGGGAAACGGACGACGATGTGGAGCGCACCATCCGCATGGTGGAGGAGCTGTTGCCGGACGATATCGGCGTCTCCGTGAGCTATCCGCTGCCGGGCACACCCTTCTTCGAACGCGTAAGGACCGAGCTTGGTGACAAGGCGAACTGGAGCGACAGCGACGACCTGGCGATGATGTTCCGCAGCACCCATCGGCCGGCCTACTACAAGCGGCTGCACCGGTACGTGCATGCGCGCTACCGCCGTCGTCAGGCGTTGCACGCACTGTCGCTGGGGTTCAGCGGCCGGTCCGGCGACCTCCGTCGCGGGTTGTCCCTGCTGTACTACCTGCCCGCCGTCCTGGTGGATCGCATCCGCCTCTCCGCCGCATGAGCACGGACGCGTTCGACATCGCCGCGGCCAGCTACGATGCCGACTTCACCGACAGCGCCATCGGCAGGGCACAGCGCGGCCAGGTGTGGCGGGCCTTGGACCCGCTGTTGCACCCACCTCCGATGCAGGTGCTCGAGCTCAACTGCGGCACGGGTGCCGATGCCATGCACATCGCCGGCGCCGGCCACAGCGTGCTGGCCACCGACCGCAGCGAGGCCATGCTCTCCGTGGCCCGTGCCAAGGCGCGACACGCCGGGCTCGCCGATCGGGTGCGCACCGCTGCGCTCGATCTGCAGGTGCCGGAGCTCCCGCCCGGCGAAGGCCCGTTCGACCTGGTGCTGTCCGACCTCGGTGGGCTCAACTGCATCGATGCGGCCGGGCTTGCAGCGGTCGGCCGCTTCATCGCTTCCGTGCTCCGCCCGGGAGGGCGTTTCGTGGCCGTGCTGATGGCCGACCGGTGCCTGATGGAAACGGCCTACCACCTGCTGCGTGCCCGGCCTGCGACCGCTTTTCGCCGTTGGAGGCATGGACCCATGGATGTTCCCGTGGGCGGCCGCGCCGTGCGCACCTGGTATCACTCACCGGCCGTGCTCAGGCAGGCCTTCGGGCCAAGCTTCGTTCAGGAGGACCTTCGCCCCATCGGTCTGTTCGTGCCACCCGGCTATCTGGAACCGCGCCTGCGAGACCGGCCCCGCCTCCTCCACTGGCTGGACCGATCGGACCGCCTGGCCGCGCGGGCGCCGTGGACGGCCCGACTCGGCGACCACTACCTCATCCAGCTCCGTCGCGGCACATGAAGGTGCTCCTTTCCCACGGCTACTTCCTCCATGAGGATGCCAAGGAGCGCCGGCTCATGCGCCCCTACCCCCCTCTTGGTCTGCTCTACATCGCGGGACACCTGCGCGAGGCCGGGCATGAGGTGGAGGTGTACGACAGCACCTTCGGGACCATGGATGGCCTCTTCGACCGGCTGCTCCGCGCACGGCCCCGCTGCCTCGGCCTCTATGTCAACCTGATGACCCGGGCGAACATCGTGCGCATCATGCGGCGGGTGCGACAGGATCCGACGCTCCGCGAGCTGCCCATCGTGCTGGGAGGTCCGGAGACCCGGGCGCATGCCGAACGCTTCCTGGCCCATGGCGCGACCGCCTGCGTGGTGGGCGAAGGTGAACGCACCATGGCCGAACTGGTCGAAGCGTTCGAGGCCGGGCGCACCGAGCTGAGCGGCATCGCCGGCGTGGTGTGGCGGGACGCCCACGGGGCCCTGCATCACACCCCGGAGCGCGAGAAGCTCAAGGACCTCGCCGGGCTGTCCCTCCCTGCACGGGACCTGATCGACATGCAGGCCTACCTGGATGCCTGGCGCGGCCGGCACGGATACAGCACCATCAACGTCAGCACCATGCGCGGCTGCCCGTACACCTGCCGGTGGTGCAGCCGTGGTGTGTATGGTCTGAGCTACCGTCGGCGCCCGGTGGAGCAGGTGATCGATGAACTGGCCGACATCCAGCAGCGCTTCGCGCCGGACCGCATCTGGTTCGTGGATGATGTCTTCACCGTGAACCACCGCTGGCTGAAGGACTTCACCGAGGAGATCGAACGCCGCGGCCTGCGTATCGCCTACGAGTGCATCACGCGCGCCGACCGGATGAACGACGAGGCGATCGATCTGCTGAAGCGGAGCGGTTGCGTGCAGGTGTGGGTGGGCGCCGAAAGCGGCAGCCAGGCCGTGATCGATGCGATGGACCGGCGGGTGGATGTGCAGCGCGTGCGTGACATGATCAGGAGCGCACGGAAGGCGGGCATCGCCACGGGGACCTTCATCATGCTCGGCTACCCGGGCGAGCAGGAGGAGGACATCCTGCGGACCGTGGAGCACCTCAAGGAAAGCGCACCGGACGTGTTCACCATCACGGTGGCCTACCCCATCGCCGGCACGGAGCTCCACGCACAGGTGGAGGCCGATCTGGAACGGCCTCTGCCATGGGAGCTGGGCAGCGACCGCGAACACGACTTCCCACGGGCCTACCGCAGACCCTACTATGGTCACGCCGTGCGGTTCGTGGTGAACGAGGTGGAATGGCACAAGGCACACCAGGCCGGCCTGCGGACAAGTCCCCGTGCGCTCCGCCACAAACTGCGGGCCTGGAGCGGCAGGGCGGGCATGGTGTTCTGGAGATCCCTGTCCACACGAGCATGAGGCACCCTGCGGACGGCCTGCCAGCCCTCGGTCCCGTGGAACATGGCGTGGCCCTGCTGGAGCACCCCGGCAGGTTCGCAGAGCTCTACAACCGGGCGCGTGAATGGGAAGGTCGGATCCTGGATGACGCGGAGATGGCCCGCCTGCCGCAGAGGTCCGGCGGACCGTACAGCCGGGAATGGCGCGTGCGCGCCCGCAGTGCGCAGCGCTTGCTGGACCATCTCGCGCGATCCGGTCCTCGGTCCGCCGTGCTCGATGTCGGCTGTGGCAACGGTTGGATGTCCGCATGGCTCGCACGGGCGGGCCACTCGGTGCTGGGCATCGACCGCACTCTCCCGGAGCTGCAGCAGGCCGCGCGCGTGTTCCCTGACGGACCGCGCTTCGCGTTGGCCGACCTCTTCAACCCCGCGCTCGACGACCTCCGCTTCAACGTCGTGCTCTTCGCCGCCAGCTTCCATTACTTCGTTGACGCCCGGTCCACACTGCAGCGGGCACGGATGCTGGCCACTGACGGCGAAGTGCATGTGATGGACAGTATGCTGTATCCGGACCAGAAGGCGGCCGGGGAGGCGCGCGCGCGCACCGTGGCCTACTACGCCCACCTCGGCGTGCCGGAGCTCGCGGCGCACTACCATGCCCACACGCTCGAGGAGGTCCGAACGGCGGGTCCGCACCTCCTCCTGCGGCGGCCTGGTCGGTGGAACACATTGATCGACCGGCTGCACGGCCTTCGTGATCCGTTCCATCATGTGGTCCTCCGGTCCTGAGCAAGGACGAAAGGCCCGGCGTGCGCCGGGCCCTCCGCCATCGCCCACCGGCCCTCAGTTGCCCCCCCGGTACTTCACCGCCCCCTGCGCCAGCAGATGCTCGATGTCGTTGTTGATGCTGAGGATGAGCAGGGAAGTGGCCGTGCAGAACACCGGGCTGGTGATGCAGTGGTGACCGTTCCAGCTGCCGTCGTTGTTCTGGATGCCCACCAGGCGACCCGTGGTCTGCTGGTACCAGTTCCGCCAGCCCTGGTCCTTGGCGATCACCAGGGACTCGCCCGTCTGCAGGAAGCTCAGGAACTCCTCACCCCCGTTGTTCCCGAAGCCGCTGATGACATCCTCGCGCTGGGCCTGCTGCTTGGCAGCGTCATACACCTGCCAGGCCGCGTTCATCCGCTCGGCCTCGGTGCGGCTGTATCCCGCATCCTCCAGTGTCTCCACGCTCACCGGTGCGGCTGCGGCCACTTTGCCCTCGCGCTTGGCCCGCTCCATCCGCTCGTTCACCTCGCGGGCCTCCGCAGCGCTGTTCCGGGTGCTGCCGCTCACGGCATACAGCGTGACACCCGCTGCGCGCTCGGTGGCCACCGTGCCCTTGTCCGCATCGAAGTTGTTCTTCTGGTAATCGCGCGCCAGGCGCAACGACTCGTCGTCCACCTCGGCACCCTGGGCCTTGGCGCTCTCCAGCGCGCTCGCGGCGAAGCTGCTCTGGAGCACGCCGGCCCAGCCGTCGCCGCGCATGCTGCCGTCCGCGTTCTGCCCACGCTGGATCATGCCCACACAGGTGTTCAGCGCACGCATGCAGCGCAGCCGCTTCGGGTGCTGATCGTTCAGTTTGGCCACCAGGTTGCTGAGGTATTGCGCAGCCAGGGCCACATCGATGTTCGCGCCCAGTTTCGCCTGGATCTGCGTCCCCTGGAGCTGGGTGATGTTCACGGCATCACGAGGCGCGGCCTCCACCTGCTTCAGCAGATACTCCGTGGCGCGGCCCAGCTGCTGGGCGTGCGCACCCTGATCCAGCGTGCTGCCCATACGCATAATGGCCATGGCGACCATCGCCGTGGTGGCCGGATCGCTGGTCACCGCGTGCGGGTCCATCACATCCTGTCGCGCATGACTGCCGGCTCCATAACCACCATCCGCACCCTGTGCCTTCACCAGCCATTGCAGGCCACGCTGCTCGGCCTGAAGCACCTTCTCCGGGGTGCGCAGTACGAACGTGCTGTCCAGTCCGGCGCCTTCGTAGACCGTCATGAACACGCATTTCGGGGCCTCCGCCGACCGCGGCGGCGGTGCCGGACAGTGAACCCCCGCATGGCGCGGGTCGCTGGTCGGTGGAGTGAACGAGGCCAGCAGGACGACGATGCCGGCGGTGGCCGACAGGGCCAGAACGATGAAGGTGTTGCGTTGCATGATCGTGGGGTTTCGATGCCGATCGGCATCCGTTCAGCCCACCCGTACACGCGTCACCGCCCCGGGTTCGATCGCCTAGCTTCGAGGCACCGATGAAGCGCTTCCTGTACCTCGCTCTGGGCGCGATGCCTTTCGCAGTGCACGCCCAACCGCGTGTGCTCCACTTCACGCGCACCAGCGGCTTCGACCACGGTACGCGGGCGGTGTCCTTCTCCCTGTTCCAAGGCATCGCGCAGGAGCTCGGCCTGCTGGTGGACGATGATGCCAGCGGTGCGCCCTTCAGCGATCCACAGGTGCTCGGCACCTACGATGCCATCGTCTTCGCCAACACCAGTGGCGATGCCATCCTTGATGCGCAGCAACGGGCCCACTTCGAGACCTGGGTGGCGAACGGCGGCCATGTGCTGGGCATCCATGCCGCCTGCGACACCTACCGCCACAGCTCGGCCAACGGCGGCAACACGGGCACCTGGGACTTCTTCGCGGAGCTGATCGGCGCCAGCGTCCAGCAGACCCCGAACCATGTGAACGGAACGCCCTCGTATGCCATACAGCATATCGGCAGCCACGCAAGCACCGCCGACCTGCCCGACCTCTGGGTGAAGAACGAAGAGTACTACTACTGGGAGGGCGGGTACTACGGGCCCGACAACGTGGAGGTGCTGCGCGTGGAGCAAACCGTGGGGCCGAACGGGCTGGTGAACTCCTACGACGCGCCCCGTGCCATGAGCTGGACCCGAAGCCTGCCCACCGGCTCACGCGTGTTCTACACCGCCCTCGGGCATGCGGCGGACAACTATGTGAGCGACACGCTCTTCCGCACGCACATGATGGATGCGCTGGCGTGGCTGCTGGAGGGTACCACCAGCGTGCCGTCGGTCCATGGCGAAGCGGAACTCCACGTACTTCCCAACCCCGCCTCGGGTGAACTGACCATCGTGACGGACGCCTCGTGGAGCGGCATGCCCATGCAGCTTGTTGATGCCGCAGGGCACGTGGTCCTGCAGGGAACGCTTACCGGCGAACGGACGACGGTCCCGTTGAACAGCCTTCCCGCAGGGAGCTACCTGGTGTGCACACCGGGAGCCATGCGGCCGATCCAGATCATGCGCTGAGCGGTGGGCAAGGCCATGGGCACATGGACACCTGTCCGCATGGACCAATGCCCTAGGCCTCCTGCAGCTTCTTCGCCGCGCGCTTCCGTTCGTTCTCGTCCAGCAGGATCTTGCGGATGCGCAGGCTCTTGGGCGTCACCTCGAGGTACTCGTCCTCGGCGATGTACTCCATGCACTCCTCCAGGCTGAACTTGACCGCAGGCGCGATGTTCACCTTGTCGTCGCTGCCGCTGGCGCGCATGTTGGTGAGCTTCTTCACGCGGATCACGTTCACACCGAGCTCCTCCCCCGGCTTGGGGCTCTCTCCGATCACCTGGCCGGCGTACACCTCCTCCCCGGGCTCGATGAAGAACTTGCCGCGGTCCTGCAGCTTGTCGATGGCATAGGCGATGGCGGTGCCGGTCTCGGCGCTCACGATGCAGCCCGGGCGCGGCGTGGCGATCTGGCCCTTGTACGGCTCATAGCCCTTGAACCGGTGCGCGATGATGGCCTCGCCCTCGGTGGCGGTGAGCAGCACGTTGCGCAGGCCGATGATGCCGCGCGCAGGGATGCTGAACTCCAGCACCGTGCGGTCGCTCTTCTGCTCGATGTTGAGGATGTCGCCCTTGCGGCGCGTCACGTGGTCGATCACACGGCTGCTGAATTGCTCCGGCACCTGCACGGTGAGCAGCTCGATCGGCTCGTGGCGCTGGCCGTCGACCTCCTTGTACAGCACCTGCGGCTGGCCCAGCTGGAACTCGTAGCCTTCGCGGCGCATGGTCTCCACCAGGATGCTCAGATGCAGGATGCCGCGTCCGAACACCAGCAGCCGGTCGGGGCTGTCGGTCTCCTGAAGGCGCATCGCCAGGTTCTTCTCGATCTCCTTGAACAGGCGGTCGCGCACGTGGCGGCTGGTGACGAACTGCCCCTCACGCCCGAAGAAGGGCGAGTTGTTGATGGTGAAGAGCATGCTCATGGTGGGCTCGTCCACCGAGAAGCGGGGCAGGCCCTCCGGGTTCTCGGCGTCCGCGATGGTGTCGCCGATGTCAAAACCCTCCAACCCCATCACCGCCACGATCTCGCCGCAACCCACCTCGTGCTTCACCTTCTCCTTGCCCAGGCCTTCGAACACCATCAGCTCCTTGACCTGCCCCTTCTGCTGGGTGCCGTCGTTCTTCACCAGGGTGACCTGCTGGCCCGGGCGGACGGTACCGCGCGAGACGCGCCCCACGGCGATCCTGCCTTGAAAACTGCTGTAATCGAGGCTGGTGATGCGCAGCTGAAGCGTGCCTTCCACCTGACGCGGCGCCGGTACGTGCTGCACGATCACATCGAGCAGGTGGCTCACATCCTCGGTCGGGGACTTCCAGTCGGGGCCCATCCAGCCCTGCTTGCTGCTGCCGTACACCACCGGGAAATCGAGCTGGTCCTCGCTGGCGTCCAGGGCGAACATCAGCTCGAACACGGCCTCGTACACCTCCTCGGGCGTGCAGTTCGGCTTGTCCACCTTGTTGATCACCACCACCGGCTTCAACCCGAGCTCGATGGCCTTCCCCAGCACGAACCGGGTCTGTGGCATCGGGCCCTCGAAGGCGTCCACGAGCAGGATCACCCCGTCGGCCATGTTCAGCACGCGCTCCACCTCGCCGCCGAAGTCGCTGTGGCCCGGGGTGTCGATGATGTTGATCTTGGTGCCCTTGTAGCGCACGCTCACGTTCTTGCTGAGGATCGTGATCCCGCGCTCCCGCTCCAGGTCGTTGTTGTCCAACAGCAGGTCCTTCACCTCCTCGTTCACCCGGAAGAGCTGGCATTGGTGGAGGATCTTGTCCACCAGCGTGGTCTTGCCGTGGTCCACGTGGGCGATGATGGCGATGTTGCGCAGGTCGGTCATGGGAGGCACCGCAGGGGCGGCAGGGATTGGAGGGCCGTGCAAAAGGCCGGCAAAGGTAGGGCTTCCTGCCGCGTGGCGGGGCGGATCGCTATCTTTGCCGCGCTTCCGGGGGCGGGGATGACCTTCCCCCGGGCGGACCGGCCCCGTAGTTCAATTGGATAGAATGACAGATTCCGGTTCTGTTGGTTGCAGGTTCGAGTCCTGCCGGGGTCACGAGGCGGCGCGATGAGCGCCGCCTTTTTCATGTGACCATGTGCTCTTGCGGTCACGCGCCCATGGGGGCTCCGAACCGCTGCCCGCTGCAGTTCGAACGACCCCTGGCTTGGAGGATCCCTGATGGAAGGCCGACCTTCGGACCGACCTCCGACCCAGCTCCGCGTGCCTGTGCACATGGTCACATGGGCAGATGTTCTCCTGATGCGCATCGACAAGTTCCTCTGGTGCGTGCGGCTGCACAAGAGCCGCAGCCTGGCCACCGAGGCCTGCCAGCGTGGCCGCGTGCGCCTGAACGACCGTGAGGTGAAGCCGGCCGCCGAGGTGCACATCGATGACCGCATCGGCGTGCGCGAGCCGCCCATCTGGCGCGTGTTCCGCGTCACGGCCCTGCCCCGCACGCGCATGGCCGCCAGGCTCGTGCCCGACCACATCGTGGACGAGACGCCTTGGGATGACCTGCAAAAGCTGGAGATGGCACGCCGGGTGCAGGCCCAGGGCCGCGCTCCGGGCGAGGGTCGACCCACCAAACGCGACCGGCGCGACATTGACCGGTTCAAGGACCCGGCCTGAACCATTCCCGCCCTGCGGGTTTACAAGGGTGAGGGCCTTCCATGTTCAAGCGGGAGGCCGACGTGCACCCTGTCATCCGATCTTCGGCCCATGCGCTTGTCCGCGATCCCCTTCCTGTTGCTTGCCGCTCCCCTCTTCGGCCAGTCCGTGACCCTGGAACTGCGCTCCGGCCCGGTCATCCTCGAGGCCCTGCGCCCGGGGACCGGTCCGCTGCCATCGGAGCGGGGTGAGCAGCGCGCGGGCCGCATCCACCGCTACCTGGCCTTCGACCACACGCTGAACGCCGATGAACGTGCGCGGCTGGAGACCTCCGGCGTGCGGTTCCTGGACCCGCTGACACCGCAGGCGTGGACCGTTTCCATGCCCGCCGACATCGATCGCGACCTGTTGCGCACCGCCGGGCTCATGGCCTGGCACGCACCCACCGCGGAGGACAAGCTGGACCCCGCCCTGCGCACCGCGCTCACCGGCAAGGGCTGGCGCGGCCGTTCGGTGGCCGTCACCGTGGTGCCCTGGCCCGACCTGGGAGGCCGTTCATTGGACCGATCACCTGTGCTGGAACACCTTCCCTATGAGGAGCAGGGTTCCGAAGGTTCGCGCATCGTGCAGCTCACCGGCCGCACCCTGCGAAAGCTCCTGGACAGCCCTGTCGTGCAGTGGGTGGCTCCGGCGCCGGTGACCGGCGAGCCCGAGGACATCCGCGGCCGCACCTTCCATCGGGTGAACCCCATCGCCCCGGTACCCGGCGCACCCGGCGGTCTCGACGGCAGCGGTGTGACCGTGGTGGTGAACGACGACGGATTCGCGGGGCCGCACATCGACTTCAAGGGGCGCACCGCGCAGAGCTCGGTGGCCCAGGACCTGGTGGGCGACCATGGCGATATGGTGGCCGGCATCGTGGGCTCGGCGGGCAACCTCGACCCGCGCAACGTGGGCATGGCGCCCGGCGCAGAGATCATCGTGCGGCAGTACCAGGGGGCACTGCCCAATACGGTGACGCTGCACCAGAACAACGGCGCCGTGATCTTCAACAGCTCCTACAGCGACGGATGCAACGGGGGCTACACCACGGTGACGCGCCAGGTGGACCAGGAGACCGTGGCCAACCCCGCGCTCATTCAGGTGTTCTCCGCCGGCAATAATGGCGGGCAGGACTGTGGCTACGGCGCCGGCAGCGACTGGGGCAACATCACCGGTGGACACAAGATCGCCAAGAACTGCATCGCCACCGCCAACCTCACGGACAACGACCTGGTGGTGAACAGCAGCAGCCGAGGTCCCAGCGCCGACGGCCGCCTGAAGCCTGATATCAGCGCGTACGGCAATGGCCAGATCAGCAACGCCCCGGACAACGCTTACATGACCGGCAGCGGCACCTCGGCCGCCTCGCCCGGCGTGGCCGGCTCGCTGGCCGTGCTCTACCAGGGCTGGCGCGGACTGTTCGGCAACGATCCCAGCAGCGGGCTCCTGAAGGCCTTGGTGCTGAACACGGCCGATGACCTCGGCAACGACGGGCCGGATTACACCTACGGCTGGGGGCGCCTGAACACGTCACGCGCCTGGCAGGCCATCGTGGAGGAGCGTTTCATCACCGGCACGGTGGACCAGGGCCAGCAGCAGGTCCACACCATCGAGGTGCCTGCCGGCGTGGGTGAGCTGCGCGTGATGCTGTACTGGATGGACCCCGCGGCCTCGCTGCAGGCCCCTGAAGCGCTCGTGAACGACCTTGACCTGCTGGGTACCGACCCGCAATCCGTCACCCACCAACCCTGGGAGCTCGACAACACGCCCGTGGCCGGCATCCTCGCCGCACCCGCGCAGCGTGGCGCCGACCATGTGAACAACGTGGAACAGGTGGCCGTGCCGTCACCGGTGCAGGGCACCTGGAGCTTCACGGTCACCGGCGGCAACGTACCGGCGGGTCCGCAGGCGTACTACCTCGTGCACGAGTTCCTGCCCGAAGGACCGCGCATCACCTATCCACTGGCCGGCGATGTGGTGGCCGCCGATGAGAGCCATCGCTTCCGTTGGGATGCGCTCGAAGGGACGGCATCCTTCGACGTGTCGCTCAGCCTCGATGGCGGCATCACCTGGAGCAGTTATCCGCAGGTCCCTGCGATGCGTCGCCACTTCGACCTGGGCCTGGGCAACGTGGTGGTGGAGAACGCCCTGTTCCGTGTGGAGCGCAACGGCACCACCGACATCAGCGGCCCCTTCACCATCATACCCGTGGCCGACGGCCTGCAGGTCACGTTCAACTGCATCGACAGCGCGGGGATCTCCTGGTCGGCCGTACCGCAGGCCAGCGGCTACATCCTGCACAAGCTCGGCGCCCAGTACATGGACAGCGTGGGCTTCACCATCGGCACCACCCACACCTTCACCGGCCTCCACGCCGCGCACGACGATTGGTTCGCCGTCACGGCCATCGCGCCGAACGGCGCGCGTGCACGGCGTTCGATGGCGCTGCCACGCCCCCAGCAGCTCGTGAACTGCCAGGCCGAACACGACCTTGCGGCGGTGGCCCTGGTGCAGCCGGGAGCGCTCGTGCTCCAATGCCATCCCGCACCGTCGATCTCCGTGATGGTGCGCAACGAGGGTCTGCTGCCCGTGCAGGACTTCACCGTGGGCCGTCAGGTGAACAACGGCCCGGTCACCACCCAGTCCTTGAGCCAGCTCATCGCACCAGGGGACAGCGTGCTGGTGAACTTCACCACCCCGTTGAACGGCCTGACGGACGATGACAGCAGCATCGTGCGTGTGTGGGCCACCGCACAGAACGAGTCCTTCCCCCCGAATGACACCCTGACCACCGAGGTGTACAGCACCATGGACGCCTCGGGCCTCCCCTTCATGGAGAACGGCGAAGGGCTCGACCTGTGCTCCTCCTCGGCCCTCTGCGACCTCGCCTGCGCAGATGTGGGCACCTTGTTCAACGGGCGGAACGGCATCGACGACGACATCGACTGGCGCGTGGACGCTGAGGGCACGCCCACCGCGTCCACCGGCCCGGCAACGGACCATACGCTCGGTACCGCGAGCGGACGCTACTTCTACCTCGAGTCCTCAGGCTACTGCAGTGCGCGCCGCGCCGACCTGCACACCCCGTGCCTCACGCTGCCCACACAGGGCGCCTACGCGCTCGGCTTCTGGTACCACCTGTACGGTGCCACCCAGGGTGAACTGCATGTGGACCTCATCGTGGACGGAGTGTTGATGCCCGACATCGTTCCGATGATCAGCGGCGACCAGGGCGACCAGTGGCGGCAGGGCACCGCAGATCTGTCGGCCTACGCCGGCAGCACCGTGTCGGCTCGCTTCCGGGGGATCACCGGCAACTCCCCATACAGCGATATGGCCTTGGACGACATCGGCCTGGAACCGGCCACCGCGATCGACGAACCGGCGGGATCCGAGCCTCTCGACCTGCGCCCGACAGCAGAGGATGGCTCCTATGTGCTCGTGCTCGACCGGCCGGCCGGAGCGGGCGGCGTGGCGCGTGTGTTCGATCCGGCCGGGCGACCGGTGCGCACGCTGGCCGCAGGCCATCGCACCCAGGTGCCCATCGACCTCACCATGGCCGCATCGGGCGCGTACATCGTGCGGCTGGAGGCGGATGGCGTCGTCCGGCAAGGCCTGCTGATCCGTCCGTAGGACCGGCGGAAGGCTTAACACGATCTAACGTTCCTTAACACCGCCCCCCCGCGGGGCCCCGGGTACTTTTGGGTGCAAGTCCCACCACCATGTACGCTTCGCTCCGCTCCACGCTTCTGCCCCTGGTCTGCATCCCGCTCGTCCTGCCCGCCCAATCCGATGATGGTGCCGACGATCGGAAGGTGCGCATCGAGATCACCACCACCGAGGACGGCCGCACCTCCCGCATCGAACGCGAGTTCGACCTCAACGACGAACGATCGCTGCAGGACGCGCTTCAGGAATTGGGCGTGATGGAGGAACTGGGCACCATCGGTGCGGACGAGAACCTGATCATCGACCTGCGTCGCCTTCGTGATGGCGGCACCCTGAAGGACATGAGCCTCGCCTTCGCCCTCCGCGATGAGGCCATGGCGCGTGCACGCGCTCAGGAGCCGCGCGGCTACCTGGGCGCTTATCTCGGGATGTACAATGCGCCGAAGGAGGGCAAGGGGCGCAAGGAGGCCGATGTCGAGGGGATCGTGCTCACCAAGGTGATCGAGGATGGACCGGCCGACAAGGCCGGCCTGAAGGATGGGGATGTGGTGGTGGCGATGGATGGCGATCCGGCCGGTGGCCTCGCCGCCTTCACCGAACGCATCCGCGCCCACAAGCCCGGCGATGTGGTCACGCTTGCGGTGCTCCGCGATGGAAAGCGCTCGGAACGCCAGGTGACACTCGGGGAGACGACCGATGACCCGGAGGAATTCACCTTCGAGTTCGACAGGTGGGATGAGCCGGAGGCTCCACCGATGACCTTCACCGTGAAGCCACGCGCCTTCCTGGGCGTGAACGGTGATGAAGGTCCGGAGACCAGCGGTGAAGGTGCGCGCGTCGGTTCCGTGGTGGACAGTTCGGCCGCCCAGCGGATGGGCCTGCAGGCGGGCGACCGCATCGTGGCCATCAACGAGGCGCCGATCACCGGCTTCGGTGACCTGGCGGAACGCATCGCCGGCATGGAGCCGGGAACGGCCGTGCAGGTGGAGGTGTTGCGCGATGGCGAACGACGCACCCTCACCGGGACCCTGGGCGAACGCCGCATGCGCTCGTGGGTGATGCCTCCGATGGCCCCGTTGGCCCCCCTTCCCCCGCTGCCCGATGAGGACCGCGCCACCATCCGCCGCGAGATGGAGGAACTGCGCCGCGAAATGGAGCACCTGCGCCGCACCATGCGCAGCGATATCCTCCGGGAGATGCACGTGGAAGTGGGCACGGTGGAGGTGTCGCCGGAGGAGCGGGCCCTGCTCGAGCGGAAAGGGGTCTCCGGCCTTGACCGTTCGCCGGACCTCGGCGACCTGCGTTGCGCCCCCAATCCCAGCGATGGCTTCTACCGCATCCAGTTCGACGTGGCCGAGCGCGGCGAGCTCGTGGTGGACGTGCACAACGCTCAGGGCGACCGCATCTACCACGAGACCATCACCGGGTTCAAGGGCCGCTACGAGCGCACCCTGGACCTCAGCGACCAGGCCGATGGCACCTACTTCCTCGTGGTGGCGCTGGATGGCAAGGCCACGCCGCGCAAGCTGGTGAAGCACTGATACGGATCGACCGACACGCGGGGGCCTCATGGAGGCCCCTGCCTATTTTGTGCCCATGAAGGCCTTGATCCGGTTGATCATCACCACCATCGCTGTGCTCATCTGCGACCTGTTGCTCAGTGGCGTCAGCCTGGGCGATCTGGGCGAGACCCATGGGGTGCTCACCGCATTGCTCACCGCCGCCGTGCTCGGTCTGCTTAATGCCTTCGTGCGGCCCCTGCTCATCCTGCTCACGCTGCCCGCCACGGTCCTCACGCTGGGGCTCTTCCTGCTCGTGATCAATGCCGCGGTGGTGCTGCTCGCCGCCGAGCTCGTGCCGGGCTTCGTGGTGCGCAACTTCTGGTGGGCCCTCGGCTTCAGCCTGCTGCTGTCCGTGGTGGAGAGCTTCCTGAACGCGCTGGACCGGGGACCGCGACGGGATCGGGCCGAGTGACCCACTGCTGGAATGCACATGGGCCGGGGGTACCGGCCCATGCGATGGAGCAGCGCCCGATCTCAGTTGTCGCCGTCCAGCAGTCCGCCCAGCCCGCCGAGGATGGAGCCCTCCTCGCGGCGGCGGCCACCGGCGCGCGGTGCAGCGGCCACGATGGTGTCCGCCAGGCGGCTGAAGGGCAGGCTCTGCAGCCACACATGACCCGGCCCGCGCAGGGTGACGAAGAAGAGGCCCTCGCCCCCGAACAGCGTGTTCTTGATGCCGCCCACGAACTGGATGTCGTAGTCGATGCCGTAGGTCATGGCCACCAGACAGCCCGTGTCCACCTTCAGCACCTCGCCAGGGGCCAGTTGGCGCTCCACCACCGTACCGCCGGCATGGATGTACACCTGGCCATCGCCCTCGAGCTTCTGCATGATGAAGCCCTCGCCCCCGAACAGGCCGGTGCCGAGCTTCCGCTGGAACTCGATGCCCACCGAAACGCCCTTGGCCGCGCAGAGGAAGGAGTCCTTCTGACAGATCAGCCGCTGCCCGTGGTCGCGCAGGTCCATGGGCAGGATCTTGCCCGGATACGGCGCCGCGAACCACGCCGTCCGCCGACCGGTGGACTGGTTCGTGTAGGCGGTCATGAACAGGCTCTCCCCCGTGAGCACCCGCTTGCCGGCGCCCCACAGCTTGCCCATGAAGCTTTGCTCCTGTCCATTGCCATCGCCGAAGATGGTCTGCATCTGAACGCCGTCGTCCATCATCATCAGGCTGCCCGCCTCGGCGATGACGGTCTCCTGCGGATCAAGGGTGATCTCCACGCATTGCATGTCGTCGCCGACGATGCGGTGGTCGATCTCGTGTGCTCTGCGGTCCATGGACTGTTGAATGATGGCCAAAAGTAGACCGGCCGTCCGGTGACGTGTTGGCGATCACACCGGCGGCGCCTGGCGGCGGGGAGCGGCGCGGAGCCGGTCTCGGGCCGCGGGCCGTTCCGATGAGGCAAGCGACGCGGCTCAGGACACCGAGGAGGAGATCCGCCTGTACCGGAGCATTTCAGCTACGGCTCTCACCAGGCATGGTGCGATCCATGAACTGAGGCCAGAGCGATGTTTCAACGGGCCACCAGCCATGCTATCTTGCTTCCATGCGACGGTCAGGACCGCAACAGGAGGTTCCATGTTGCAGTTGCATGGGCCGACAAGGCGCCACCTCCCCCGTTGTGGATTTCGCAACCTTCCTGCCACAAGCCATATCCAAAGACCTCATACTGATGGCTTCGGACGACGCATGCGATCCGCGGGGCTGACACAAGGGATGTTGTTGATCCACGAGTTGACATGATCGCGATCCAGCTCGGGTGCATCATCGCTCTACTGTTCCTCGGATGGCTGGGCATCCGGAGGAAGTGGAAGGTCTTCGGTTGGGCGGTCTTTGGCTTGGTCGCGCTTGCCACCGTGGGCAGCATCGCCTTCCTCCTCATGATCTCGTATGCCTTTGGCGAAACGTGTAGGACTGTCAAAGAATGGCGCGTTGATGAATATCACTTGGTGCGTCAGGAATGCCTGGGATGGGCCGGTCCACCCTACTATCCCGTTCATCTGGTGCTTCATGGCGACAGGATCTCGACCACGACCAGTTGGACGGATTCATGCACCATTACCTTCATCATCGACAGGTCCGATACGCTACACTTCAACGTGTGTGAACTTAAGCTGGACGGAACGGCTCACTGATACCGTCCTCCCACCTCCCCCCGGACCCCTAACTTCGCGGGTCCTGAACCGTGTCCATGCCCGCGACCGCCAAGCCGAAAGCCGCCGACAACCGCAGCGCCCACCAGCCGGACCGCGACACCCTGCTGCGCGCCTGGGAGCTGATGTGCACGGCCAAGGCGATGACGGAGCTGTACGAGGAGCACTTCAAGCTCACCAGCAAGTACGTCCACGCCACCAGCCGCGGCCACGAGGCCATCCAGATCGCGCTCGGCCTGCAGTTGAAGCCGCAGGACTTCGTGGCCCCCTACTACCGCGACGACAGCATCCTGCTCGGCATCGGCATGGAGCCCTACGAGCTGATGTTGCAGCTGCTGGCCAAACGCGACGACCCCTTCAGCGGCGGCCGCACCTACTACGGCCACCCCAGTCTGCGCCGCGAAGGCATGCCGCGTATCCCGCACCAGAGCAGCGCCACCGGCATGCAGGCCATCCCCACCACGGGCATCGCCCTGGGCCTGTGGTACAAGGAGCGCGCAGGCATCCCCCACGACCGCAACGGTTCGGCGGATGACGCCCCCCCGGTGGTGGTGTGCTCGCTGGGCGATGCCTCCATCACGGAGGGCGAGGTTGCCGAGGCCTTCCAGATGGCCGTGCTGAAGAAGCTGCCCATCATCTACCTGGTCCAGGACAACGAATGGGACATCAGCGCCAGTGCGGACGAGATCCGTGTGGCCGACGCACCGGAGTACGCCAAAGGCTTCAAGGGGCTTGAGGTGCGCAGCATCGATGGCAGCGACTTCTCCATCTGTCACGCTACGCTCAGCGAGGTGATCGCCACGGTGCGCCAGGAGCGCCGTCCCTTCCTGGTGCATGCCAAGGTGCCGCTATTGAACCACCACACCAGCGGGGTGCGCATGGAGTTCTACCGCAGCGAGGAGAACCTGGCGGAACACCGCAAGCGAGACCCGCACCCCCGCCTGCTGCAGCACTGCCTGGACCAGCGCCTGCAGCTCGACGGTCTCAAGCAGATCGAACAGAAGGCCATCGCCCGGGTGAAGGCCGACTTCGAGCGGGCCTGCGCCGCGGCCGACCCGCCCCCCGAGGACCTGTTAACCCATGCCTTCGCACCGACGCCGGTGACCGAGGAACG
Organism: Flavobacteriales bacterium; assembly: GCA_016715895.1. Classification (NCBI taxonomy): domain Bacteria; kingdom Pseudomonadati; phylum Bacteroidota; class Flavobacteriia; order Flavobacteriales; species Flavobacteriales bacterium. The sequence goes on along the minus strand of JADJXH010000004.1, from coordinate 2,004,855 downwards.
TGGCGAACGCGCACCCAAGGACCGCCAGCCGACCGTGATGGTGGACTGCGCGCTCTTCGCCATCCGCGAACTGATGCAGGACGACCCGCGCTGCCTGCTCTACGGACAGGACGTGGGCGCCCGGCTGGGGGGCGTGTTCCGCGAGGCCGCCACGCTGGCGCGCGACTTCGGCGACCACCGCGTGTTCAACACCCCCATCCAAGAGGCCTTCATCATCGGCAGCACGGTGGGCATGAGCGCCGCCGGTCTCAAGCCCATCGTGGAGGTGCAGTTCGCCGATTACATCTGGCCGGGGCTCAACCAGCTCTTCACCGAAGTGGCCCGCAGCGCCTACCTCACCGTGGGCAAATGGCCGGTCTCGTGCATCATCCGCGTGCCCATCGGCGCCTACGGCAGCGGTGGACCCTACCACAGCAGCAGCGTGGAGAGCGTGTTGTGCACCATCAAGGGCATCAAGATCGCGTACCCCAGCACCGGCGCCGACCTCAAGGGCCTGATGAAGGCCGCCTACCACGACCCCAATCCGGTGGTGATGCTGGAGCACAAGGGCCTCTACTGGAGCAAGATCAAGGGCACCGAGGAGGCGAAGAGCGTGGAGCCCGCACCGGACTACATCATCCCCTTCGGCAAGGCGCGGATCGTGCTGCAGGCCGACGCCGATGCCGTGTCCCGCGGGCAGGCGGCGGTGGTGGTCACCTACGGCATGGGCGTGTACTGGGCCCAGGCCGCCGCCAGGGGCTTCGCGGGACGGATCACCGTCATCGACCTCCGCACGCTGGTGCCGCTGGATGAGGACACGGTGATGGAGCAGGTGCGTGCACATGGTCGCTGCCTCGTGGTGACGGAAGAGCAGCTCACCAACAGCTTCGCCCAGGCCCTGGCCGCCCGCATCGGCGACCAGTGCTTCGCACACCTCGATGCGCCTGTTCGCACGCTTGGTGCCGTGGACATGCCCGCCATCCCCCTCAACAGCACGCTGGAGGCGGCGATGATCCCCAGCGCGGACAAGGTGGCGGTGGCGCTCAACGAGCTGCTCAGCTACTAGCCGTGGAGGAGCACTTCATCCGCGTGGGCCGCACGGCCCGCTACCACCAGCTTGGCGACCCACGCACCGCGTCGCGGCTCTGGGTGGTGGTGCACGGCTACGGGCAGCTGGCCCGCTACTTCCTGAACGCCTTCGCCCCCGTGGCGGGTGGTGATGCGGTGGTGGCCCCCGAGGGCTTGAGCCGCTTCTACCTCGATCCGGCGCATCAACGCGTGGGCGCCACGTGGATGACCCGCGAGGACCGCGCGCACGAGATCGACGACCATGTGCACTACCTGGACGCGCTGGTGGACCTGCTTCAGCCCGCCGACGGGCGCCGCCCGCTGCACGTGCTGGGATTCTCCCAGGGTGTGGCCACCGTGGCGCGCTGGCTCACACGAAGCGAACACCGGCCCGCACAGGTCGTTCTTTGGGGCGGAAGCCTGCCACCCGAGCTGCAGCGCGACGAGCTGACGCGGGCCTTCGGAAGCTGCCGGGTGGACCTGGTGCACGGCGAACAGGACACGCTGGTGCCCTCGGTCCAGTGGGAGCAGAACGCCGAGCGCTTTGCGGCGGCCGGGATCACCGCAGAGCGACATCTGTTCCCCGGCGGCCACGCCCTGGACCCGGTGGTGCTGCGCCGTTGCTTCGGCTGATCAGAGGGTGACCGGATCGCTCATCGGCGTCCAGTCCAGCAGTTCGTCGATCGTGCGCACCGTGACCGAGTGATAGTTGGGTCGCGCACGCTGATAGATGTTCCTGGCCATGGCCCTTCCCTTCTCACTGGTCTGCAGGGCCTCGAACAGGGGCTGCACGAATTTCCTGCGCCCCACTTCGGTGAGGAAGGCGTCCAGGCGTTCGTAGGCCGGCGGATAGTCGTTGCGCACGCATTGCTCCAACCAGGCCGCCACCACCTCCGCATTGCCCGAGCGCGTGAAGCCGAAGGCCGCATCCAGGTCGGCCATGCGGTCGCCATCAAGGCTGTCCGGCAGATGCCGCACGAAGTGGATCCACTCGAAGGTGCTCCAGCCCGTGGTGTGCAATTCGTTCGCGGGGGTGCCGGTCCGCCACCGTTCGATCTCCACCTCCACCTTCAGGAACCGGTCGCTCACCGGCACCACCAGGTCCTTCGGAATTCCGGTCCCATACACCCACTCCTTCACGTCCACCTGCACGCGGAGGGGTCGAACGAGATGTTCATCGAGATGCGCCAGGAACTCCTCGGTGGTGATGGCCTTGAAGGCGAAGCGGTCGAAGTAGGCGCGGAGGAAGGCGTCGAAACGCTCGCGACCCACCTCCTCCTCCAACCGGCGCAGGAACGCGTACCCCTTCTCATAGGCGATGTCGGACACCCCATCATCGGGATCGCGCCCCGCCAGGTCCAGCTTCAGCCGGGTGTCCTGCACCGCGCCATCCGCGGTGAAGCGCTCCACCGAATGCTGGAGGTCCTGATAGCCGAGCAGCGCGAGCATGCCTGCGTACTCCGGGCCATAGAGCCGTTCACAGATCCGCTTCTCGAAGTACACCGTGAAGCCCTCGTTCAGCCAGAAGTCGTTCCACGTCGCATTGGTGACGAGGTTGCCGCTCCAGCTGTGCGCCAGCTCATGGGCGATGAGGGCGGTGAGCGACCGGTCGCCGGCCAGAATGGTGGGCGTGGCGAAGGTGAGGCGGGGGTTCTCCATGCCGCCGAAGGGGAAGCTGGGCGGGAGCACCAGCACGTCGTACCGTTCCCATCGGTACGGGCCGTAAAGCGCCTCGGCGGCCTCCACCATCTCCTCCATATCCGCGAACTCCCAGGCCGCCTTCTCCACCAGTTCAGGTTCCGCGTAGACGCCCGTGCGTGCGCCGATCGGCTTGAAGTCGATGTCCCCCACGGCCAGGGCCATCAGATAGGCCGGTATGGGCTGGTCCATCCTGAAGTGGTAGACGCCATCCGCCGTCCGGTCCTGCGGATTGGCCGCGCTCATCACGGCCATGAGCCCACCGGGGACCCGCACATCCGCCTCGTAGGTGAACCGGATGCCCGGGCTGTCCTGGATCGGGATCCAGCTGCGGGTGAGGATGGCCTGACCCTGGGTGAAGAGGAAGGGATGCCGCCCTCCTTTGGTCTGTGCGGGGCTCAACCATTGAAGCGCCCGTGCCGAAGGACCGGTGGCGTACGCGATGCGGATGCTGTCCACCTGGCCGGGCAGCTCCACCTCGAGCGCCGCACCCAGGGGGCCTGCTTCGCCGAGGGTATAGGGCAATGGGCGACCTCCGCCGTCCGTGACCGAATCGATCCGCAGCCCGTCGGTGTCCAGCACGATGCGGGGACCATGTCCGGGCGCCAGCGCATAGCCCGCCACACCGGCGATCCTCCGCGCCTGCATATCCACGGAGATGTCGAGGTGCAGGTGTGTGATGACGGCCTTCCGGGGCCGTGCGGCGCTGTGGACGTCCATGGTGGCGGAGGAGCGTTGGGAGGCGTCCACCTGTTGGCCCTTTCCTTCATCCTGCCCCGCTTGCGGGGTGCAGTGCGAAAGAAGAAGGACGAGGCCGGGGACGACCAGATGACGGGGATCGGACATGGTGGGAAGGAGGGTGCGAAAGTACCGTTCCCTCCCAGGATCGGCCCACCGGATCCGCATCGAACGGACGGTGACCAACGGTTGAAGCAGGCACCTGCGCGCTGGCCGGGACCGGATCGCCCGCGCTCCACCAACGACCGGGGGACCGTCCTGCCACACGTCCCGATCCGCGCGCCGGAAGGTCTTGCGCATCCGCTCCGGCAGCTGCCTGATGTCCGCCATACACGGTGCCCCGGATCCGGAGCGAATTACCGGTTATCCGGTATTGTACCCCCTTCCGGGGCCCGGTTGCTTTGGTCCCTCCAACCTGGCCCCCATGAAGACCCTGCGACACCTTCTCGTTCTCCTGGCCTTCGCCTGGCTCGTCCACGCGAACGCCCAGACCACCATCACCGGCAACCTCCTCGTGGATGACACGTGGACGACCACCGGCTCGCCCTACACGATCACCGGGGCTACGACCATCGCCTCCGGGGTCACCATCACGGTGGAAGCCGGCGTACAGGTGCTGTTGAACTCAACCTCGTTGACGGTGAACGGAAGCTTGCTGGCCACTTCGGCCACGTTCAGCCCGAACGGTGCCGCGAACGCCTGGGAGCTGCGTGCGGGGTCCGGGGGCATCATCGACCTCGACGGCTGCACATTGAGCGACGGCAACCGGGTGAACGTCCTCACCGACGGTACGGCCACGCTCACCAACTGCACGCTCACCGGCCATTACCTGAACTCCGACGGGAGCACCACGCTCACCGGAGGAAGCATCCAGGATGTCACCTACGGCGTGTTCGTGAACAGCGGGACCTGCTCCGTGTCGGGTACCGCGATCAACGGCGCCACCACGGGGCTTCATTTGGGCGGCGGTGCCTGCACCATCGATGGCATCTCGATCAGCGGAAGCAACTTCCCGATCTTCCTGGGCTACTTCGCCACCCTGACGAACACCACCTACGGGGCGAACTCCTTCACCGGCAACACGCGTCCCGCCGTTCAGGTCGGATACTCCACCATGGGCGCGGACCGCACCTACGACGGCCTGGAGATCCCTTATTACCTGGACAACGGCTTGACGGTGAGCAGCGGCGTCACCTGGACCCTGGGATCACAGGCGAAGGTGAAGGTGGAGGACAATAAGACCATCACCATCAATGGAACGCTGGCCGCCGATGCGGACCCCGGAGAGGAGATCGTGTTCACCAGCTACCGCGATGACAACACCGGAGGGGACAGCAATGGCAACGGCTCGGCCAATGCACCGGCCCACGGATCCTGGTACGGCATCCGCTTCGGTTCCGGGACGAACCCTTCCGCCAGCACCATGACGCGTTGCCGGGTGCAGTACGCGGGTCAGGTCTCCGGATCGGTCACCTACGGCGGGGTGGACGTCAACGCCAGCGCGCCCAGCTTCACCGAGTGCGTCTTCCAGTTCGACCGGACGGGCATCACCCTGCGCAACGGCAGCGCCGCCTTCATCGGGGCGTGCACCTTCGGCAGCAGCCTCTCAACGCCCATCGCCATGACGCTGGACTGCGCCCCCGACTTCCTGAACAACACCTTCAGCTTCATCGACAACCAGTACGATGGCATCGGCCTCTTCGCCACCACGCTCACCGCGGACAACACGCTGATCAAGCGCGACGTGACCGGAACACCGAACGTGACCTACGTGCTGCTCGGCGATGTGATCATCCCCGCCGGGCTCACCCTGACCGTGGACGCGGGTCTGGTGATCAAGACCTACGGCCAGTTCGACATCCACGTGGGCGGTACGCTCCTGCTCAACGGTTCCTTGCTGGAGCCCATCACCATCACGAGCGTGGCGGATGACAACGTGGGCAACCCCAACGACACCAACAAGGACGGCAACACGAGCCTGCCCACCACCACCGGCAACCGGCCCGGCGGCATCGCGGTGGACATCGGCGGGACGCTGACGATGACCCATGTGGACATGCGCTACAGCATGGGCAACGTCAGCAACCTCTTCGGGAACACCATCTCCGGCGCACCCTTCGTGAGCCCCTGGACGGTGTTCGACCGGGGTGGTGCGGTGTCGCTCACGAACTGCTCCTTCAACGACGGAACCTACGGCTACGAAGGCGGCGAAGCGTCGGCCGCCGCACTTACGGATGTCACCTTCAACAACTACACCCAGGCCGCCGTGGCCATCCAGGCCACTGCGAACCCCACCTTCTCCAACATCACGTTGAACAACGTGGGGCTCGATGCTCTGGGCATCATCGGTGGCACCGTGACGGTGAACGGCACCATGGCCCAGCGGTCCCTGGGCACACACACGAACGTGACGCAGGTGATCCTGGGGGACCTGACGGTGGCGGCCGGCGCTCAGCTCACCATCGACCCCGGTGTGGTGGTGAAGATGGGCCCCAATGCCCGTCGCATCATCGTCAACGGCGGCCTTCACGCCGTGGGCACCCCCACCGAGCCCATCATCTTCACCGAATGGCGTGATGACCTGTTCGGCGACCCGATGGACACCAACCAGGACGGCAACAGCACCGTGCCGGCCACCGGAAACTGGTATGGCATCCGCTTCAACGCCACGGCCGACGACGGGTTCAACCGGATCGAGCATGCCCGGGTGCGGTACGCGGGTCGCACGGGTTGTGTGGCCAGCGACGACCACACGGCCGCGATCCACTTCTCCGATGCCGGAGGGGTGGTGGAGAACGTGCAGGTGGAGTACGGCCGATACGGCTTCTCCTTCGTGGGCAACAGCGATCCCGCGATCAGCGACTGCACCATCGACTGGTGCACGGACGCGGTGTTGGCGATCGGTCCCGGCGCCGCGCCGACCTTCAGCAGCATCACCGTCGCCTCCACGAACGCGCTCATGGGCGCACAGGTGCTGGCCTGCTCGCTCGGTAGCGACGCCACGCTGGGTCCGCTGAACGTGGACGGATACGGCGTACTGCCCTACCTCTCCGCCGGGTTCACCGTGGGTGCCGGCGCCACGCTCACCATCCTGCCGGGCACCGTGATCAAGTGGCGCACCGCCACGCAGGTGAGCGGATGCCCCACCTGCGTCCAGCGGTGGGACATCCAAGGTGCGCTGGTGGCCGTGGGCACCAGCACGGAGCCCATCATCTTCACCTCCCTCAAGGACGACTCCGAAGGCGGCGACACCAACAACGATGCGAACGGCAGCGTTCCGCAGAACGGGGACAACGCCGGGATCGCCTTCCGCGCCGGGTCCAACGGGCTCCTGAACCACCTGCAATTCGTGTCGTTCCGGTATGCGTCCACGGTCTACATCTCCGACTTCAACGGGGTGGTGATCTTCGAGAACTGCTCAGGCACGGTGGAGGATTGCGTCATCCAATCCAGCAACGTTCCTGCGTTCGATATCAAGGGCACCGCCTCGCCCATCATCCAGAACAACTTCATCAACCTGATCGATGACGTTCCGGTGTTCATGAGCGCTTTCGCCACGCCCACGCTCAGCAACAACACCATCAGCAATGTCTCGCTCTTCGCCATCGGCCTGCGGGCCGAGAACTGGACCACCAGTGGCACCCTGGCCCATCATCAGCTCGGGCCGTTCTTTCCCGCCACCTATTTCGTGAACGGAGATATCGCGGTGACCAGCGGGGCGCATGTGATCATCCCCGCAGGCACCGTGTTCAAGTTCCATCCCAACTCCTACAGTTCGATCGGCGGAGAAGGGAGCCGCTACGAGATCGCTGTCACCGGTGGAGCCCGCCTGGACATCCAGGGCACCGCGATGAACCCGGTGATCTTCACCCACCGGTACGATGACGCCTTCGGCCTGCCGGGCGACATGAACCAGGACGGGAACACCACCAGCCCCACCGTGGACCTGAGCCCATGGCGGAACGCCTGCTACGTGGAGTTCGGATCCTCGGCGGACGACGCCAGCGTGGTGGACCATGTGCTGTTCCGCTACCGCAACAAGGGCGTGCTCACCACCAGCGCCGCGCCCACGATCAGCAACTGCACCTTCGACCACCTCGAATCCGGCATCCATTCGCTGGGCAGCCAGGGGCCGCACGTGGCGGGCTGCACGTTCACGGACCTTGCGCAGACCCCCTTCCGCACGAGCATCCTGTCGATCCCCGATGTGCTTGTCGGATGCAACATCACCGGCAGCACCAAACGCATGATCTGGATCGAGAACGAGACGCTGCTCCAGGACGCCTCCCTCGACCCGATCGATCTCGCGGGCATCACGAACATCCCCTACTTCTTCCGCGACGGCTTCACGGTGGGCACCAATGCGGACCTGACCATCGCGCCGGGGATCATGTGCAAGTTCGCCGACGGCAAGTCGCTCACCGTGCAACGCGGCCTCTTCGCGCTGGGCAGCAGCGGTCCGGAGAACACCATCGTGTTCACCCACGAGCGCGACGACTTCTATGGCGGGGACAGCAACAGTGATGGCGGCAGCGGAGTGGGCACCAGCAGTTGGGCGGGCATCACCTTCGCCAACAGTGCGGTGGACGCCGACTGCCAGATGGACCATTGCGTGGTGCGCTATGCCCAGCGGAGCAATGTGAACGACCCGGGCGCCATCCGTTGCCAGAGCGCTTCGCCCACCATCACGAACAGCCTGTTGCAGCACGCCTACTATGGTGTACGGGCTGAAGGCCTCAGCGATCCGGTGATCAACCATTGCGACCTGATGGGCATCACGAGCCACGGGGTGTACAACGTGAGCCAGACCTTCAACATCGACGCGACGAACTGCTACTGGGGCGACCCGAGCGGCCCCACGCACAGCGGCAACCCGGGTGGTACGGGCATCAGTGTGACCGACCAGGTGGACTATCAACCCTTCGCGTCCGGACCGATCTCACCCCTGATGGGCGACGTGAGCCTGAACGGAGCCGTGCAGGCCTACGACGCCTCGCTGGTGCTTCAGAGCGTGGTGAGCGCGATCACGCTGACACCCCTGCAGACCACGGTGGCCGATGTGGACGCCAACACCTCGGTCACGGCCGGTGACGCCACGCTGATCCTGCAGTACACCGTGGGGCTCATCCCCAACTTCCCGGCGGAAACAAGTGTGCAGGGTGGTGACCAGCAGCATGCTCCCATGCTGGACCCGGCCGCTGTACTCCTCTCCTCCACGCAGGTGGCACCGGGCGACAGCTTCGCGCTGGACCTCTCCCTGATGGGGGTGGATTCGGTCCTGTCGTTCCAGCTCACGCTCGCGTTCGACCCTGCACTGATCGAACTGATCGACGTGGAGAGCCTGTTGCCCGCCGGTTGGATGCTGGCCCAAGGCACCCCGGGGAGCGGCACGCTCATCCTGGCCGGCGCCAGCGCCTATCCGCTCACGCAGGACGGCGCCGTGGTGCGGCTCCATCTCGTGGCGGACAGCGGTGTGACCCAGTTCACCACCACGGAATTGACCCTGCTGAACGTCCTGGTGGATGACGTGGACGTCACGGCCACCGCGGTCGCAGGCGAGGTCATCATCCAGCCGACCATCAGCACCGGCATCGATCCGGAAGCCCTGCGGCCCGGTCAGGCGATGGCCTATCCCATGCCTGCGGTCGACGGCTTCACCCTTGCCTGGTCGCCGCTCTCACCGGGTGCGCCCGTCGAGCTGCGGCTCTATGACGAACGCGGCCGGCTGGTGCTTGCCCGCATGGTACGCCCCACCACCCAAGGCTCGGTGCAGACCGTCCATGTGGACCGGAGCGAACTGGGCACGCAGCTCCAAGGCGTGTTCGTGCTCCACCTGCTCCAGGGCGAGGCCGCGATGCACTGCCGTGTGGTGCTCCGTTGATGGTCCCCCTCACCCTCCAATACCCGAGCCATGCGCCTATCCGCCATCCTGCTCACGTTCCTGATGGGCATCGACCTGTGGGCCCAATCGGTGAACCTCCAGGCCGGTACCGCCACCGGGGTGCATCCCGGCCAGGTCTTCGACCTGCCCATCGTGGTGAACACGGACCTGACCGGCCTTGATGTGCGCAGCTTTCAACTGAGCGTGACGAAGCCCTCCACCTGCACCTTCCAGAACGTGATCGTGGATCCGGGGGACCTGCTCCATGGCGTGGGCACACCCGTGGCCAACGCCACCACCACGGTGCTGATCGCCTGGGCGGGCACCGCGCCGTTGAGCGGCAGCGGCACGCTCCTTCGACTGCGTTTCCAGGCCAACAGCACCGGCAGCACCAACATCCAGTTCACCCCGGCGGGCTCCAACCTGTTCAACGAAGGAAGCCCCACCCTCTCCTTCACCAACGGCTCGGTGAGCGTGACCCCCGGTCCGGTGATCACGGTCAACCCGGCCTCGGCCGTGCTCATCCCCGGCGAGGCGCTGACCCTCACCGCGTCCGGTGGGACGGCCCCCTACCTCTATTCCTCCACGGATCCCGCAGTGGGCACGGTGAGCGGAGGTAGCTGGACGGCCGTGGCACAGGGTCTCGGAAAAGCACAGGCCGAGGATGCCATCAGCAACACGGGTACGAACTCGGGCTGGTATGACGTGCGCACTTTCGACCTGGACATCGGGAGCGCCACCGGCTACACCACGCAGGAGCTGCGCGTGCCGCTCACCATGAAGGACCCCTCCGGCACCGGGTTCTACGCGGGTGACATCCGGGTCGATGGCCACACGGCGCTGCAGTTCACCGGCCTGGATGTGGCCGGGTATCTGCTGGATGGCATGAACCTCCAGACGAACACCTCCGGCGCCTCCGTGTACCTGAGCTTCGCCGATGCCATGCCTCGAAGCCCCATGGGGACCGATACGCTCGGCTGGTTGCGCTATGAGAAGCCGGACCCCGGTGCGGGCAATTACACGCTGAGCATCGGTGGCGCTTTGTTCGATGAGACCCACAACGTGCGCGCGGCCACCGGCTCCCTCAGCTTCCAGAACCTGCCTGCCATCGGCATCACCCCGGGCACCGGCAGTGTTCAGGCGGGCCTGACCCTTCTCTTCGCGACCACCGGCGCGGTGGTCCCGCCGGTCGCATGGTCGGTGTCAGACCCCACCGTCGGTTCCATCGACGCGGCGGGGCTCTTCACGGCGTTGGACAACGGCACGGTCCAGATCTCGCTCATCGATGCCATCGGGAACACCGCCTCCACAGGCACCATCCATGTGTGGGATGCGCTGCTGAAGGTGGAGGACGTGCAGGCTCCGGTGGGCGGCGACGTCTGGGTCCCGGTGACCCTGGGGCCCTCCGTGAACAACGAGGATGTCCGGGCCTTCTCCATCGACGTGGGCTTCGATGCGACGCGGCTCGCCTTCGTTGCGTGGGAGAGCATCGGCACGCTCAGCGACGGCTGGCTGGCGGCCACGTCGACCTCCGCAGGAACCCTGTCGGTGGTGGCCGCCAGTGCGGACCCCTTCCAGCCCGGTGGTGTGATCGGCTACGCGCATTTCGAGGTGCTCCCGGCGTTCACGTCAGGCACCACGACGGTCACCCTCCTCTCGTCGCTCTTCAATGAAGGGGATCCGGTCGTGCTGCATGACCATGGCGTGCTCACGGTCAGCAATGGCGGCTGTGCCTCGCCCGGATGCACCAACCCCTACGCGTGCAACTACGACCCTGACGCCGTCTGCGATGATGGAAGTTGTGCGTTCTCCGGTCCGGACTGCATTGCCGCACTCGCCCTTCGGGTCATGCTGGAAGGGCCCTATGTTACCGGTAGCGGGCTCATGGACGACGACCTGCGTGCGACCCTTCTTCTTCCTTCCGGCGAACCGTACACCGCATTATCCTACTCGTACACGGGTACCGGGGGTGGCGTAAGTGCGGACCCGGGCGCCTTTGCTGCGTCCGGGTCCGACGCCATCGTGGACTGGGTGGTGGTGGAACTGCGCGATGCCGCACTGCCCGCAACGGTGGTGCACAGCCGACCGGCCCTGCTGCAGCGCGACGGCGACGTGGTGGACCTTGATGGCGTCTCCACCCTGGACCTCAGCGCCCACACCGGCGACCACCATATCGCGGTGCGACATCGCAACCACCTCGGTTGCATGACCGCCGACCCCGTGCATATTGCGACCGGTCCGATCATGGTGGACCTCACCAGCCCGACAACGACCACCTACGGGACCGGTGCCCGAAAGGACCTGGGCGGTACCATGGTGCTCTGGGCCGGTGATGTCACGTTCGACGGCCTCATCAAGTACGTGGGAGCGGGGAATGACAGGGACCCCATCCTGGCGGAGATCGGCGGGACCGTCCCCACGGCCATCAGCAGCGGCTACAAGGGCACCGACGTGAACCTGGACGGGGTGATCAAGTACGCCGGCCCCAGCAACGACCGCGACATCATCCTGACCAATATCGGCGGCTCCGTTCCGACCAGCGTGAAGGTGCAGCAGCTTCCTTGACGATACCCGGACCGGTCACCACACGGTGGACCCCGCGAATTCGACGGATCACCCTGTCGGTCCATGCATGAAGTTCCGATCCGCAGGATCGGCGCGAGAACGGAAGGGCCATGGATCGGCCCGTGTCGCGGTGGGCGGACAGATGCTTGCGCAGCCGCCCCTCCATGGCCTCTGTGGTATGACCGATGTAGTAGCGGTCCAATTCCGCCGAATACAGCACGTAGAACAACGCCATGCCATCAACAGAAAGGCCGCCCCGATCGGGACGGCCTCCGTTCTGTCGGGGTGACTGGATTCGAACCAGCGACCCCTTGCACCCCATGCAAGTGCGCTACCGGGCTGCGCTACACCCCGAACGGGGCGCGAAGATAGCGGTTCCTTCCGTTCCGAGCACCCAGCGGTGATCCGTGTTCATCGCCATCCCTGGTCACCAGGTCACGCACCCCCGGAAGACCCTTGCTGCTCGGGGATCCGATGCCTGCGACCAAGCTCAGTTCCTGTCCACGACGCGTGCCGTCGCCCGTGGAAAAGACCGCCACCGAGCGAGCGGTCCGCTCCCATACCCCGGGCCGCTCATGGCCTGGACCGGGGCACACAGAGCCGGGATCGGGAGATCAGGGCGGATTCCTCAGCGATCGCACCAGTGGTCGTTGACCACCGATCGGGTGGCGCGATCGGCGCTGGGATCCACCGGACGGCCGCTCACGAACAAGGGATCTCCACGCTGACGGTGGTGCCCTTGCCCAATGTGGTGTCCACCTGGACGTGGCCACCCAGCTCGCCGGCACGTTGTCGGACGTTGACCAGCCCCAACCCGTCCGCTCCTTTCGAAGGGTCGAAGCCCGATCCGCTATCCGCCACGATGATGCTGAGGCGCCCTCGTCCGCGGGTCACTGAAATGGACAGCTCTGAAGGCCGGGCATGCTTCAAGGCGTTGGTCACAAGTTCCTGCACGATCCGATATACCGTCACCTCCAACGACCTGTCCAGGCGATCCTCCAGCCCGAACACGTCCAGTTCGACCTCCAACCGGCCCTTCAGCACGATGCTGTCGCGGAGGTCCTCCAAGGCGTTCACCAATCCGTTCCGGGCCAGCGATCCGCGCAGCATGTCGTGGGAGATCCGGCGGACCTCCGACACGGCCTCGTCCAGCAGGCGGTACACCTTCACGTACTGCTCCTCTTGTTCCTCCCGTACCGTGCTGATGCGCGACTCCAAGGCACCGAACTGAAGCTTCACCGCGCTCAGGAGGCTGCCCAGCCGGTCATGCAGGTCCTTGGCGATGCGCTCCCGCTCCTCATGCTGGGTGCGCACCGTGGCCTGCAGGACACGGAGCTCCTGCCCGCGCATCAGCTCATCCACCTGCTGGTCGTGCAGTGCTTGCTCGTTCCGGCGCAGGTGGCGTTGCTGGCGGATGGACCGCACCAGCAATCCGGCGATGACCACCAACAGCGCGGCCAGCGCCAGGAGCAGGTTCCGCTGCTCCCTGCGGCGTCCGGCCTCCGAGCGCGCGCGGTCGAGCTCGGCCTCCGTGAGCGCCAACCGTTGACGGTTCTTTTCCGTGGCATGCTGGATCTCGAGCCGGTGGACGACCTCGCTCTCCTTCACGGTGCTCAACGAGTCGCGCAACGCCTGCGCATGGTCGTGGTGCCTGAAGGCCTCCTCATACCGCCCCAATTCCCGCAGCCAGCGGGCATAGCGCTCCTCCGCCTCGGCGATGCGCTCGGCATCCTGGCGCAGGCGGGCCCTTTCGATGGAGCGCCGGACCGTGGCCAGCGCACTGTCGGTACGCCCCTGTTCCCAAAGCACCGCGCTCAAAAAGAACAGCCCGGAGGCCTGCGCCACCGTGTCCCCGATCGCGCTGTGCAGGGCGAGGGACCTCCGGAGGTGCGCCTCCGCCTTGTCAAGGTCCTTCAGCCGCTTGTACATGGTGCCGATGTTGGCTTCCACCCTGGCCGCGAAGGCCGTGTCGCCGAGCGGGCCGTTCTCCCGCAGCGCCTCTTCATAATGGGCGATCGCCTGCAGGGGGCCGTCCTGCTTGGCGATCGCGCTACCGATGTTGTTGAGGGCCTTGCGGACCAGTGCGGCCTCACCGGCCGCGCGCGCGCACCCGAGGAAGACCCTGTACTTGTCCAAGGCCTCGGGCCAGCGCCCCTGGTAATAGTTGATGTTCCCTTGATCATTGAGGGCCATGCAGACCCCCCTGGAATACCCCGCGCGCATGGCGATCCGCTCGGCCTCGATGAATCCGGCCAGGGCCTCCTCATACCGGCCGTGCTGCCGATCCACCTCGGCCAGGAGAAGAAGACAGTCCGCGCGCTCGCGGTCATGGGAACCGCTCCCGGCCAGTGCGAGCGCTTGCCGCAGGGACAGCGAAGCGAGCGAGTCGATGTGGAGGTTGACCAGCGCACGGCCATGCTCCCTGGCGTGCAGGTAGCGGAGCTCGAACGGATCCTCCATCCGAGGCAGGTCGACCTCCAGCAGCCGGATGGCCTGGTCCGGATGCCCGCTCATGTTCAGGAGGTCGGCACGGACCACGCGCCCGAAGCGGGCCAGCTGGGGTGCGTGAGCTCCCAAGGCCTCCAGGCTGTCCGCAAGACGTGCAGCCCCCGCCAGATCACGACGTTCGCGCAGCTTCTGTTCGGAACGGTAGTACGGCGCAAGCGGAGAGGAGGAGCCCCGGTGCTGGGCTTGGGCTTTGACGCACATGCACAGGATAAGCAGCGCTCCCAGTGCTAGGATCCGCCCCTGTCGCGCACCCATGACCAGTCCTTTCGGATCCAGGGGCTCAGCCCTTCTTGCTGGCCTCCACCGTCGCGGTCTCCTCGTGCGTTTCCTTGCCCCCCACGAGGGCGCGCACCTGGATGTCCAGCCGTTCGTCAGGGCTGTGGGCAAGGCGCAACCGCCAGACATCCTCACCGGCCTCAGCCCCGGGCGTGCGTTCGTACTCGAGAACATAGCCATCCCTGGCCGAGCCTTTCGCCACTTCGGCATTCCTTGCATACCCCGGTGGGTGCGTGCAGATGGCCACATAGGCCCCCCGCTTCTTCAGAAGGACGATCTCGATATCCCACATGATGGTGATGGTGTTGGTCGGTCAGCGATCGATCAGGCGATGCCCGGCACCCAGCCCCGCTCCATGGCATACTTGACCAGGCCGGCGGTGTTGTGAAGGTCGAGCTTCTGCAGGATGTTCTTGCGATGGGTCTCCACGGTCTGCGGACTGATGAACAGGCGTCCGGCGATGTCGGTCGTGCTCAGCTCGGCACAGATGAGCTGGACGATCTCCTTCTCGCGCTTGGTCAGCGGGATGTACCCTTTGTCGCCGATCCGCTGTCGGAAGCGATCGGGTTGCCGCATCACCGCCCGCACCGCCTCGCCCAGATATTCGCCACCGGAGGCCACCACGCGCAGCGCGTGAAGCAGCTCCTCCTTGCCCGTGTTCTTCAACAGGTACCCCGCCGCTCCTGCGTCCAGCAGCTCATGGACGAATTCCCGGTTGTTGTACATGCTGAGCACAAGCACCCGGCTCCCCGGGCTCACCTTCCGCATGGCCCGGGTGGACTCGATGCCGTCCATCTGCGGCATGCTGATGTCCATGAGCACCACATCGGGCTGCAGCTCAGCGGCACGCGTCAGCGCCTCCCTGCCGTCCAGGGCCCTGCCCACCATCACCAGGTCACGCTGCGTACCGATGAGCGCCTCGAGACCGTCCAGAACGAGGGACTGGTCGTCCACGAGCAGGATACGACCGGCGGACATGGCAGCGAAGATCCGTTGACAGGCCCGGGAAAGTAATACC
Source organism: Flavobacteriales bacterium (assembly GCA_016715895.1). Lineage (NCBI taxonomy): Bacteria > Pseudomonadati > Bacteroidota > Flavobacteriia > Flavobacteriales > Flavobacteriales bacterium. The sequence continues at coordinate 1,989,124 of JADJXH010000004.1, read as the reverse complement.
TGAAAACCGGTAATCCTAGGGCCGAGCTACCCGGTGACCGGGCAACCGGATACCTGTACCAGGGGCCGGCCTTGCGCTGCCCCTCACAACAGCCCCAGCGACACCATCAGGGCGAAGGCCGTCAAGGCCAGGTAGATCCCGAAGGTCAGCAGGCTCGTATGGTACTTGCGGAGGAAGGTGTTCATCGCGGTTCCGATGTGCGGACAAAGGTCCGATCGACCTGGCGGGATCGTGCTTCGCGGATGTGAAGCTTCCGTGAGGTTTTGCACAGCGTTGTCCACACTCCCCTTTCCACCATTCATGGATCATGTCAAACATTCATGGATCCCGAGCGTTGTCCTCCCCGTGCACGGCTACTTTTGCCGGCCTTCGCATGCGCCTTTCCGCTCTCCTCCCGGCATTCCTCTGCACCTGTCTCCTGTCCGCCCAGGAACGGCATACCCTGAGCGGCTACGTGAAGGACGCGGCCAGCGGTGAGGCCCTGATCGGCGCCGGTGTCTACCTGCCGGCGATCAAGAAAGGGACCGCCACCAACGCGTACGGGTACTATTCGCTGACCCTGGAACCCGGGACCTACACGGTGAACACCAGCTATCTGGGCTACGGCGAACGGTCCATCACGGTGGAACTGAAGGCCGACCAGGTCCTCAACATCGAGCTGCAGCCGGACGCCATCATCGCCCAGGAGGTGACCATCACCGGCAAGGATGCCCGCAAGAACACGGAAAGCACCGACATGGGCCGCGCCGAACTGGACGTGCAGCAGGTTAAACTGCTCCCGGCGCTGCTCGGCGAGGTGGACCTGCTGAAGACCTTGCAATACCTGCCGGGCGTGAAAAGCAACGGCGAGGGCAACGCGGGGTTCTATGTGCGCGGCGGCGGACCGGACCAGAACCTGATCCTCCTGGACGAGGCCACGGTGTACAACGCCAGTCACCTGTTCGGGTTCTTCAGCGTGTTCAACGCCGATGCCGTGAAGAACATCGAGCTCATCAAGGGTGGCATCCCGGCCATGTACGGCGGGCGCATCAGCTCGGTGCTCGACATCAGCATGAAGGAGGGCAACGACAAGTCCTTCCACGCCCAGGGCGGCATCGGCCTCATCAGTTCGCGCCTCACCGTGGAAGGCCCCATCGTGAAGGAGCGCGCGAGCTTCCTGCTGAGCGGCCGCCGCACCTACATCGACGTCATCACCAAGCCCTTCATCCCGGACAGCTCGGCCTTCGGTGGGTCGGGATACTACTTCTATGACGTGAACGCCAAGGTGAACTACCGGTTGAGCGACAAGGACCGGTTGTACCTCAGCGGCTACTTCGGCCGCGACGTGTTCACCTTCGCCAACAGCGACCCGGACGCGCCCACCTTCCGCATCCCCTGGGGCAACGCCACGGTGAGCGCACGGTGGAACCACGTCTTCGGGCCGAAGCTCTTCCTGAACACCACCGCCACCTTCAGCGATTACCGCTTCGAGTTCAAGGCCGACCAGGAGTTCTTCGCCTTCTCGCTCTTCAGTGGCATCAAGGACGTGGGGCTCAAGATGGACCTGAGCCACTACGCCAGTGTGCGCCACACCCTCAAGTACGGCGGGCAGTACATCCACCACACCTACACCCCCAGCACGGTGGAGGCCCGCAGCGGCAGCACCGATTTCGACATCCTGGCGCCCAGCCTGCTCATCGCCCACGAGGGTGCGGTCTACGTGCAGGACGAGTTCGACCTCACGGACGAGATCCGCATCAATGCCGGACTGCGGTTCACGGGCTTCGCCCATGTGGGCCCCTTCGATGAGTTCGTGCTGGACGAGCAGGGCGAGCGCACGGGCACCCGTTCCTTTTCCGGTGGGGAGACCGTGGGCAGCTACTTCGCCCTGGAACCGAGGCTCAGCGCCCGTTACCGCATCAACGAGCGCAGCAGCGTGAAGGCCAGCTTCAATCGCGGCCAGCAGTATGTGCACCTGGCCAGCTTCAGCAGCATCGCCCTGCCCACCGATGTGTGGATCCCCGCCAGCCGGGAGGTGAAGCCCCTGATCGGCACGCAGTACGCCGCCGGCTACTTCCGCAACTTCCTCGACAACATGATCGAGACGAGCGTGGAGGTGTACTACAAGGACATGCGCAACCTGGTCGAGTACGCCGAAGGTGCCGAACCCCAGGCCAACGGCAACACCAACTACTACACCCAGCTCGTCTTCGGGGATGGCTACAGCTATGGCGCGGAGCTCTTCGTCAAGAAGTCCACCGGAAAGCTCAACGGCTGGGTGGGCTACACCTGGAGCAAGACCATGCGGATCTTCCCCGACATCAACGAAGGGCGCGAGTTCCCCAGTCGGTGGGACCGCCGGCATGACCTGAGCGTGGTGGCCGTGTACGAGCTGAACAAGCGTTGGAACTTCGCAGGCACCTTCGTGTACGCCACCGGCCAGGCCGCCACACTGCCGGTGAACCGCTATTTCGTGGAAGGCAACCTGGTGAGCGAATACACCGAGCGCAACGGGTTCCGCATGGCCCCCTACCACCGCCTGGACCTGGCCATCACCCTCAACAACAAGGAACAGCGGAAGGTGAAGGACCGGTCCACCGGGGAGGTCACCTACCGCACACGCCGCTGGCGCAGCAGCTGGACCCTGGCCGTGTACAACGTGTACAACCGCGCCAATCCCTACTTCATCTATTTCGACAACGAGGGCAACGTGGCGGACGGCAGCCTGCAGGTGGTGGCCAAGCAGGTGAGCCTGTTCAGCATCCTTCCTTCCATCACCTGGAACTTCAAGTTCTGATGAAGAACCGCACCCTGCCCTTCCTGCTGCCCGCAGCCCTTGTGCTCCTGCTCAGCGCCTGCGAGAAGGAGATCACCGTGGACGTGCCCGAGACGGAGCCCCGCCTGGTGGTGGAGGGCACCATCGAACCCGGCGAACCGCCCATCATCATCCTCACCCGCACCCAGAGCTTTTTCGACCCGACGGACCTGAGCTCGTTCGCCTCGATCTTCGTGAAGAACGCCACGGTGATCGTCAGCAACGGGCTGGTCGCGGATACGCTCGACATGATCTGTTCGTCCATCCTCACCGAGGATCAGATCCTGCTGGCGGCCGAGGCCACCGGCCTGGACCCCCAACTGCTGGCCAACATCGACATCTGCCTGTATTCCACCGCCAACACGGCCATCTACGGTGAGGAGGGCGGGGTGTACGATCTCCGCGTCGAGGCGGAGGGCAAGACCCTCACCAGCACCACCACCATCGTGCCCGCAGTGCCGCTGGACTCCCTCTGGTTCCGCCTCGTCGACCAGGATGGCAGCGATGGCGACGACAGCACCGGCTTCCTGTGGGCCCGAAGCATCGACCCGCCTTCCCCGAACAACTTCTATCGGGTCATGACGCGCCGGCTCAATACCGGCGATGACGGAGCCGCGTTGGACGCCACCTTCGCCGCCCCCCTGGGCAGCACCAGCAACGATCAGTACTTCAACGGTCAGGCCATCGAATTCATCATCTCACGCGGCAGCAGCAGCTTCTCCGATCCCGAGGACCGTGGCAGCACCTTCAAACGGGGCGACACCGTGGCCGTGAAGCTCATCTCTTTGGACCAAGCGAGCTACGACTTCTATCGGAGCTATGAGAGCAATGTGGCCACGCAGGGCGACCTCTTCAACCAGCCGGCCAACGTGCGCAGCAACATCGAGGGCGGTCTCGGCGTCTGGGCAGGCCTGCACGCCAACCTCGATACGCTGGTCTGCATTCCCTGAGCCCCGTGATGCGCATCACCCGGCCGCCCGATCCGGGCGCATAGCTTTGCGCCCCTTTCCTCCCCATGTCCACCCCCGAACACGTCAAGTGCCTGATCATCGGATCGGGCCCCGCCGGTTACAGTGCCGCCATCTACGCCGCCCGCGCCGACCTCAAGCCGCTGGTGATCGAAGGCCCCCTGCCCGGAGGCCAGCTCACCCAGACCACCGAGGTGGACAACTATCCGGGCTATCCCAAGGGACGCACCGGACCCGATATGATGGAGGACCTCAAACAGCAGGCGCTCCGGTTCGACACCCGCATCCGGAACGGATGGGTCACCAAGGTGGACTTTTCCGGCCCGGTGCACAAGGTGTGGGTGGATGACAAGGAGGAGGTGCACGCCGACACGGTGATCATCAGCACGGGAGCAAGCGCCAAATGGCTCGGGCTGCCCAACGAGCTTCGGCTGCGCGACATGGGTGGAGGGGTCACCGCCTGCGCGGTGTGCGACGGCTTCTTCTACCGTGGTCAGACCGTGGCCCTGGTGGGTGCCGGGGACACCGCAGCGGAGGAGGCCACCTACCTCGCCAAGCTCTGCCCCAAGGTGTACATGCTGGTGCGAAGCGACAAGTTCCGCGCCTCCAAGGCCATGGTGCATCGGGTGGAGAACACCCCCAACATCGAGGTGCTCTTCAACACCGAGGTCAAGGACGTGCTCGGTGAACACGCCGTCGATGGCATCCTGGCGGTCAACAACAAGACCGGCGACGAGCGCCGGCTGGATGTCACGGGCCTCTTCGTGGCGATCGGCCACAAGCCGGCCACGGAGATCTTCAAGGGCTGGCTGGACATGGACGAGGCGGGCTACCTGAAGCACGACCCCGACCGCACCAGCACCAAGGTCCCGGGCGTGTTCGTGGCCGGGGATGCGGCGGACAAGGTGTACCGCCAGGCCGTCACCAGTGCGGGCACCGGGTGCATGGCTGCATTGGACGCCGAGCGCTGGCTGGCGGCACAGGGCCGTCATTGACCCAAGGGTCGCCCGGGCTACCACCACGCCCGCCACTCCGAGGCGCGCAGAAAAAAGCGCACCCGCTCCCGCCGCTTCAGAGGCAGGTCCCAGTCCCCGTCGTACTTCACATGCGTGGGCACCAGCAGCCCATGGGTCACGGCAAGGTCCACCACCATCGTGATGTCGAAGCTCAGCAGCAAGCCCGTGTGCGCCAGGTGGTATTCGCGGGCGATCACCTGCCCGGTGCCCTTGTCGAACCAGGTGTCCATCGTGCGGATCACCACCGCGTTCCGGGGGATGTCCGCCAGCGCGTCCGCACTGAACACCCAGCAATCGTGCCCGTTGCGCTCCCCGCTCCAGATGCTCATGGTGTAGTGCCGAGCCATCCCCGGATCGAACAGCGCCAGCTTGTCCCCCACGACCGGCACGTCCAACCCTTCCCCCGGGTTGAACATGAAGGCCTTGAGGTCCGCGCGATACCGCTCGAAGCGTGAACCGTCCGCTCGGGCCTCGTCCACCTCCGCAACGGTCTCGGGCACGGGGCGGGGTCCATCGGGAAAGAACAAGTTCTGGAACATGCGGGCCGTGAGGTAGCGATGGTCCCCGTCCGCTTTTCGCAAACGACCTTGCTCGCGCACACTGTCGATCACCTGGGTGGCCATCCCCCCTTCACGCACCAGGTGGGCCACGCGGAAGAACCCGGCCCGTTCACCGGCATGCGGATCGTACACACGCAGCTCCCCTTCCGTTCGGTGCGGATGCCGGCGCAGGTTGAGGAACGCGTCCTGGTACGTGGTGTCCGAACGTACCCGGGCGATGAAGGCCGTCACATCGAAACCCTCCCGTTGCGCCACCACGACCGCCTCGTCCAACAGGATCCCGGATGGCAGGCTGTCAGGCTGGGCCTTCAGGTCAGGTGCAGCGGGAAGCAGCGGAGCGAGGACCGTCGCGATCGTGCGGACCATCCATCGCGCGGTCATGGGCTCGGTCAATACCTCCGGGTGGGCCCCAGGCTGGTGTACAGCTCGTACTTCTTCCTCACATAGACCAGGAACTCGTACTGACTGAGCCCCTGCATCACCTCATCGGGCACCGCGCAGAAGTCGATGAAGTCATCGAAGCTGTCGTTGCTCAGGTTGATGATGTCGTACTCGACGTACTTGTGCAGCAGTTCCTTCAGGAGCTCGCGCTTGCGGTCCTCGTTCTGAAGGCGCGCCACCTCGCGTTTGCTGCGTTCACGCCGGCTGAACTCCTGATACAGGAAGGTGATGGGGCTCTGCAGCGCGTCCACGGAGCTCACCCGATAGTCCGATTCCTTGTAGCCCAGCCTGGCGATGTCCTGCTGGATCTGCTTGAGCGTCCTCTCGCTCAGCACGCTGGCCTCGGGCAGCACGATGGTCCATGGCGACAGCGCGATCACCACATCATACGCCGCCTTGGGTACGCTGTCGCGCACGGTGAACGGTTTGGTGACATATCCCCCCAGCCCCACCAGCAGGGTGTCCGTGCGCAGCATCCGGGTGATGAAGGTGCCGTCCGCATTGCCGAAACTGCCCGTCCGGGTGCGCTTGTTCACCACCATCAGGTCGTAATAGCTGCCTTGATGACCCTGGGCCACGACGCGGCCGCGCACGGTGACCTCCTCCTGGGCGGACACCTGGGCGACGATGGCCGCGAATGCGCTCACGAACAGCAGGGCGCAGGCACGGGTCGTTCGCCACATGGGTCAAAGGTAGACCGGTGATGGCAAGCGCCGTGCCGCATCCGGACACGACGAAGGGCCCCACGCACACACCGCAACGGCATGGCGTGAAGGCCCTTCGGAAGAAGGCCTGTGCATCTGTAAGCCGGGTTCTGTTCCCCACCGGAGCGGGGCCCTCGTCATCTATCCAGGGTCCACCTCGCGATGGACCTCCATCGACCTACCCGCCGGGATCGGACGGGCCGCCCTTACCGACCGGGGCCCCTTGCAGGGTGGCCCGGCCGGACCCCGGCCTATTTGGTCTTTCAGCCCGTGGGGTTTACCAAGCTTCCGATGTCACCACCGGAACTGGTGGGCTCTTACCCCACCTTTTCATCCTTGCCACCGCATCGCTGCGGTTCGGCGGTCTCCCTTTCTGTGGCACTTTCCGTGAACGTGGCGTTCCCGCCACGCCCCCTTCCCGTTAGGAAGCACGGTGCCCTGCGCTGCCCGGACTTTCCTCTCCCCGCCTTGCGGCGGGCAGCGACGAAGCGATGCACAGGATGTCAACGAACACGTTCACCGACGACGGTGGATCACCACTTCGGTGGCCCCCGATCCATAACGCCGTGGATCGGCGTCGTAGAACTGCACCGTGTCGTAGTACTGCAGGATGCGGCGCACCTCTTCGCGCAGCACCCCTTCACCCACTCCGTGGATCACGATGAGCTTCCGCTTGCCATCGCGAATGGCCCCTTCAAGGGCACGTTCGAAGTAAGCCAGTTGAAAGCTCAGCTTCTCCTCATCGCTCAGCCGCGTCTCATCCTCCACCAGCTCGTGCAGGTGCAGGTCCACCTCGGCCACGCTGCTGTCCTCCGGCCGCTTCGGGGTCTTGCCCGGCCTCAGGTCACGGCCTGCGGTCCTCCGGCGACGGCGCTCCTCCATCACGTCATTGGCCGCGATCATCCCGGCCTGGTGGTCCGTCACCCGGTGCTCGTGCTCGTCGATCACCCGGGGGACCAATGCCCGCACAGGGTACTCCAGCTCGAACCCGTCGTGGGTGCGCACCACCACCCGCTCACGAGGCAGCACGCGCAGCACGGTGCCACCGCCCGCCTCATCGAGGAAGGACACCCGGTCACCGGCCCGCAGCACCACGCTCATGCGGCAAAGGTACATGGAGCACCGGGGCGGGTATCTTGGCCGTCACGCCCTGCGGCCATGAAGCAACGAGGACCCTGGACCACCCTGCACGAGGAACTGCGCTACGAGACCCCTTGGATCGCGGTCAGTCACCACGACGTGATCGACCCTGGAGGCCGTGAAGGCATCTATGGCGTGGTCCACTTCAAGAACCTGGCGATCGGTATCATACCGCTCGATGAGGAGCTCAACACCTGGATCGTGGGGCAGTACCGCTACCCGGTGCAGGCGTACAGTTGGGAGATCCCCGAGGGTGGTGGCCGGCGCGACATCCCTCCACTGGTCAGCGCCCAACGCGAGCTCCGCGAAGAGGCCGGCATCGTGGCCGAACGATGGACCGAACTGCTCCGCATGGACCTGAGCAACTCGGCCAGCGACGAGCATGCGATCATCTACCTGGCCCGGGACCTGAGCTTCCACCCCCCGCAGCCCGACCACGACGAGGAGCTCGCCCTGCGCAAGGTGCCGTTCGCCGAGCTCTTCCGCATGGTGATGGACGGCGAGGTGACCGACAGCCTCACAGTGGCCGCCGTGCTGAAGGTGCAGGTGATGCTGCTCCAAGGCGGCGCCGGCGCCCTCGCTCAGAAATAGAGGCCGTGCAGCATCACCCGGCCATCGCTCCGCCACTCGATGGCCGGCGACGGCAGCTTGATGCAGTTCAGCATGAACAGGACCGTCCGCCACGCCTTCCCGCGCACGGGGATCCGTTCCAGGTCCACGTCCACGGCCAGAAGCACCTGCCTGAACCGCCCATCCCCGGGTTCCGCTTCGGCGGTGAGCATGCCGTCGCCTCCATGGCCCAGCGCCAGTCCGAGCCAGTCCCATGCGCTCGCCCTTCCGCGCACGGCTCCGGCGGACAGCGTGAGCCAGATGGTCTGCGCGTTGTAGTCCTTCAGTACCTGCTCGGCGAAGGACGTGCCCAGCAGGTCCGGTCGTTGCGCCGCGTACGGACCCGGCCACACGCTGTACTTGACCTTGATGCGCTGCTGTCCCCAGGCCAGCTCCTGACCGAGGAACAGGCCGGCTCCCGCCGCATTCGCCAGCATGTCCCAACCGCTGAACCCCCAGCCCGCGCTGAACCCGTCCAGCACCTCGACCCCGGTGAGGAAGACCAGCGACGTGCCGGCACCCACCCACGCCGCCTGCCGCTGCGGAACACCCGACGCACGCATCAGCCCCTGCCCCCACCGCCCGATCCAGTAGCTGCTGAACACATGGCCGGCCTTGTCCATCTGCAACCATTCGGCGCCATCGTTGAACCCATGGAACCTGCTGCGTTCGTACTGCGCGTACCAAGCCTCGTTCAAGCCGATCAGGCTTCCGGCCATCACCGCAACACCGGCGCCGGACACGGCGGCGAGCCGGCCCCGGTGCACACCCGGATCGGATGCCGCGGTCTGGGCCGAAGCGTGGCCGAACACGAACAACACGGCCAGAAGCCCCGTTGAACGGATACCGTGTCGCTCGCCTGCCGCGCGGCCTGACCCCCTCCGGAACATGGGACCCAAAGGTATCCAGCGCGTGCCGCACACCTTGCCAACGGGCCTCATTTCCAGTAACTTTGCCAGTTACACCCCCCTCTTTGCGTGAGGCTCTCCCGCTCCATCATGGCCGCCGTTCTTTCGGCCGTGGGCCTCACAGGGCCCGCAGCGGACCTTCAGCACGCGCATGGACTGACCCGCAAAGGCCTGCACTCCATTTGGGCAAGCGAATTGGCGGACCACGGTATGTCCGGACGGGTGGAGGCGGCCGGCTTCTCCTTGGCAGCCGCGGACGGCTCCTGGCAGCAATCGCTGCAGGTCCGCTCCATCGGACGAACGGACCGGACCCGGCCTTGGCGTCCTTCCGCCGTGCGCGATCACGATGGCGATCTCCGTTGGCAACAGGGCACCCTCACCGTCCAGTACATCGGCTCGCAGGAAGGGCTTCGTCAGAATTTCCTCCTGGCAGCGCGTCCCGCCGGGAATGGGCCACTGGTCGTAGATCTGGGAACCAGTGGCGATCTGATCCCGGTGGCGGTGGATCGTGGCGAGGTCCAGTTCCTTGACCATCGTGGCGTCCACCGCCTCAGCTACAGGGACCTTCGTTGTTGGGATGCGCGTGGCGTCGAACTCCCCGCCAGACTTGCCGTAGATCATGCGGCCGGTGCCCGGATCACCATCACGGTGGAGGATGCCCTCGCCGAATATCCGATCACCATCGATCCGGTAAGCTCCAGCCCGGCCCTGGTGCTGTCCTCGCCGGTCACCGGGGCCGACTACGGGACCGCCGTGGCCACGGCGGGCGATCTGAACGGCGATGGATACAGCGACCTTGTCATCGGCGCTCCGTTGGCCAACAACGGCCAGACGAACGAAGGGGTGGTCTACGTGCACTACGGGTCCAATACCGGGATCGTGGCCGCACCGAGCGTGGTGTTGGAGGTGGACCAGCAGGGGGCCCAGTTCGGCTGCTCCGCAAGCACGGCCGGTGATGTCAACGGCGACGGGTTCAGCGACCTGATCGTGGGCGCAAGGTCCTGGGAGGACGATGTGGTCAACGAGCTCACCGAGGGAGCGGCCTTCGTGTTCTACGGTTCCGCAGGCGGGGTCTCCACCGTGCCGGATGTGACCCTCCAGACGAATCATGCCAGCGACAACTTCGGCGCGAACGTGGCCTGCCTCGGCGACATCAACAATGACGGGTACAGCGATGTCGGCGTCGGCGCCTATCTCAGCGCCTACCCCTCGTTCCAGGAGGGCAGTGTGTTCGTCTTCCTCGGTAGCGCCGCCGGGCTGAACACCGCTCCCACGCACCGGCTGGAGCGCAACCAGGGCGGCGCACACTTCGGACGCAGCCTCGCCTCCGCCGGCGACATCAATGGCGATGGCTACAGCGATGTGATCATTGGCGCCTCACAGTGGAGCGTCGCGCCCGGATTCGACCAGGGTGCAGCGTTCATCTACCATGGCGGCCCCAATGCGCTGGGCGCCGCGTTCAACCCCGCTCCTGTCCTCACCCTGTTCGGCACACCCACGGTGAACGACAACAACTTCGGCTGGAGCGTGGCCTGTGCCGGTGACGTGAACGGCGATGGCTACAGCGACGTGGCCATCGGTGCCTACCGCGACCAGATCGGCGTGCAGACCGGCGAAGGGGTGGTCCGCGTCTTCCATGGCAGTGCTTCGGGCCTGAGCAGCACGGCCGCCATCGCCCTCAAAAGCAATCAGAACAACGCCTGGATGGGGCGCTGGGTGAGCACGGCAGGCGATGTGAACGGCGACGGCTACGGCGACCTGCTGGTCGGCATCCCCTACTTCGCGAATCCCCAAAGCCAGGAAGGCCAGGTACGGCTGTACTTCGGATCCTCAGCGGGGATCACCACCCCGGCGATCTTCAACTACGAGTTGAACACGCCCGGCGCGTTCATGGGCGAGTGCGTGTCGACGGCAGGTGATCTGAATGGTGATGGATTCTCGGACTTCGTCGTCGGCGCGTTCAAGTACGGGTTCGGGGGCGGGGCGGCAGTGTACATGGGCGGCCCCTACTCCATGCGCCTGGCCCCTACGACCACGGGCACCGGAGGAGCGGCCGGGGCTTCGATGGGCGCCGCCGTGGGCAACGCGGGCGATGTCAATGGGGACGGTTACGCCGACGCCCTTGTCGGGATCCCCGATGCCAGCAACGGTCAGGCGGGCGAAGGGCTGGTGGAGTTCCGGACCGGCGGGCCCGCGGGCCTTCCCGGAGCCCCCACGGCCACCCTGGAGGCCAACGTCGGCGGTGCGCGGTTCGGCGCCAGCGTATGCACCGCGGGTGATGTGAACGGTGACGGTTACGCAGACGTCATCATCGGCGCACCGCTCTCCAGCGGGGCAGGTCGCGCGTACATCCACCATGGTGGCCCCGGTGGGCTCGGTACGGCACCCGCCACCACCCTCATCGGCACAGCGGGATCGGAGTTCGGGTTCAGCGTCAGCGCGGCGGGCGACATCAACACCGACGGCTATGCCGATGTCCTGGTCGGTGCACCCGGCACGTCGCAGACCTACGTGTACCTGGGGGCTCCGACCGGCATTCCGACCGCTCCGCACGTCGTGCTCAGCGAACCTCCGGCCGCGAACCGGTTCGGCCATTCGGTGTGCACGGCCGGCGATGTGAACGGGGACGGGTTCTCGGACATCATCATCGGAGCCCGTGACCTCGGCAACGGCCAAGCCGGAGAAGGGGCTGCGTTCGTCTACCACGGATCGGCCACCGGTGTGGTGCTCCCGTTCGCGCGCCGCCTCGAAGTGGACCAGGCCGGGGCCCGTTTCGGCGTCAGCGTCGCCGGTGGCGGCGACATCAACGGTGATGGCTTCTTCGATGTCGTCGTCGGCGCGGACCGCTGGGAATCGGGCCAGACCGACGAGGGGGCCGCGTTCGTGTTCCACGGCTCGGCCGGGGGCATCGGAGCAGTGCCCAACACCACCCTTCAGCGCAACATCGCCAACGGCTTCATGGGCGCCAGCGTCGCGGAAGCGGGGGACATCAATGGCAACGGATATGCCGACATCGTCGTGGGCAGCCCTGGGTACGAGAGCGCCGTGGCGCAGGCCGATGAAGGTGCCGTGTACGTCTATCAAGGCACGCCCGCCGGCATCAACCCGGCCCTGATCGACATCATCGAGTCCAACGTGGCCGGTGAGCAGTTCGGCAGCGCGGTCAGCGGTGGAGGGGATGCGGATGGCGATGGATACTCCGAGATCATCGCCGGGGCTCCCTTCGCTTCGCCCACGTTCGCCAATGAAGGACGCTGGCAATGGCACCGCGGCAACCGGGGTTATTCGCTCGACCGGTATTCGCGCCAGTACATGGCCGACCTGGTCTCCCCCCTGGCCACCAATTGCATGGATTTCGGGGTGCCGGATTTCTTCGGGATCGGGCATCGCGCGCGCAGTCCGATGCACCGGACCGATGGACGCCTGCACTGGGAGGTCGTTTTCGAGGGGCAGCCCTTCAGTGGCGCCCCGATCACCAACAGCCTGGGCAGCACCGGTCAGAGCGCCGGATGGACGGACATGGGCGTGGGCGGAACGGAGATCAAGGAGCTGATCTACAAGACAGCGGGGTACCTGCGCTACAAGTGGAGGGTGCGGGTGGAATACGAACAGGCCAAGCTTTTCGATGGCCAGCGGTTCAGCCGCTGGTTCTATGGCTATGCATCAGGGATGGGAGACATTGGCGTCCTGCCCGTGGAGCTCGTGCATTTCAGCGGCTGGCCCGAGGAACGCAGCAACCAGCTGGTGTGGAACACCGCCACCGAGCATGGCACGGCACGGTTCCTCATCGAGCGCGGATCCGATCCGGACGCGCTCGCACCCATAGGCAGCGTGGCGGCCGTGGGGGAAAGTCAGGATCTGGTGGAGTACGCGTTCACAGACAACGAGCCTCCTGCGGGATTGAGCTATTACCGACTGGTCGTCGAGGACCTGGATGGCAGCCTCAGCACGGGGCCCGTCATCACGATCGACCGGCACCGCATCGCCCAGACGATGGTGGTGGCGCCCAAGCCCGCGACCGATCTCCTGCATGTGGTCTGGACCACACCTGCCGCCTGGCTTGAACTGCTCGATCCGGCCGGCAGACCCCTCCTGAAAAGCAGGGTCCCTGCCGAGGAGCGGACCGAGGACCTCCACATCGGGTCGCTTCCTCCGGGTGTATACGTGCTCACGCTGCACGATGCCTCCGGCGCGGTCATCGACCGCACCACCATCGTCAAGGAATAAGCTCAGGCGCCGATCGTGGTCCTGCAGGCCTCCAGGATCGCGCGTGCGTTCCCGAGGGAATCGCTCTCGGCGTATGTGCGCAGCACCGGTTCGGTGCCGCTGGCCCGGATCATGAGCCACTGGTCGCGATCGAAGTGGTACTTCCACCCATCGATCGTCTCCAGCCGCCGCACCTCAAGGTCACCGAACTTCGTGAAGGCCCCGCTGGCGCACTTCCGCAGCACCTCCTGCTTGAGCGCCTCGCTGATGTGAAGGTCGTTGCGGTCGTAGCTGAAGGGCCCCACGATGGCGTACACCTCCTGGATCAGTTCCTCCAGCGTCTTGCCGCTCCTGGCCATGAACTCCCAGATGGTGAGCCCCATCCAGATCCCGTCGCGCTCGGGGATGTGACCCTTGATGGCGATGCCACCGCTCTCCTCCCCCCCCAGCAACACGTCCCCCTCGATCATGATGCCGCAGATCCACTTGAAGCCGATCTTGACCACCTGGTACTCCAGGCCGTAGTGGCGGCACATCTTCTCCACCTTCGGGGTGGTGCTCACGGCCACCACCACCTTCCCTTGGAACTGCTTGTACTTCACCAGGTAGTGGATCAGCAGCAGGATGATGTGGTGGCTGTCCACGAATTCACCCCTGCTGTTGTACAGCCCGATGCGGTCGGCATCACCGTCGGTGGCCAGACCACAATCGATGCCACCCTTCCCGATCAGGTCGCTGAACTCCTTCAGGTTCTTGTGGATGGGCTCCGGTGCCTGACCCTTGAACGACGGGTCGTGTTCGCAGTGCAGCAGGGTGGTCCCGGGCAGGATCCTCCGGATCACGTTCTGACCGGCGCCGTACATGGCATCGTAGCCCAGGCGCAGCCCACTGTTCCGGATGGCGTCAAGGTCGAAGTTCCGCTCCACATGCTCCACGTACATCGTCTCCAGGTCCACGATGGCCAGCAGGCCCTCCGCCTCGGCCTTCTTCAGGTCGATCGCGGCGAGGTCGATACCGTGTGTGGTCGGGATGATGTCCTCGATCTCCTGCACGTGCTCGGGGATCAGCGGCCCTCCGTAGTGCCCCTTGAGCTTGTAGCCATTGTAGCTCGGCGGGTTGTGGCTGGCGGTGAGGATCACCCCCATGCTGGCCTTGAGCCGGAAGGCGCCCAACGAGACCATCGGCGTGCTTACAAAGCCACGCGCCAGATGCACCTTGATGCCCATCGACACGAAGACCTTCGCGGCCGTCTCGGCGAAGAGCTCGCCGGCGAACCGGCAATCGTGCCCCACCACGATCGATGGCGCGTCCGGGAACCGCTGCTTCACCCAGTTCCCGGTGGCCAGGCTCACACGGGCCACATTGTCCACGGTGAACTCCTCGGCGATGATGGCACGCCAGCCATCGGTCCCGAACTTGATCTTCGTCATCGACTTGTTCTTGAAGGGGCGAAAGTAGGAGGCGCCGACGGTCCGCTGCCCCGGGCGGGAGGCGTGTATCAACAGATCAACGGTAGATCCCCCGGGCGTTCAGGGCCCGCTGGTAGCGACGTGCGTTCACCAGGTGTTGTTCATAGGTGCGTGCGAAGTTGCTGTATCCGTCCAGCGTTTCCCGTGCACAGAAGTACAGGTGGTCGTGTTTGCTGGCGTTCAGCACCGCGTCGATGTAGCCCGGCTCGGGCATGTTGATTGGCCCGGGAGGCAGGCCCGTGTGCGTGTACGTGTTGTAGGGGGAATCAACACGTTTGTCGGCATCGAGCACCCTGTTCACGCTGTCCAGTCCCAGCGCGAACTTCAACGTGGGGTCCGCCTGCAGAGGCATGCCGATCCGCAGCCGGTTCAGGTATACACCGGCGATCATCGGCGCCTCATCCCGTCTTGCGGTCTCGGCCTGCACGATGCTCGCCAACGTGCTCACCTCCATCGGGCTCAGCCCGATGAGCGCGGCCTTCGACCTGCGGTCCTCGTTCCAGAACCGTCGGTGCTCCCGTTCCATCCGCGTGATGAACGCCTCCGGCAGCTCCGTCCACCACACCTCGTACGTGTTCGGCAGGAACAGCCCGATCATGGTCTCGGGCCGCAGGCCGGCACGCGCGATCAGCCCGGGATCGGTCATGGCGTCGAGCATGGCCATCGAATCCGCCTCCACATACCTCGCCACCTGCCCGGCCAACTGGGGCAAGGTGCGGATGTTCGTGAACGTCACCCGAACGGGGTCCTGCTCACCACTGCGCAGCCTGTTCAACAAGGCGTTCAGGCTGGTCCCGCTCGGGATCACGTAGCGCCCGGGCTTCACACGGGAGACATAGTTCTTCCGCCTGGCCAGCCAGCGCAGCGCCGCCTCATCGGCCACCATGCCCGCGCCCTTGAGGCTGTCCACCACCTGATCGAACGTGGCGCCCGTGGGGATGAGCAGCACCCGCTCCGCGGGAGCGAACGCGGGACCGGGACCGAAGACCGTTCGCCAGGTGCGGTAGCCCAGCGCCCCGGCGAGCACAAGCAGGACGGTCACCACGACCACTACGATGCGCCAACGCTTCATCGCCTCATGGTCCCAGAGAACACATGGCCGACCGGGCCGCTGAGATGCACATCCTTGAACCCTGGACCGGCCGGCGCCGCCTCGACGATCAGCCGCCCGCCCCGCGTGACCACCTCGCAGCGGCCGTCCACCAGTCCACGCGACATGGCCGATAGCGCGGCCGCCGTCACCCCGGTGCCGCAGCTCAAGGTCTCGGCCTCCACGCCACGTTCATAGGTCCGCATCTCCAATCCGCCCCCGGCCCACCTCACGAAGTTCACGTTGATCCCTGCTCGGGCATGTTCCGGGGCGTACCGGATGGCCCGCGCCTCGGGGATCAGATCCACCGCTTCGGGATCATCCACCCAGACGATCAGGTGCGGCGATCCGGTATGGACCCGGTCCATGCGTTCGTCGAGCCGGTCCACCCTGCCAACGTCGCACATGCCCACGCGAACACCATGGCCGGACCAGCCGGCATGATGTGGACCGTCGATGGCCGTGAAGCGGACGGAGGAACGATCCCCGGTGAGTTCCGACCAGGACCCGAACGCGGCGCGGCTTCCGTTCCCGCAGAAACTCCGGCTGCCGTCCGGGTTCAGGAACTCCATGTGGAACGCCATGCCATCAGCGGTCGCCGGTCTGATCAGGATCAACCCATCGGAGCCGATGCCGAAATGGCGGTCACACCAGCGCCTGACCATGGCCACGTCATGGTCCGGGAATTCCTTCCTGCGGTCATCGACCACGATGAAATCGTTGCCCGTACCCTCCCACTTGCTGAAGCTCCATCCACCGGCCATGGCGCAAAGATGCGGCCCGTCCGCCGGCGCCGCAGCGCTCATGCCCTTCCACGATCAACACTTTTTAACGCTGGAGCGCCGCGCACGGGCCTGACAGCAACGTTGTTTCGTACAGCGCGGCATGCCACTTGATATGCCACCGAACACCATGAAACGCACCTTCTCCTACTTCCTGGCCGCCCTCGCCGGTGGGATCCTGGCGATGAGCGGGTATGACCTGTTGCTCCGTCCGACGCTCAAGTCCGATGGCCCACCGATGAGGAGCGTGAACACGGCCGCTCTGCCGGTGAGCATGCCCACTCTGAACCCGGGCGCCGCCCCGGTGGACCTGGTGCCTGCCGCCGAGGTCTCCGTGAACGCGGTGGTGCACGTCACCACCGAGACGATGGTGCGCTACCGGGACCCGTTCCAGGATTTCTTCTGGGGCTACAGGCCCAGCCAGCCGCAGCCCCGAGAGGGCGTCGGCAGCGGGGTCATCATCGCCGACGACGGGTACATCGTGACGAACAACCACGTGGTGGAAGGTGCGGACAAGATCTCCGTACACCTGAACGACAACCGATCGCTCCCGGCACGCGTGATCGGGCGCGACCCGAGCACGGACATCGCCCTCCTGAAGGTCGACGCCACCGACCTGCCCACACTGGCCTTCGGGAACTCCGACGAGGTGAAGGTGGGGGAATGGGTCCTCGCCGTTGGCAACCCGATGAACCTGACGAGCACCGTGACGGCCGGCATCGTGAGCGCCAAGGCCAGGAACATCAACCTGCTTCAGTACGATCCGGGCCGCGACATCTTCCCGATCGAAAGCTTCATCCAGACCGACGCTGCGGTGAACCCCGGGAACAGCGGTGGCGCTTTGGTGAACACCCAGGGCCAGCTGATCGGCATCAACACGGCGATCGCCAGCACCACCGGCCAGTATGCCGGGTATTCCTTCGCCGTACCGGCCAACATCGTGCGCAAGGTCACCAGCGACCTGCTGGAGTATGGCAGTGTCCAGCGCGCCTATTTGGGGGTAAGCATCCGGAACATGGATCAGTCGCTCGCGGAAGAGGCCCGCATGGACCGGATCCGAGGCGTTTACGTGAACGGGCTCACCGAGGGTGGTGCCGCCCAGTCGGCAGGCCTCAAGGAGGGCGATGTGATCCTCAAGGTGGGCAACATCGAGGTGAACAATGTGCCGCAGCTCCAGGAGCAGGTGGGCAAATTCCGCCCGGGTGACCAGGTGACGGTGACCGTGCTGCGCGACAACCGGGAGCGTGTGGTCGACCTTACGCTGCGCGGCCGCGATGGTTCAGGCACGCTTGCGGCAACACCCGCCAAACGCGAACTGAGCGAGGTCCTTGGGGCGCAGTTGTCCGCGGCAACGCCCGAGGAACTGCGCGCCCTCAAACTGAAGAACGGGGTGAAGGTGGTCTCGGTGGACACCGGTCGCCTGCGCAGCAGCGGCATCCGGGAGGGGTTCATCATCACACGCGTGGACGACCAGCCGATCAGCAAGCCGGATGACATCGAACGCGCGCTCTCCAACAAACGCGGCGGGGTCCTGATCGAGGGCGTGTACCCCAACGGCACGCGTGCCTACTATGGCCTGGGGGTTTGAAGGAGTTGGGGCCCAGAAGGTTGTAGGGACCCTGCCGACGACCCATGGAACGGGCAGCTTGTCCCGTAGGGAGGTGGGGCCTTACCTTCGCGCCACACCCGTGGTGGGGTCCAGTGGACCGACCACTTCTGAAGTCCCTGACCACCAACCTCTAACACCCTCCGCACCGTGACCAGCAGGATGCGTCAGCTCAAGATCACCAAGTCGATCACCAACCGGGAAAGCCAATCGCTTGACAAGTACCTGCAGGAGATCGGCAAGGAAGGGTTGATCACCGCGGACCAGGAGGTGGAGCTGGCCCGCCGGATCAAGGAAGGGGACACCCGTGCATTGGAGAAGCTGGTGAAGGCCAATCTGCGCTTCGTGGTATCCGTGGCCAAGCAGTACCAGAACCAGGGCCTCAGCCTTCCCGACCTGATCAACGAGGGCAACCTCGGCCTGATCAAGGCGGCCCAGCGTTTCGACGAGACACGGGGCTTCAAGTTCATCAGCTACGCCGTGTGGTGGATCCGCCAGAGCATTCTGCAGGCGCTGGCCGAACAGAGCCGCATCGTGCGCCTGCCGCTCAATCAGGTGGGTTCCCTGAACAAGATCAACAAGGCCTTCGCCAAGCTGGAGCAGGAGTATGAGCGCCCGCCCAGCGCGGACGAGCTGGCCGCTCTGTTGGACCTTCCCCCCGAGAAGGTGGCCGACACCATGAAAGTGAGCGGCCGCCACATCAGCATGGACGCCCCCTTTGTGGAAGGCGAGAGCAACAGCCTGCTGGATGTGCTCCCCAACAATGACAGCGCCCCGGCCGACAGGCTGCTCCTGAACGAATCCCTCAGCAAGGAGATCGAGCGGGCCTTGAGCACCCTCACCGAGCGGGAGCGTGATGTGGTGAAGCTTTTCTTCGGGATCGGCATCAACCACGGTCTCACACTGGAGGAGATCGGCGCCAAGTTCGACCTCACCCGTGAGCGCGTGCGTCAGATCAAGGAGAAAGCGATCCGGCGATTGCGGCATACCAGCAGGAGCAAACTGCTCAAGGCCTACCTCGGCTGAACCTTCGCGCCCCGCCCTTGGCGGGGCGCGTCCTTTCACACCATCGGACCAACCCTCATCACCCATCCATGCAGACCCTGGAAGCCAGGACCGGATACGAGACCGGCCTGAAGGATTTTGTGGACCGCGAGAAGGCGGCCGTCGACCTGGAGAATTCCGTTGGCCAGCTCATGTACGGCCGCGGTGTGGAGCTCGTGTTCTTCCGCAATCACCTGCTCGACACCAACATCAGCGAGGTGCTGAATCTCTTCAACTACGCCAAGGACGTGGTGCAGAAGCCGATCGATGTCTTCACCACCTCGGAGGTCGCAAGGGCCCTGCTCACCATGGACCTCGCGCCCAGCAAGATCGACATCGGCAAGCTCACCTGGGAGTACGGCCAGAGCGGCGGCAAGGACCTCTATGCCTTCCTCAAGACCACGCTCAGCGGCTTCATCGGTGCCGACAAGCACAAGTTCGAACCCCGGGATGTGGTGCTGTATGGATTCGGCCGCATCGGGCGCATCGCCGCCCGGGAGCTGGTGAAGCAGGCAGGGAAAGGCCAGCAACTGCGCCTACGGGCCATCGTCACCCGCTCCCTCACCGACGAGGAGATCGTGAAACGTGCGGCACTCCTGCGCAATGACAGCGTTCATGGCGCCTTCAAGGGTAGTGTTGTGGAGGACCTGGAGAACAAGTGCCTGATCATCAATGGCCAGCGCGTGCAGCTCATCGCGGCCAACAGCCCGGAGGATGTGGACTACACGGCCCACGGGATCAACAACGCCCTGATCATTGACAATACGGGCGCCTTTACGAAGCGCGCCGATCTCGCCCGGCATTTGAAGGCCAAGGGCGTGAACAAGGTGATCCTTACCGCACCCGGCAAGGAGATGCCGAACATCGTGTACGGCATCAATCACAAGGAGCTGGACATCGAGAATGAACAACTGTTCAGCGCGGCAAGCTGCACCACCAATGCCATCTGCCCGGTGCTGAAGGTGATCGAGGACGGGATCGGCATCGAAAAGGGCCACATCGAGACGGTGCATGCCTACACGAACGACCAGAACCTCCTGGACAACTACCATAAGAAGCCGCGCCGCGGTCGCAGTGCGGCCATCAACATGGTGATCACCAGCACCGGTGCCGGCAGTGCGGTCACGAAGGCCATTCCCAGCCTGAAGGACAAGCTCACCGCCAACGCGGTGCGTGTGCCGACGCCCAATGGATCACTGGCCATCATGAGCCTGAGCCTGAAGAAGGCGGTGACCCGGGACGAGGTGAACGAGATGGTGCGCCATGCCGCCCTGAACGGAGAACTGGTGAACCAGATCCACTACCAGATCGACCCCGAACTGGTGAGCAGTGACATCATCGGAGACACCTGCTGCAGTGTGTTCGACAGCAATGCCACGATCGTCGGTCCCGACGGGCGCACGGCCGTGCTCTACGCGTGGTACGACAACGAATTCGGTTACACCAAGCAGGTGATCCGCCTGGCCAAGCATGTGGCCAAGGTGCGCAGACTGATCTATTACTGAACCCTCCCCGCGAGGAAAAAGCCCCGCGCCGTGCGCGGGGCTTTTTATTTCCCCTCCAGCGAGCCCGGGCCCGGGCTGAGGCGGCCGCATACGGGCACACGCATGCGATCCGCGCTCCATGCCCGCCCGTTCGGCCCTTGGAGCGACCTGTGCAGCTCGCCCTGTTGAGCACGGTCCCCGCGGATCCTGTGCACCCCAGGCCGGGGACGGCCGATGCCTTGCACGGCAGCGGCGCCATCGGTAGGTCGAATGCCGATCGAACTTCGTTCATCACGTAAGCGGGGCGCACCGCATCGCGCTCCGCACGAACCTCCGAACGCACGAAGGGCCGCCCCGTGAGGAGCGGCCCTTCGCCATGAAGTTCGTTCAGCTTACTGGCGGACCAGGCGCTGGGTGTAGAAGCGATCGCCCACGCGGACGTTCACCATGTACACACCCGGAGCCAGCTGTCCCATGTCCATCGTGTGCACGAAGGCACCACCCGGAGCAGCGATCTGCTCGGCCATCACGCGCTTGCCGAAGATGTCCATCACGTCGATGTCCATCCGCTCGGCGGCGGCGATGCCGTCGAAGGCCACGTTCACCACCTCACCCCGGTTCGGGTTCGGGTACAGGCTCATGGTCACATTGCTGGCCTCGTCGAAGAGGATGGCCTCACGACCGCCACCACCCGGGGTGTTGAGACGGAAGCGGCAGGCCGGACCGAACTCAGTGTAGTTGCCACCCACGAGAGCGCGCACACGCACGTTCAGGTCGAGGTCCGCAGGCACCGGATTGGTCACCAGATTGGCCGGCACCAGATTCTGGATGGAGCTGAACACGCGGCGGCTGTAGGAGCCGTGCGGATCGAAGATCCAGAACTGGTAGCCGCTGGCGCCCGGGTAGAAGCTGGCGTAGATCTGCGTGCTCGTCTTGTAGAGCAGGTTCGTACGGTCGCAGCTGGCATTGATCAGGCGCGCCACGCTCAGCGGCAGGCAGAACTCGTTGATCACGCTGCTGGTGCTCGTGAAGGAACCGTTGGCGTCCACGATGCGGCGGCCGTTGGCGTCGCGCAGCACATAACCACCACCGTTGATGCCATCGCCACCGGCGTCGTTCACCACCAAACGGTAGCAGAGCTGGTTGAGGCAGAGGGTCTCGGTGACGATGCTGCCTGCCTGACCGTTCTGGTAGGGACCACCGGACAGGATCACCGTGGTTCCGGTCTGGTCACGCACCTCCCAAGTGGTCTCCGCCCCGTTGTTGTCCAGGGTGATGTCCAGCGTGAGGATCTCGGTGCAGTTACCGATCGGGGTGCCCGCGCAGTTGCAGTTGGCATCCACCACATCGTTGATGGTGAAGGGATTGCCATCGTCGCAGGACTGACCAGGCTCCGGGCTGCCCGGGCACACATCATCCGCATCGCAGGTTCCATCATTGTCATCATCGGCAAAGGTGCCGGCGCAATTGCAGTTCGCATCCACCACATCGTTCGTCGTGCATGCATCACCGTCGTCGCAGCTCTGACCAGGCTCAGGGCTGCCCGGGCACACGTCGTTGGCGTCGCAGGTACCGTCGTTGTCCGCATCTGCGAAGAGACCCGCGCAGTTGCAGTTCGCGTCATACACATCACCCGTGGTGCAGGCATCACCGTCGTCGCAGGCCGTGCCAGGCAGGGCGCTACCGCCCGGGGTGCCTTCGCAGTCGATCAGCTGGCCGATGCAGTTGCAATTGGCATCCCAGGTGTCGTTGCCGGTCTGGACCTGGCCATCATCGCAGGGCGTACCCGGCTGGGCAGGGCCTCCCGGGGTGCCTTCGCAGTCATTGGCCAGAGTGCCGCTGCAGTTGCAGTTCGCATCCCAGGTGTCATTGCTGCTGTTGGGGTTGCCATCGTCGCAAGCGGTACCCGGCAGGGCGCTGCCGCCCGGGGTGCCTTCGCAGTCGATCAGCTGACCCACGCAGGTGCAGTTCGCATCCCAGGTGTCGTTGCCGGTGGTGGCGAGGCCGTCATCGCAGGCGGTGCCCGGCAGGGCGCTGCCGCCCGGGGTGCCTTCGCAGTCGATCAGCTGGCCCACGCACACGCAATTGGCATCCCACGTGTCGTTGCCGGTGGTGGCGAGGCCGTCATCGCAAGGCGTACCCGGCTGGGCAGGACCGCCCGGGGTGCCCTCGCAGTCATTGGCCAGAGTGCCGCTGCAGTTGCAGTTCGCATCCCAGGTGTCGTTGCTGCTGTTGGGGTTGCCATCGTCGCAAGCGGTGCCGGGGAGGGCGCTGCCGCCCGGAGTGCCTTCGCAGTCGATCAGCTGACCCACGCAGGTGCAGTTCGTATCCCAGGTGTCGTTGCCGGTGGTGGCGAGGCCATCATCGCACGCGGTGCCCGGCAGGGCGCTGCCGCCAGGGGTGCCTTCGCAGTCGATCAGCTGACCCACGCACACGCAGTTCGCATCCCACAGGTCGTTGCCCGTGGTGGCCAGGCCGTCATCACAGGGCGTACCCGGCTGGGCAGGACCGCCCGGAGTGCCTTCGCAGTCATTGGGCAGGGTGCCGCTGCAGTTGCAGTTCGCATCCCAGGTGTCGTTGCTGCTGTTGGGGTTGCCATCGTCGCAAGCTGTGCCGGGGAGGGCGCTGCCGCCCGGGGTGCCTTCGCAGTCGATCAGCTGACCCACGCAGGTGCAGTTCGCATCCCAAGTGTCGTTGCCGGTGGTGGCGAGGCCGTCATCGCAGGCCGTGCCCGGCAGGGCGCTGCCACCCGGGGTGCCTTCGCAGTCGATCAGCTGACCCACGCATACGCAGTTGGCATCCCACAGGTCGTTGCCGGTGGTGGCGAGGCCGTCATCGCAGGGCGTACCCGGTTGGGCAGGACCGCCCGGAGTGCCCTCGCAGTCATTGGGCAGGGTGCCGCTGCAGTTGCAGTTCGCATCCCAGGTGTCGTTGCTGCTGTTGGGGTTGCCATCGTCGCAGGCGGTGCCGGGGAGGGCGCTACCGCCCGGAGTGCCTTCGCAGTCGATCAGAAGGCCCACGCAGGTACAGTTCGCATCCCAGGTGTCGTTGCCGGTGGTGGCAAGGCCATCATCGCAGGCCGTGCCCGGCAGGGCGCTGCCGCCCGGGGTGCCTTCGCAGTCGATGAGTTGGCCAACACAGTTGCAGTTGGCATCGTAGGTATCGTTGCCGGTGGTGGCCAGGCCGTCATCGCAGGCCGTGCCCGGCAGGGCGCTGCCGCCCGGGGTGCCCTCGCAGTCGATCAGCTGACCCACGCAGGTGCAGTTCGCATCCCAGGTGTCGTTGCCGGTGGTGGCAAGACCGTCATCGCAGGCCGTGCCCGGCAGGGCGCTGCCGCCCGGGGTGCCTTCGCAGTCGATCAGCTGACCGACACAGTTGCAGTTGGCATCGTAGGTATCGTTGCCGGTGGTGGCAAGACCGTCATCGCAGGCCGTGCCCGGAAGAGCGCTGCCGCCCGGGGTGCCTTCGCAGTCGATCAGCTGACCCACGCAGGTGCAGTTCGCATCCCAGGTGTCGTTGCCGGTGGTGGCAAGACCGTCATCGCAGGCCGTGCCCGGCAGGGCGCTGCCGCCCGGAGTGCCTTCGCAGTCGATCAGCTGACCCACGCAGCTGCAGTTCGCATCCCAGGTGTCGTTGCCGGTGGTGGCAAGACCGTCATCGCAGGCCGTGCCCGGCAGGGCGCTGCCGCCCGGGGTGCCTTCGCAGTCGATCAGTTGCCCTACGCAGACGCAGTTGGCATCCCACGTGTCGTTGCCGGTGGTTGCGAGGCCGTCATCGCAAGCCGTCCCAGGAAGGGCTGACCCGCCGATGACCCCCAGACAATCGGCCGTGCAGTTGCCGATGTTGAAGTCGGAACTGTAAATGGCATCGGTGGCGTCCAGACCGTTCAAGGACATGAAGTAGTCCTTGTTGTTGGCCTGAGTGTAGCCGTCGTTCACGATGTTGAACGTGGCACACCCGGTGTTGTTGATCACCGGTATCGTCATGATCACCCGCTCGGTGTTGGCCGACCACGTCTGACCAGAGCAGGCTGCGCTCAACTGCGCGAACCCGAACGCGTTGAACGTGTAATAGCGGAACCCGCCGTCCACGATCTGCCCATCACCCGAGGGGGTGATGAAGAAGCCCCCCGGGCAGAACTGGGCGAGCGCATTCACGTCAAGGCTTGCGCCGGACGCATCGTTCCACCGGATGGTGAACGTGATCGAGGACACCACCTGGTTGAAGGAGGCATCCGGACGGACCCTTACCTCCAACGTGTTGGGACTGGCGTTCGGGAAGAGGCCGATGTCCACGAGCGGCTGCGCTGTGGCGCCGGTCCCCAAGGACAAGGCGAGGAGCGCCCCCCACAAGGAACGGCTCCTGGTTCTGGTTTGAGAGAACATCATCAGGGTTTGGTTTTGGTCACAGGGTAGGGTCAACAACCGGGGCGGAAGGTAATACGGATCCCCGATCGGTCAAGGCAGTTGTTCCGCTCGGGTTGCGGTGGGCACCGAGCCTCCGATGTTCACCAGGATCGGATCGCGGTCGTTGGCGGTGCCGGCATACTTCACCAGACCGTCCAGGGTCACATCCATGGTGTGATAGCCAGGAAGCACCCCCGTTGGGAGGGTCCCCCCGATGGCCTGGAGGATCTCGTCCCGGTCATTGCTGGTGCCCGTGTACTTCAGCACGTTATCGCGGCGGGCGTTACCCGTCCAAAGCACCATCACCCCGCTCACGCTCTTGCGGGCGTCGGCGCCCCACGTACCCGTGGCCGCGGCGGTCAGGTCCACGAAGGTCGGGCTTCCACCCAAGGTCACCGGCACGGCGGTCATCGCTCCCAAGTGATTCCTATGACGCACCGAAACGTGATAGTTGCCTGCTGGGACACCGAACTGCGGCACACCGCCGTCCACCCCGATCACCTGCCCGTTGCGGCGCACCAAGGCGCTCCGGGTGGCCAGCACCTGGGCAGGATCCGTCGAGGACCGTAGTTCCAGAAGCACCCAATCCACCACCGCGTTGGCACCCGTGGTGGCCAGCAGGCCCGGAGCGATCGACTCCGCCCCCCCTCCCACATGGGTGAAGCCCAAGGCGGTGAAGGGTTCCGTACCCGGGATCAGCCCGCTCGAGCGCAGATCGTCCCGCATCAGGCCCGTCCCACCGTCATAGGGCCCCTCCAGGAAAACACGCACGTCAAGTTGCACGGCATTCGTCACGTTGGCCACCACTTCGGTGCGCGGACCTTCAGCGACCACGTCAGCGGTGCGGACCTTCCAATCATAGAGGTAGTAGTAGTACTGGCTGCCACCGGTGCTGCCCGTGATGGCCCCCAGGCTACCGATCGGGTAGGGGTAGGAGACCCCGCCATCGTTCCTCCACAGGTCACGATACACATCCACGTTGTCATCGTAGGCCGTGATCCGATGCTGCGTGCCGGCGGGGACCGACCAGTTCACGGTCACCGTGCTCATGCCGTTGGGGATCTCCACATACTTCTCCTCGATGAGATTGCCCACGCGGTCGAAGAGCACGAAGTGACGCTTGCCCACTGAATTGGAGTACACCTTGAACGATTCCAGCACGAAAGGCTCGTACGCATCGAAGAGCAGGTACTGCTTGGAGTTGCTGTATGCACCGCTACCGGAGTTGTTCGGCTTGCCGACGTTCAGATCCACGCCGGCGGACACGTTCCGGTCACCCACCCAATACGACGTGGTCTGGTTCAGAACGGGGGTGGTGAAGTTCGCACCCGTGCCCATCAGGGTGCCGCCGGTGGGCGCGTCGTACCACCGAAGATCACCGCCGGTGGCCGCCAGCTGGGCGGTATTCCCGGCAGGGACCGTGGCACCCGTACCGGTCGGGGCGGCTGGAGCGGCCAACTGGGTCACCGTCATGCTCGGCGTGGCCAGCGCACCGCAAGGGGCGGTCACGGTGCAGGAATAGGTCCCCGGTGTGGTCACCGTGATGCTCCGCGTCGTGGCCCCCGTGCTCCACAGGTAGCTGTATCCCGGGGTGGCGGAGAGCGTGACGCTCCCTCCCGGGGCGAGCACCAGACGACCCGAGGCGTTCATGAACGCACCGCCACCGCTGTTCGCCGCGGACTGCTGGGCTAGGTTGAACGGGATCGCCGTCCAGTTGTTCTCCTCGTTCTCCTCGCGCCAGCTGTTCTGCGGATCCACTTCGGCCACGATCCAATAATTGCCGTTGCACAATCCCGGCAGCAGGTTGATCCACATCCCGTCCAATCCCTCACTGTAGATGTCGTTCTTGCCGACCGAGATCCCCTGGAAGTTCTCACCGCAGCCGTAACCGACACCCAGACCGCTGTTCGGGAACTGGGAGGTGGTGAGGCTGGTGCCCTGATTGTACAGGTGCGAGGTGCGGCAATGCCCGGTGCTGTTCGAGCAGGTGCTGAGGTCCATGAGGCAGAAGCCCAGCTTCCCCCCGCTGGCCACCACCGGCCAGTTCCGCGGATCCGGCTCGCCGGGCTGCTCCAACCTCAGGGTCATGGTGGTCCAGTCATCCACATGATAGTGGTTGTGGGTGGGGTGATAGGTCATGGTGCCCGCCAACTGGTCCGTATAGGTCATGGCGTTGCCGTTCTTGGAATAGACCCGCTGATACAGCCGCTGCTTGGCCGCGTAGCCGTTCGAGCAGGTGTATCCGTTGTTATCCGTGGGCAGGTATACCGTGTTGGTATCCGTACCGCAGATGAAGGTGCGATACCCTTGGGCGTTCACGCCTCGTGCCTCCAACGGCCCGCGGCCCTGGTTCGGCGTCGATCCGCTGATCCGGAGGCGGCCTGCGTTGCCCGAGGAGGTCTGGCTGTATTCCGATGGTCCATTAGCATAGTTCTGCAGCGCGAACCAACTGATCTGGATATCCGGAAGCAATTCGCAGTTCCCGGTCCCATTGGCGCAGGTGCAGCCCGTGGCGTTGGTGACCGTGCACTGGGCTTCGGCCGGATTCAGGTCACTGAAGAACAGGGGTGCGGCGAGCACCCAGGCGTAGCGCTTCATCATGTCGTTCGGATTCTAGGAGGGTCCCTGTGCGGGGAGCCGCAAGATACATCACAGCGCAGGCTTGGTCAATACACGTGGAACCGCGCGGAACGGAGGCCCTCAGCGCAGTTCACAAGCAGGAGGTAAGGACCTGGAGCGACCCCTTCAAGATCGAGGACCAACGGGTCCACGCCCGTTCGTCCGCTCCTGTGCGCGCGCCCCATGGCGTCGGTGATCCACCATTCCGATCCGGCCGGAAGATCATCGGAGACGACCCGTACCGGTCCATGCGTGGGGTTGGGAAAGAGGCGAAGTCCGCGATCATCGGGCACCTCGTCCCCCAGCCCCACATCGAACGAAAAGCGGGCAGCTCCGCCGAAGAACGTCGCCACCCAGAGGCTGCCGTCCGGCGCGAAGCACAAGCGCTCCACGGAGTTGTCCGGTATGCCGCTCGTTCCCGTGTTGAACACGCTGTACTGCCCATTGGGCTCACGCAGGATCAGGCCGTTCAACTGGCTGCCGATCCACAGGCGGGAGAACTCGTCCTGCACGATGCACGTGAGCGCATTGGAGGGGATCTGCGAGTTGAACGTGGTGTACTGGAACCACGGCCCGCCGTTCCAGGCCCCACCCTGCCGTAGCAATCCGCCTGCCGGGCACGCCAGCCAGCGTTCGTTCGCCAACGTATCGATCAGCACGCCATACTGCGTGTTATCGGGGAACATGTCGATGTACGTGGCGTGCACCTGGACCGCCGTATCCGTGAGGTAGTGGAACCCACCGTTGATGGTCCCGAAAGCGACAAGACCGTCGGGGGCGACATCGATGTCGCGGATGTGATTTCCGTTCAGCACCAACCCATTGTAGCTCGATGGCTGGTCATTATACACGCGCCATTCCATGCCGGTATAGCACACCAGTCCTCCCACGGTGCCGAGCCATGCCCAGCCCCGATGGTCGAAAGTGATGCAGTTGACCTGATCGTCGGGCAACGGGCTGTTCTGCGTGGAGAACACCTCCCAATCCACTCCATCGAACACCACGAACCCATAGAGCGCCGTGCCGATCCAGAGATCACCGTTCGGTGCCACGGCCAGGGAGCGGATATCGTTCTCCGGCAGGCCGGAATTGCCGGTCTGGTAGATCGTCCAATCAGCCCCGTCGTACCTGCACAAGCCCCAATCGGTGCCCACCCACATGTTGCCGCTGCTGTCCGGTGAGAGCGCCCTGACCGTGTTGCTCGGAAATCCGGCCGTGTTCATGTCGAACACCTCCCATGACTGGGCGTTCACCCGACCATCCGGAGCGGCGGTCGCGATCACGAACGCAGCTACCATCCCTGTTCGGCTCCGCCTCATGCTGCAAGGTGTGCTCACATCCGTTGCGAAGAGCATGACGCTCGTCAAGGTAGTTGCTCGACCCGGATCAGCGTGGGTACCGTACCCCCGATGTTCACCAGGATGGGGTCGCGATCGTTCGCGGCGCCAGCGTACTTGACCACGGCGTCCATGGTCACGTCCTCCGGCCAGTATCCCGGAACGGTCGTCGTGGGGACGGTTCCTCCAATGCGGACGAGTATCGGATCCCTGTCGTTGGACCCACCCGCATACTTGAGCTGGCCGTCACGGATGACGTTGCCCGCCCAAAGGAGCCTGACCGTTCCCGAGACCTTCCGTGCATCGGTGCCAAAGGTCGATTGGGCCGCAGCGGACAGATCGACCATGATGGGCGTGCTGCCGAGCACCACCGGATCACCCGTCATGGCACCCAGATGGTTCCGATGGCGGATGGCGACGTGGTAGTTCCCCGCGGCCACCGGCAGCGCGATGCTCGTGGACCCATTGATGTCCACCACATCCCCATCCCGTTGCACCAGGACGTGCAGGGCGGCACGGAGCACGGAGGGTGTGGCCGGATCACGAAGCTCGATCCGCACCCAGTCCACGATGGCATCATTCCCGGTCACCGAGAGCACGGAAGGGTCGATGGTCTCCCCACCGCCCAGAAGCTGAGCGAACCCGAGCGCGGTGTAGGGCTCTGTGAGCGGGAACGCGGGGTTGGACCGCAACTGATCCCGCATGAGCCCCGTGGCCCCATCCCAAGCGCCTTCGAGCAGCACCCGCGCCGACAAGCGCGGCGTGACGGCCAGACAGAACGTGTCCCTGCGCTGGAAGGTGAACTGACCATTGCCGAAGACCAACGTGTCACCAGCACCGGTGGTCAGCAGGTAATTGCCCTGGCCCCAATCGCAGCACATGCCATCACCGTAACTGTCGTTCACCTCAAGCACATAGCAGCTGTCGGCATCGAGGCAGAGGAATTCAGGCGGTCTTGGGTAGACACCATTACCGGCCACATTGGTGAAGGGCCCGCCCGAGGCCACCGTGGTGCCGTTCAATCGCTTGATGTTCCAGGTGGTCTCCGCGCCCCACCGGTCCAACCGAAGGTCGAACCGGGCCGCGGTGCTGGTACCGATGATGATGGCACCCGTGCGCGTCAAACTACCAGACCCATAGGGGTTGGAGGCCTGCAGGGTCACATCGTAGGTCCCGGGTGCATCGAAGCGCAACACCGGGTTCTGGCTGGTCGCGCTGGTGCCATCGGTGAAGGTGAACCCGGTGGATGGGCTCAAGGACCAATTCCACCCCGTGGGATCATTGATGGACAGGTCGCTGAGCGTCACCTTGCCTCCAACGCAATAGCTGGACGGCGTGGCGCTGTGGTCCACCACCGGCGGGATCGCGCCGTCATACACCTCGATCGCATCCAGCGCCATGTCTGAGGTGAAATCCGTGCCCGTGCGCCCACGGAACCGGAGCACGATGGTGCCACCGGCGAAGGCATCGAGGTTCACGATCCGGGTCTGCCAGGCGTTGCCTTGGTCACCCTGGACCGCCGGAGTGATGTCCAGATGCCATTGTTCCCCATCGAACACATCGACCCGCAGGGAGCCCATCGCCGGCCCGAACATGTGATAGCCGTACCGGAGCCGAGGCAGCAACACCCCGGAAAGGTCGATGCAGGGGCTCAGCAGGTGGGCCTCACTGTTGAGGCAGGAGGACGCCTCCAGGTAGATGTAGTTCCCAGTGGTGGTCCCGGGCTGCAGGTCCGCAACCGGACCGGTTCCCGTGCTGGGCGTGCCGTTCTCGTCCGTCCGCCAATCGGTACCATCGAACGCACCACTGGTGACGTTCACCCATCCATTGGGCAGGGCACAGATGGTGGCGCCACAATTGCTCGAAGTGCCGCAGAGGGAGCCGCTCTCAAAGTCCTCCAGGAAGGGCGCCGCCAAGGCCCCCCCCGCATACAGCTGATAGGTCGCCGTGGAGGTGTCGTTGGCCGCGGCCAGATCGCCGGGCATCGAGGTCCATGCCTTGAGGAGGTGGTTGCCCAGACCCGCGATGGCGACGGTCCCGGGGAAGCTCAGTTCGACCACCTGGCCCGAATTGAGGGGGCCGGCCAGAACCGTGCTGACCACAGCCCCATTGTCCAGCCGGTAGCTCACCGGGATGTTGGACTGCGGCAACAGACCGTTGTTGCGGACGGTCACCTTCACGGGTCGGGGGTCGTTCGCACAGTCCGGGTACATGCCCTGGAGGGGCTCGATGATGCCGGACACGCCGACGTTCACATCGAGCGGTACGTCAAAGGCCTCCACCTGGTCGGAGCGGCTGGAGGAACTTCCCTGGCTGGCGCTGAACCCGAGGCCCCGACGGGCGAAGGCGGCCCAGATGAGCTGTTGGTTCGCCCCACCATAGAGGACCTGATCCGCCTGAAGGATGGCATCGCGGCCATCCACGAATCCAGGGTTGCACGCCGTGTAGCGCAGCCCCTCCGTCACGAGGTTCATGGCGATGTTGTTGCCCGCCGTACCGTTGTACAGGTCGGGGCTGAACCCGTACTGCGCGATGAGGTCCCAGGTCATCTCCCACAGCATCGTGCACCATACGAACCCGATGCCGTGCGGCTGGCTCAGCCCCGAGTTCGTCGAAGCGTAGGTGTATCCGTTCACCCCGAAGTTGGTGGAGTACGGTGCCGGTCGGATACCCGCGCCGGTCACCGGTTGCCCGAGGACGTAGGTGCCGATGCCCCGTGGGTCGGGCCCTTGATCACCCGGTTCCATGGTGAACATCAAGGCATAATAATCGCTCCAGCCCTCGCCCATCTGCTCGGCATTGGACAGGCAGCTGGTGTTGGAGGGTCCGCCCACAAGGCGGTTGCTGATCCCATGGCCGTACTCGTGCACGATGACCCCATTGTCCAGGTCGCTGTCCCGCGCGGGGGAGGTGCTGGTCCAGCGGAACATCTGCATCCGCGGCGCGCTGCCGTCAGGCGGGGTCCCGAAGTTGGCGTTGTTCGTGCCGCTACCATCCTGCGCGTCCGCGTTCACCGCATCGTTGCCGGCACCGCCGTTCCCGTAGTTGTTCACCTGGAAGTTGCCGCTCGTCTCATCGAAGCCGTACTGATACATCACATCGTGGATGATGTTGTTCCAGTAGTACAGGTTGGCGATGGCGGCCGATTCGTAATCGACCGGTTCGAGCGCCAGATCGAGCGGAAAGTCGAAATCGAGCGTGGGTCCACCATCGGGGCTGAAACCCGGCACGTTGTTGTTGTCGCGGTCCTCGGAGGCGTACACATTGTTCCCCCGCGTGATGGTGAAC